>CAMYIS010000208.1 GCA_947258485.1 uncultured Woeseiaceae bacterium
AGCACGCGGAGCCGATCCAGTTCACGGATTTTGTCAACAACCCGCATGCCCGGAAGCGCTATTGGGCTCGGAGTTATGTCGGATGGCAGCGCTTTTCCACGGCGCGCCCCAACGCCGCCCATTTTGCCCTCGCGGGTCTCGAGGCAACCGGTAAAGTCGACACGCTGATCACGCAAAACGTGGATCGCCTGCACAGCGAAGCCGGAAGTCGGCGTGTAATCGATCTGCACGGCGATCTCAGCAAGGTGCGTTGCCTGGGCTGTAATACGACCCATACGCGTCTCGATTTTCAGCGGGCGCTAAGAGACGCCAACCCCGACTGGCACGCCGAGGTCTTTCGATACAAGCCTGATGGCGACGCCGAGCTTGCAGACAACAGTCATGACGAGTTTTGCGTTGCGGGCTGCGCCGCTTGCGATGGCATCGTCAAACCCAACGTCGTGATGTTTGGCGAAACCGTGCCGAAGGATCGTGTGCACGATGCGTCCTCGGCGATCGACCGCGCAAACGCGCTGCTCGTCGTGGGCTCGTCGCTCATGCTGTTTTCGGGATTTCGATTTGCGCGCCAGGCCGCTGCCCAACGGAAACCGATTGCGATCGTTAACCAGGGTCGAACGCGCGCGGATGACATCGCCGCGCTCAAGGTCGAGGCGGATTGCGGTGAAATTCTGGCCGCAGCCGCCGCGCTGCTGGCATCATGAGCGGATAAAGAAGTATGAACGAGAATTGGCTGGAGCGCTGGCAGGAGGGCCGGATCGGTTGGCACGAGCCAGAGGGGAATGCGAGCCTGCAAAAGTACTGGACCGTGTCGGGAAAGCGCGTGCTCGTGCCGCTTTGCGGCAAGACCCGGGACCTGATCTGGCTGGCGCGCCAGGATAACGAGGTTGTTGGCGTCGAGCTGTCGGAGCTGGCTGTCAGAGCGCTTTTTGACGAGAACGACATCGCATATTCGATTATCGACGGGGCACAAACTGCCTATGTCGCGGCAGAGCATGCGATTACGATTTATTGCGGCGACTATTTCGATTTTTCTGACGGCCCGTTCGACGCTTATTACGATCGCGGCGCGCTCGTTGCAATGCCCCCGAATCTGCGCGCGAGGTACGTCGAGCACACGCGGTCATTGCTCGCTCCAGATGCCGCAAAGCTGCTCATCAGCCTCGAATACGACGAGTCGGTCGCGACCGGGCCGCCTTTTTCGGTGCCGGCCGACGAAATCCATTCATACTGGCCCGGCCTTGAGCGTGTCGCCGCTCATGACGACATCGATAATGGCCCGCCCAAGTTCCGCGAAGCCGGTCTCGATGAGATGATCGAAGTCGTTTGGCGGTCTCCCTGATGGGTCCGCTGGCAGGGATCAAGATTATCGAGATAAAGGGCATCGGCCCGGGTCCGTATGCGGGCATGCTGCTTGCGGACATGGGTGCTGATGTCATCGTTGTCGAGCGGTCGTCGGAAACGGTGGGTATCGCCGTTCCGGCACAGAAAGATGTGACCTCGCGCGGCAAGCGATCCATTGCGATCGATATCAAGAATCCTGCAGGCCTAAAAGCGCTATTGAGGCTGGTCGAGCAGGCGGATGTCCTGTTCGAAAGTTTTCGTCCCGGTGTCGCCGAGCGCTTAGGTGTAGGTCCCGAGCAGTGCCACGTGATCAACCCCGCGCTGGTCTATGGCCGCCTGACCGGCTGGGGCCAGTCGGGCCCGCTGGCCAATGCGGCAGGGCACGACATCAACTACATCTCCCTGACCGGCGCGCTCGCCGCGATCGGCGGTAAAGAAAAACCTGTTCCGCCATTGAACCTCGTCGGCGACTATGCCAGCGGCGGCCTGTTCCTCGTGACGGGTATTCTGGCCGCGCTGCTCGAAGCGCGGGAATCAGGAAAAGGGCAGGTTATAGACGCCGCAATCACGGATGGATCGGCAAGCCTGATGTCGGTATTTCACGGCTGGAAAGATCTGGGTTTCTGGAGCGAGAAACGCCACGCAAACCTACTTGACGGCGCGGCCTACCACTACGATGTCTACGAGACGGCCGATGGAAAATTCGTATCGATTGGAGCGCTGGAACCGCAGTTTTATGCGCTGCTGGTCGAGAAAGCGGGGCTCGATGAGGACCTGTTCGGCACACAGGCGAGCCCGGAACAATGGCCGGCGCTAAAAGAGCAGCTCGCCGTGGTGTTCAAACAGCGAAGCCGGCAGGAATGGTGCGAGATACTGGAGGGCAGCGACGCCTGTTTTGCGCCGGTCCTGGATTTCACGGAGGCGCCGGCGCATCCGCACAACCATGCCAGGGGCACTTACGTTACAATCGCCGGTGTTGATCAGCCTGCGCCAGCGCCGAGATTCAGCCGCAGCGAGTGCCCGTTGCCCGGCGAGCCGAGCGCCGAAGGTGCCGACACGGAGGCCGTGCTGCGAGATTCCGGGTTCAGCGATGCCGACATCGCAGAACTGCGCGAATCGGGCGCACTGACATGAATTTGCACAAATAAAATACATTAAGTAAGTTCTGTAAATTATTGAAATAAATAAAATATATCTACTTCACGGGAAGCATCCTCGAGACGGTTGCTGCCTGACACCCTTGCTCCAATCAACCTGCCAGGACGAACCCATTGAGTAAGAAAAAATCGACGATCATTTATACGCTCACCGACGAAGCGCCGCTGCTCGCGACCTGCTCGCTGCTGCCGATTATTCGCAAGTTCACTGCGCCGGCCGATATCGAGGTCAGCACCAGCGACATCTCGGTAGCCGCTCGAATTCTTGCCGAGTTTCCGGATCACCTCAGCGATGAGCAGAAGGTCCCGAATAACCTCGCCGAACTTGGCAGGCTGACGCAGTTCCCGGATACCAACATCATCAAGCTGCCCAACATCAGCGCCTCGGTACCGCAGCTGAAAGCAGCTATTGCGGAGCTGCAGTCGAAGGGCTACAAGATTCCGAATTTTCCGGACGACCCGAAGACCGACGAAGAAAAAGAGATCAGGCAGCGCTATGGCAAGGCACTCGGCAGCGCCGTGAACCCGGTCCTGCGTGAGGGCAACTCGGACCGCCGCGCACCACCCGCGGTCAAGCGTTACGCCCAGAAGCACCCGCATTCAATGGAGAAATGGAGCCAGGCGTCGCGTACCCACGTCTCGCACATGCACAAGGGCGACTTCTACGACAGCGAAAAGTCGATGACCATGGACAGGGCCTGCAACGTCTCAATGGTCCTGGAGACCAAGAGCGGCAAGACAATAGTACTCAAGGAAAAGGTCGAGCTGGACAAAGACGAAGTTGTCGACAGCATGTTCATGAGCAAGAAGGCACTCTGCGAGTTTTATGAAGAGGAGATGCAGGATGCTTACGAAACAGGGGTGATGTTCTCGCTGCACGTCAAAGCGACCATGATGAAGGTGTCGCACCCGATCGTTTTCGGCCACGCAGTCAAGGTGTTCTACAAGGATGCTTTTGCCAAGCACGGCGAACTGTTCGACGAACTCGGCGTCAACGTCAACAATGGCCTGGCCAGCATTTACGACAAAATTACGACGCTGCCCGGTACTCAGCTCGAAGAGATCGTCAATGACCTGCACGCCTGTCATGCACACCGCCCCGAAGTGGCGATGGTGGATTCGGCCAAGGGTATCTCCAATTTTCATGTACCCAGCGACGTCATCGTCGATGCTTCGATGCCTGCAATGATTCGCAACGGCGGCAAGATGTGGGGCCCGGACGGCCGCCTCAAAGATACCAAGGCGGTTATGCCGGAGAGCACTTTCGCTCGCATCTACCAGGAGATGATCAACTTTTGCAAAACCCACGGCGCCTTTGACCCCGCCACGATGGGCACGGTGCCGAATGTCGGCCTGATGGCCAAGAAGGCCGAGGAGTATGGCTCGCACGACAAGACCTTCGAAATCCCGGAAGATGGCGTCGCGAAATCGGTTGATGACGCCGGCAAGGTGCTGATGGAGCACCAGGTCGAAAAGGGCGATATCTGGCGCATGTGCCAGGTCAAGGACGAGGCGATTCGCGACTGGGTCAAGCTGGCCGTAACCCGTGCACGCCTGTCCGGCATGCCGGTCGTATTCTGGCTCGACGAATATCGCCCGCACGAAAAGCAGCTGATCAACAAGGTCAGGACATACCTCAAGGACCACGACACCGACGGACTCGATATCCAGATCATGTCGCAGACGCGTGCGATGCGTTACACGCTGGAGCGCGTGATCCGCGGCAAGGACACGATCTCGGCGACCGGCAACATCCTGCGTGACTATCTCACCGACCTGTTCCCGATCATGGAACTCGGCACAAGCGCCAAGATGCTCTCGATCGTCCCACTGATGGCTGGCGGCAGCCTGTTCGAAACCGGTGCTGGCGGCTCGGCACCCAAGCACGTGCACCAGCTGCTTGAGGAAAACCACCTGCGCTGGGATTCACTCGGGGAATTCCTCGCCCTGGCGGTGTCGCTCGAGGACCTGGCGCACAAGAATGACAACAACAAAGCGAGAATCCTCGCCACAACACTCGATGCGGCCACCGGCAAACTGCTCGATGAAGGCAAGTCACCGTCGCGCCGCACCGGGGAACTCGA
This sequence comes from uncultured Woeseiaceae bacterium, assembly GCA_947258485.1. Lineage (GTDB taxonomy): Bacteria > Pseudomonadota > Gammaproteobacteria > Steroidobacterales > Woeseiaceae > UBA1847. The sequence continues at coordinate 4,583 of CAMYIS010000208.1, forward strand.
CAATCGTGGCAGTCACTTTTATCTCGCCATGTATTGGGCGCAGGCGCTCGCGGAACAGACGGCCGATGCCGAATTGCAGGCGCATTTCGCACCGCTTGCGAAGGCCCTGGCGGATAACGAAGAAAAAATCGTCGAAGAGTTGAACTCGGTCCAGGGCAAGACTGTCGATATCGGCGGGTACTTTATGGCTGACGCAAAGATGACCGAGGCCGTGATGCGTCCCAACGCCACCTTGAACGCATTGCTGCCTTCTAACGGCTCTAATGGCTGAAACGAAAGAGAAAACGAGTGTCCTGTTTGTTTGCATGGGCAATATCTGTCGCTCGCCGACGGCCGAAGGCGTGTTTCGGCATCACGTTACCCAAGCCGGGCTGAGCGAAACAATCGTCGTCGATTCGGCGGGCACGCATGCGTATCACGTCGGCAGCCCTCCGGATCGACGCGCACATGCTGCCGCCGAGCGCAGGGGGATATCGCTTCTTGATATTCGCGCGCGCCGTGTCAGCGATCAAGACTTCGAGCGCTTCGACTACATCATCGCGATGGACGAAGACAATGTTGCGCACCTGAAAGATGAGTCGCCAACTGAGTACCATTCCAAGGTGCGCTTGTTCCTCGAATTCTCATCGAGCGGCCAGCGCGAGGTGCCCGATCCATACTACGGCGGGGCAGCTGGTTTCGAACGCGTGCTGGATCTGGTTGAAGACGCGTCCCGAGGCCTGCTCGAGACGCTCTCCAAGAAATAGCGCTAGTCCTGTGGCGGCTCAGCGGGCTTGTTGTCCGGTTTCGGTGCCGGCAATGGCTCTGTCGCGTGCACGCCTTCCGGTTTCGGAGCCGGTTTCGGTGTCGGCCTCGGCTCCGTCGCGTGCACCGCTTCGGGTTTCGGTGCCGGTTTCGGCGCTGCGGTTTTTGGCGGCGGCTTGATGTCAGCCGCTGGCTGGGGTTCCCAGGGCAGCAGCCGAGTCGCCGGTTGTGCTTGCCCGCCGTTGTCTCCAGACGGTTTCGGTTCCGGTTTGGGTTTCGGTGCGCTGTCAGCCGCCTTCGGTGCGGGTTCCGGTCTGGGTTTCGGCGCGCTGTCAGCAACCTTTGGTGCGGCTTCGGGTTCTGGCTTCGGTGCCGGTTTGGGCTTCGGCGTGCTGTCGGCTGCCTTCTCTGCAACGGGAGCTTTTTGCGACGCGGCATCGTCAGGCCTGCCTGCGTCACGCGAGCGTTCCTCGTCGGTGCGCGCACGAGGTGGACCAGCATCCTGACTTGTCTTTTGCGGTGCCGGCGCCTTTTCGGCCGGCTTCGATTCCTGCGTTTTGGCTACCTGCGTATCTGCAACCTGCTCGGGCTTGTCCGCCGTGCGACGACGCCTGCGGCCACCGCGGCTGCGGCGATTGCGCGGGGGTCGAGCCTGCTCGCTGCGTGACTCGTCCGACGTTTCCTGTTGCGCACGCGCCTCTGTGGGCTTCTGTTGACCGCCCTTGGCGGACTGCTTTTTCGCAGGCGCCTTTTTTGCAGCCGTTTTCTTAGCCGACGTTTTCTTGGTCGTCGTTTTCTTGGCGGACGCTTTCTTGGTTGATGTCTTCTTGCTCGCAGACTTCTTGCTCGTCTTCTTGCGTGGCGGCCGCCGTTTGTCCGATGCCTTCCGTGAGTCGCTGCCGCTGCGCCGACGCGGTTGTTGTGAGCGGCGTCCCCGACTGCCCTGGCCGCTTTTCGCGCGTCGCGGCTGAGTCTTCGTCGTCTTGTCGTCGTCATCGCCTGCAAAAAAGGCGACTAGTCTGGACCAGAGGCTTTTCTGCGCCTCCGGCTGTCGTTTCGGTGCCGTCGTTGTCGGTTTCATCGTGCCGACCACGGGCTGCTCAATGGCTTTACGCGCGAGGATTGCCTGCGGGGTTTCGGGTTCCGCCGACGTATGGGTAAGTTCGTAACTGACGCCGGCATTTTCGGCCAGTTCCAGCTGGTCGTCCCGCACGCGCCGGACTTCGTAGTGCGGCGTCTCGAGCGCAGAATTTGCAACCAGTACGACGTGCGTGTCGTGGCGTGATTCCAGGCTCTGTACCCAGTCACGTTTCTCGTTCAGTAAGTAGGTGGCAACTTCAACTGGCAGTTGTGCGATGACCTTGGACGTTCGTTCCTTGCGTGCTTCCTCCCCGATGATGCGCAGGATGGCGAGGGCCAGTGATTCGACGCTGCGAATCGTGCCGAAGCCGGAGCAGCGCGGGCAGGTCTGGTACGCCGACTCGCCGATCGACGGACGCAAACGCTGGCGCGACATCTCGAGCAGACCGAAGCGACTGATCTTGCCGATCTGCACGCGAGCGCGATCCTGGCGAACGGCATCTCGCAGCCGGTTTTCGACGTCGCGCTGGTTCTTCTGCGGACCCATGTCGATAAAGTCGATGACGACGAGGCCACCAAGGTCGCGGATGCGCAACTGACGCGCAATTTCTTCAGCCGCCTCGAGGTTGGTGTTCAACGCAGTGGCCTCGATGTCGCCACCTTTGGTCGCGCGCGCCGAGTTGATGTCGATTGATACCAGCGCTTCGGTATGGTCGATAACGATGCTGCCACCGGATGGCAAGGTCACCGCATGCGCAAACGCGGACTCGATCTGCGTCTCGATCTGGAAGCGCGTGAACAACGGAACCGGGTCCACGTAGTGCTTGAGCTTTTTCAGATTGTGCGGCATTACCTGCTCGACGAACTCGTGCGCGTCCTTGTAGGTTGCTTCGTCGTCGATCAGGATCTCGCCAATCTCGTTGGTCAGGTAATCGCGCAGTGCGCGCACGACCGAATCGCTTTCACGATAAATCAGGAAAGGAGAGGGGCGTTCGAGTACGACGTTGAGAATCGCCGTCCAAACGGTCAGCAGGTTCTCGAGATCCCAGGCGAGTTCTTCGGCGCTGCGATCGATGCCGGCCGTACGCAGGATCACGCTCATGCCGTCCGGCACGACAATCTCGTTGAGGGACTTCCTCGCCAGGTCGCGATCGCCGCCGGTAATACGGCGCGACACTCCGCCCGAGCGGTCTTTGTTCGGCTTGAGGACGATAAATCGACCGGCAAGGCTGACGAAAGTCGTCAGTGCAGCGCCTTTGTTGCCACGCTCTTCCTTGTCGACCTGAACGACAATGTCCTGACCTTCCTTGAGGACATCCTTGATACTGGGTTTGCCGCCGGACTTGTGTTCCTTGACGAAGTACTCGCTGGAAATTTCTTTCAGCGGGAGAAAACCGTGGCGATCGGCGCCGTAGTCGACGAACGCGGCTTCGAGACTGGGCTCGATGCGCGTAATCTTGCCTTTGTAGATATTGGCTTTTTTGCGTTCGCTAGCCGGTGCTTCGATGTTCAGGTCGTATAGGCGCTGGCCATCGACCATCGCCATGCGCAACTCTTCTTGTTGAGTTGCGTTGATTAGCATTCTTTTCATAGTGCCCTACTTGAAGTATGTGGGAGGGCAGCAAATCGGGGCGTAGCGCCGCTGAGCGGGCGCAGGGGA
>CAMYIS010000209.1 GCA_947258485.1 uncultured Woeseiaceae bacterium
CAGGCCGACACGGCTTGCTGCGACAAGCCGCGTCAGTGCCGCATCGGATTCGAAGCGCAGCGTGAATCCTTGCGCCGCGCTTTCAACTGGCGGTACCAAGGGTGGCGATGCTTCCGGCATCGCCGGCGCAGGGGCCTGGACTTCGGGCACGACTGTGACCGGCGCAGCCTGTTGCTGAGCCGGTTGGTATTTCGGGACCCACCTCGGACGCGTCAGCGCGACGGTTTTTTCGATCGGTTTTTCGACCGATGTCGGGACCGCCGGTTTTGGCGGGGCGGCCGGCGGGACTTTTTCGACTATTGGAGTCGGTTCCGCCGGTGTGCGCTGTGGCTCTGGCTCGACGGGCGGCGCCGGCGACATCGGAATGCTCTGCACGAGCGCGAATATCGCAACCAGGCACAAGGAGAGGATCGCCATGAATCGCATGATGTCGGTTTGCAGGTCAGCGGCTCCGCCACCATCCATGTCGGCAGAACGATTGAGAGGATAGGCCAGCGGCGATCGTGTCATGGCTGCGCCTCCGCGGTTTCGGGCATGCCGTTGCCATTGCGCAAATGCGTTTCGATTCGTTTAAGGCTGTCACGCATTTCAGAAGTATCCGCACGCGCCGCGATGTCGTACTGCTGCTGCAGCTGGGAGCCGAGCAAAACTGTCTTGTAAACGCGCATGACGTATCCGCCAACACCGCCAAAAATAGTCGTGGAAAGCGCCAAAAGAATGCCGCCGTCTATCATGCGTTCCAGCATTGCGAAAGCACCTTGCTGCAGCGCCGCATCGCGGTCGCCGAGCGCAAAAATAAGTGCGCTGCGCATGCCGATTGCAGTCCAGATGACTCCCGTGCCAAAAAACAGGGTCGTCCAGATATCGGTCAGGTGATCGAGCTGTACGATATGGTTGATCGGGCGTGCTTTATCCAGCGCGTCCCGGAGGCGCCCAAGCGTGACGAAGTAGGCCAGCAGCAAGACGGCGAATACCGGAATGGAGGAACCCAGATTCGTGTACGCCCAGTGCAGCCACTCGCCGGGATTGCTGATTGCCGTGTCACTGAAATAAATCACGCCGATGCGGCTCAGCAGGTACAAAGAGGCCGAACCGCCGATCAGGGTGCCGAGCGCACCCGCGGCGAGCCCTTTGAAGAAGACGAGGCTGCGGCTCATCGTCGTTTACTTCAATCTATCGGCTTGCCGAGCAGGCGGTGCAAGTCGCCTCGAGTACGAGCTCGACTTCCTGGTACAACTGGTCGGCACGGTAATAACCGTCATTATCAAGGCTGACTTTCAGCAAGCCACGTTCCTTTTCAGACAATTCACGCTCCATGTCGAACAGCACCTTCTGCTTATTCGGGCAGGTATGCGAGCAGTTGTTGTAATCGCCTTTGAGTGACATGAACTTCACGTTAAAAAAGCGGTTGTAGTAGTCCTCCGCCTGTCGATTACTGAGCAGCCCTTTGTCGGTGGACCAAACCAGGAACTCGCTGAACTCCCGCTTGTTCTCGGGTTTCGGATCACCTTCTGCAATGGTCAGGAGGTCATCATAGTAGCGATCGAAGTGCGCATGGCAGCCTTCCATCAAGGATGACTGCGCCGTGCTGATAGCGGCGCTGAGGTTCTTGGATTGGGGCGCTGCACAGGTCGGTGCTGTCGAAGCACATGACGCGATGACGAAGGATGTCGCGATGAGTCCTGCAACAATGAGCAGCGGTTTTCTAATGGCGTTTAGGTTCACGGAAATTCTCCTCACTGTACTCTTTTCATTGTTCAAGCGGACTTCGGTAGGCTTGCTCGACACTGCCCGGCGGTGGTCCGGCAACGAGCGCCTGGCCTTGCTCGTCGCCAAACAGGATAGACTTGACGCCACCGACGACTTCAATCATCTCGGGCGTGATGATGCCGAACGATTGGTTCAGCTGTTCCATCAGCGTTGCGCGGGCGATCTCCTGGCGCGTGCGTTGGATCAGCAGGCTCGTCTCTTCCATGTCGAGGTAGATGTCCGACGCCAGTACCGCAAGCGACTGGTCACCTTTGGCGCCGGACGTAGCGACCAGTTGATAATATTGATTGAAT
>CAMYIS010000210.1 GCA_947258485.1 uncultured Woeseiaceae bacterium
GCCCGAGCCCGAACGCGCTGCAAAAGCGACCTCTGACGTGCGGCCGCTTCGGGCACCCGACCAGCGGCAGGAATTTGCGCGGGTCGACGCAGACCTGCTCGAGGACCTGCTAAACGCGGCTGGTGAGATCAGTATTTACCATTCGCGCCTGAACCAACAGGTCAGTTCTTTCGAGTTCCACGTCGATGAACTCGAACAGACAATTTCGCGACTGCGCGAGCAGCTCCGCAAGCTCGAAATCGAGACCGAAGCTCAAATCATGCACGGCCACCAGGACACGCTGGTGGCGCGAGACTTCGATCCGCTTGAACTTGACCGGTATTCAAATATTCAGCAGCTGTCGCGCGCGCTGGCCGAATCGGCGAGCGACCTCGGCAGCCTCAAGGATCTGCTGCAGTCGGTCACGAACGAGGCGGAAGGGCTGCTGGTCCAGCAGTCTCGTGTTACGGCGGAATTGCAGGACGGTCTCATGCGAACACGCATGGTTCCGTTCGAACGGCACGTGCCGCGATTGACGCGACTTGTCAGACAAGCGGCGCAGGAAGTCGGTAAACGAGCTGAACTGGCTGTCGAAGGCGCGTCGGGCGAACTCGATCGGCAGGTGCTGGACAAGATGTTGCCGCCGTTCGAGCACATGCTGCGAAATGCAGTCGTCCACGGTATCGAGGATCCCGCCGAACGCCAGGCCGATGGCAAGCCGGGGATGGGCCGCATCACGATTCGTCTGCACCGCGAAGGCGCGGAGATGGTTATCGACGTCGCGGACGACGGCAGAGGACTGGATGTCGATGCCATACGCCGTAAAGCGTTCGAGCTGGACATGCTGAAGCCGGATACCAAGGTGACCGACGAAGAGATAATGGCGTTGATCCTGACGCCGGGCTTTACGACGGCAGCCTCCGTGACGCAGTCGGCCGGACGCGGTGTCGGGATGGATGTTGTCGCTAACGAGGTGAAGAAGCTGGGCGGCAGCTTGCGCATCTCGTCCGTCACGGGCCAGGGCACGAATTTCACGGTGCGGTTGCCGTTTACCCTGGCAATCACGCAGGCACTTATTGTGCGCACAGGTGAGGAGGTCTACGCACTGCCGTTGCCGACAGTCGAAGGCGTGGCACGGATACCACGCGCCGAGCTGGAGAACCTCCTCAGTCAAAGTGAGCCGAGCTACCTGTACGGTGAGCAGGAATACAAGTTTCGCCACCTGGGTATGTATCTGGGCGGGCAGGCGGCCAAATTGCCAGAAGAAGAAGCGGCAATCCCGGTGATTCTCGTCCGGGCCGGCGACTACTCGGCGGCACTCCTGGTGGACGAGATGCTCGCCAGCCGCGAGGTCGTCGTGAAGGCGGTTGGACCGCAGCTGGCAGGAATTCGCGGCGTGTCAGGTGCGACGATCCTGGGTGATGGCCGAATCATCCTGATTCTGGACATCAACGCGCTGGTCCGGACCGGTGCGCCCGTCGTCGAACTCAAGAAAGCGGCGCCGACACCGAGCGATGACCGCCCACTGGCACTCGTCGTCGATGATTCGATCACGGTGCGTCGGGTGACGGAACGCTTTCTGCATCGGCATGGCCTGCGCGTCGAGACAGCCAAAGACGGCCTGGATGCGATCCGTGTCATGCAGGACCACAAGCCCGATGTCATTCTGCTCGACATAGAGATGCCGCGCATGGATGGTTACGAATTCGCCTCGCATGTGCGAAACGACGATCGTGTTTCAGATGTTCCTATCATTATGATTACTTCGCGAGTGGGCGACAAACACCGGGCACGCGCAATCGAACTCGGCGTCAACGACTACGTCGGCAAGCCCTACCAGGACTCGCAGCTACTCGAGGCCATTCGTCGTCAACTTGAAGATCGAGGCATGGAACTGACGTGAGTGCCGCAGCCGAAGAACTCTATAGCCTGCTCGTGCCTTTGTCCGGAGACCGCCTGATCGTGCCGCGCGCGTGTGTGGCGGAGGTTGTCCGATTCAGCACGCCCGAACATGAAGCGGGCGCGCGTGACTGGATGCTGGGTAACGTCAACTGGAACGGCCGCCCGTTACCCGTAGTGTCATATTGACGCAGGGCTTTCCGCAGCTCGTGCGTGTCAACAAGGATGTGCTCAAACTCGATGCTACAGAAGGCTGGCCTGACGAAGCTCCCGTGTTTTGTCGCGTGCGAATGATTAACGAATTTCCCTTGATACCGAATCTGGAAAAGCTCGAGGATATGCTCGCGCGGGAATCACAGCAGGCCTGATCGCTTGTGCGTTAGCGCAATTCCGTACTAGCCCAGGTCACCCCACAGTGATTGCAGTATCGCCAGCACGGCGATGGCCGCTGTTTCGGTGCGCAACACCCTGGGGCCCAGGGAGACGGGCTGGAAGCCGGCGATATCGGCATCTTCGTATTCGACGTCGCTGAAGCCGCCTTCGGGGCCAATCAATACACAGACCTTGGTTTCGGGCGCGTGGATACGTGCTAACGGAGTTGTCGCGCCCGGCTTCAGGATAAGTTCCGCGTCAACCTGCCCGGGTTTGTTACCCAACCAGGTCTTGAGGGAAACGGGTGTATCGACCAAGGGCAGGCGCACCCTGCCGGACTGCTCGCAAGCGCTGGCCGCGACTTTTTGCCAGTGATCGCGGCGTTTTTCCGCACGCTTCGAGTCGAGCTTGACGACGCCGTACTCGGTCAGAACCGGCGTAATTCGCTTGACGCCCAGTTCGGTGGCTTTTTGTACTACGAAGTCCATGCGCTCACCGCGTGAGATACCCTGTACGAGATGCACGCGCAAATCGGTTTCGGTCTTGCTCGCTATTCTATTGCCGACGCGCAGTGTTGCGCCGGACCTGCCGATGCCGCTGATCGTCGCCGCGTACTCGCTACCCTCTCCATCAAAAACCGACACGCTGTCTCCAACGCGCAGCCGCAGCACGCGACCGAGGTAACGAGCCTTGTCGCCGTCGAGTTCCAGAAGGGACTCAGCGGAGTATGTTCCGGCAATATGAAGTCTAGTTCGAGGCATGGTCTACTATAGTGGTTCCCTGGCATTCCACCCGGGTGATATTGGAAGTTTCGGCGAGTCCATGCAAACGCACTTTACTGTTTCCCCAGATACCGGGCTGATTAAACCGGCTGCGCAGTGTCACAGCCCGAACCAGGATGCGCGGCCGGCGGGTGCCCGTCCTGAGCTGGTTGTCATTCATGGCATCAGCCTGCCGCCAGGGGGATTCGGTGGTCCGGAAATCGCTGCTTTGTTCACGAATACGCTCGACCACGACGCGCACCCCTACTTCGATGAAATACGTGGGCTCGAGGTTTCGGCTCACCTGCTGATTCGGCGGGATGGGACAGTGACCCAGTTCGTACCGTTTTCGATGCGAGCATGGCACGCCGGCGAATCGTGCTTTCGCGGA
>CAMYIS010000211.1 GCA_947258485.1 uncultured Woeseiaceae bacterium
GCGCAGCCTCGGTCTGGATGTGACCGTGATCGAGATGGCTGATCGCGTCATGAGTCGCGTCGTGTCCCCGGAGATATCAGACTTCTACCAGATCGAACACACCAGCAAGGGCGTGAAGCTCAGGCTTTCTACCAACGTTGCGGCCCTGCGTGGCAAGAAACGCGTCAAGCGCGTCGAAATCACGGGCGGTGAAGAAATTCGAGCGGATTTTGTCATCGTCGCTGTCGGCATCCTGCCCAACACGGAGCTCGCCGAGCAAGCCGGCCTCGATGTCGGTGATGGCATTATTGTCGACGACCGGTGCCTGGCCAGCGACAAGGACATCTATGCGGTTGGCGACTGCACATCGCATCCGAACGATATCTACGGTCGGCGGCTACGCCTCGAGTCAGTCCACAATGCCGTTGAACAGGCAAAGACAGCAGCAAATAACCTCTGCGGGATCGAAACACATTACTCGCAGGTGCCCTGGTTCTGGTCCGACCAGTACGATCTCAAACTGCAGATTGCGGGCTTGTCCGAGGGTTACGATGACGTTGTGATACGCGGTAATCCGGCCGACAGATCGTTTGCCTGCCTGTACCTGGAGGATAATCGTCTCATTGCCGTCGATGCAGTCAATGCGCCAAGGGACTTTGTGCAATCCAAGGCACTGATTGCTGCCCACACCGTTTTGTCGGCCGACAAACTCGCCGACTCTGAGATATCACTGAAGGACATCGCTGCCGAGGCGTAATCCGGCGGGGCGCGTTATTCGACGGACGATTCGCCCTCGGATCCTTGCGGGGCCCGAGGCAACTCGATGAGCAAACGCCCTTCCACCGCGACCGGACCATTCTCAACCGAATACGCGCGCGCCGACAAGGACTCGACGGCTTCCATTTTCAGCCCGCGCAGCGATCCGGCGCCACCAGTTACGGCGGCGGTACGCAGTGCACCGGGCCCGGCCGTCAGATCACCAATCCAGGCACCCTTCCAGCTATCCGCCGAACTTCGATAGGCCGGGATAATGACATCGCGCAGATACTCCCAGTGATTTTCGGATTGTTCTATGAACAGGCTGCCGCGACCCGGCAAGTAGATATACCAGGCGCTGTCGATTATGGCCTCACCGTTGAGCAATCGGGTGCGTTCGGAAAGCGACGAGAATTTAATGCCGATACCGGCCGTCCGACCGCGCGCGTCGCGCATCACCGTCGCCGTTACGCTGCTTAAGCGAATGGGCGCTTCCCACAACTGCTGCACCTTTTCAGGAAATGGCTTCACGCGCGAATCGCCGTCGTTCGTGAACACGATCGCTTCGGAAGGAACGCCGGAGAAACTCAGCGCTATGACCTCGGAATCCGTGACTGACAGGGGTGAAAGGCCGCTGGCCGCATTAAACGGGTTGTAGATTAACCCGATGACAAAAATGGCGGCACCGACCAACAGGCCAAAAAACAGCGCGATGAGGTATTTCATCATGGCGCTTCCTGCCTGCGAATATAGGTTGTTACCAGCTCGATGCGCCCTGCCGGAGCATCCGCGTCACCCGATGTATTCGGTACCCAGCGCTCCGACATCAAGCCGCTGAGCGGCGCAAATTCGCGCGACCCGGCTTGAAGTTCCCCGCGGCGAAAGCCGCCTTTCAATGCTTCCGGCCGCATGTTCACGTACATCGAACCGCGCGCCGGCAGGTGCAGCACCCAGTCTATTATTTCACCGGAACCGTCCCTGGCCGCCGTTCTTGACGCAACGCCTACTACGGTATCTCGTGCGTTACGAACCTTGAACAGCTCTGCACGGACATCCTCGAGCATTTGATCGGCCGGCCATTTCAACCCTGTCGGCAGCGCCTGGTTCTGGTCCGCGGCCCCTGCCATGATGCGATCCATCGGCATATTTATATGAAAAGCCTCGATATTTCCGCCATTCGCTGCTACCGAAACGATCGACGTCTCGCGATGCTGGTCGACCGCCGGGAACGCATATAGCGCCGCAGCGGCACCGGCCACTCCGAGTACGATTCCAACTATGAATGTCTTCAGCAAAAAAATTCCACCAGGCAACAACGGGCCAGCCAAACCATCGGCAGGCGCCAAGTTTAGTTAAATTGACGCGGCGGTCACACCGAACAGGGCCTTTTTTGTGACAGGGCGCACATCAATCGGGTACATGCGGACGCAAATCGCCTATTCAGGCCGTCTTCCGGCTTCCCCCCTGTGGCGCCACGCCGTTACAATCTCGTGGCCGGGACCAGCAGCGGCAGGAGCCAAGAACAATGAAAACGCCGATTTGCCTTTGGTCGGGTCCGCGCAATGTCTCCACGGCATTGATGTACAGCTTCGCGCAACGCGACGATATTTGCGTCGTCGATGAACCGCTTTACGGCCATTACCTTCGTATCAGCGGTGCCGACCATCCCGGACGAGACGCGATTATCGCCGGCATGAACTGTGACGGAGCCGCCGTAATGCGCGGGCTCCTGGCAAGGCAGCGACAGGATCCGTCGATTCGCCTTTTTCAGAAGCACATGGCGCATCACCTGGTCGGGCTTGATCTCGACTTTCTTCAGGAAACGAGCAATATCTTCCTGATCAGGAACCCTCGCGACATGTTGCCGTCCCTAAGCATTCAGCTACCCCATGCAACGCTCGCCGACACCGGCCTGAAAAGACAGTGGGAACTCTATACGGATCTGCGCGCCGCCGGTCAGACACCGGCTATTCTCGATTCACGCGAGCTGCTGCTCGACCCGACCGGGGTCCTGGCACAACTGTGCGCGCACCTCGGTCTCGACTTCGATCCTGGCATGCTGCATTGGACGGCTGGCCCGCTCGCCGAAGACGGTATCTGGGCGCCGTATTGGTACCATGTCGTCCACCAAAGCACGGGGTTTGCACCCTACAAACCGAAGAACGAGTTTCCAGACAGACTTCTTGGGCTGCTAGCCGACTGCCAGCCCTGGTATGACCGGCTGTACGAGAACGCGCTCATCGGCAGCGCACGAGGAGAGCAATAGGTGAAATTGTCCGACCCACGTAATGCCAAAATTCTCGTTAGCATCAATGGACAGCTCAGACCTCGTTCGGAAGCGACCGTTTCGGTATTCGACAGCGCGGTTCAAGGTGGCGATGCCGTTTGGGAGGGTCTGCGTGTCTATGATGGGCGCATAGCCGAGCTGGACGGCCACCTGGAACGATTGCAGGACTCGGCTAAAGCTCTTGCGTTTGCCGATGTTCCGTCATCCGACGAGGTGCGCTCTGCGATATTTGAAACGCTGCAAGCGAACGGCATGCGTGACAACACGCATATTCGGCTGACCCTGACGCGAGGCGAAAAAGTGACATCAGGAATGAACCCGAGATTCAATCGATCGGGTTGCACTTTGATCGTGCTTGCCGAATGGAAGCCACCGGTCTATGACGACGATGGCATCCGCGTCATCACGGCGTCGATTCGTCGCAACACGCCCCAGTGCCTGGATTCCAAGATTCATCACAACAATCTTCTCAACAATATCCTCGCGTCGATCGAGGCCAACGTCGCGCCTGTTTCTCGTCAAGGACGACCTGCTTCTGACACCCACCGCAGACAGCTGCCTGCCGGGCCTTACGCGCAAGATGATTCTTGATATATGTGATCAACACAACATTCCTGCAAAGGAACGCAACCTGTCGCTGACCGAGGTGTACACGGCGGACGAAGTATTCACGAGCGGCACGATGGGTGAACTCACGCCAGTACTGGAAGCAGACGGCCGGGTAATCGGTGACGGCAGGGCTGGCCCCATAACAATTCGGCTGCAGAAACTACATCGCGCCTTTGCGTACGAGAATGGAACGCCGCTGCCGTTCTGACTAGCAGTTCGAAAAGTATCGCTGCAAGTACTCGTCCAGGCTAATACTGTCGGCCGCCTCTATCGCTTGCTGGCGCGCCAGTGACTCCGCGGCCTCTTTCTCAAATAGTGCTCGTCGGGCTTCTGCCAGCGGTGTGATCGATGCGAAATAATCACTGTGGCTCTTCGCCAGGCCAAATGCATATTCAAAGAAACTGGTCTGCGTTTGCTCGAGATCGGCGATTATCCGTGCCGACGGTGTCTCGCCAGGGTTATCGATGAGTTTTTGCATCAGCCGAACGGAGTCAGCATAACTCTCGTTTGCTTCATGACGATCGATCGCTTCGGCGACAGCGAGCACATTGGACACAATCTCGGTAGCCCACACCTGCAGCGTCACGGCCTGTCCACCTCTCACAAGACGAAACTCAGAGTCACGACCTTGTCTTGCCGTGTCGGTATGGTTACGTCTGACCTCATCCAGTGCCGCATCATCGAGCTTGGGACTGTCCTCGAGCAGGCAGTAAATCAGGAAGGCCTCAACAAAGCGCATCGTATTCTGATTGATGCCGGAGGGATCAAACGGATTTATATCCAGCGAGCGGATTTCGACATACTCGATGCCATCCCGACGAAGCGCCGCGGTCGGTTGCTCGCCGGATTTTGCGACCCTTTTGGGCCGCACCGGCGAATAGAATTCGTTTTCGATCTGTAACAGGTTGGCGTTCAGCTGCCGGTATTGGCCGTCAACCTTGACGCCAATCGCCCTGTAAGCCGGCTCCGGCGTACAAATGGCCGCTTTCAGGTCACTGACGTACTCATCGAGGCTGTTCAGGGAAATGTTGATTTTCGATTGATTCTGGTTGCTGTAACCGAGGTCACTCATGCGCAAGGACGTGGCATACGGCTCGAATAAGGTATTTGCCTCGAGCGACTTCATGCTACCCGCTGCACCGCTTGTAAATGACTTACAGAATGCCGGCGAGGCGCCGAACAGGTAGAGAACGAGCCAGCCCATTCGCCGAAAATTGCGAATCAGCCCCAGGTATTGGTCTGATCGAAACTGCTCCGCATCCTGCTCAACGCCGAGAATCTGCCGATAAACGGGCCAGAAATCTCCTGGCAAGGAGTAGTTGAAATGCACACCTGATATGAGCTGCATTTGCCGGCCGTAACGATAACCCAGTCCACGACGATAGATCGTTTTCATGAGCCCTACGTTCGACGTTCCGTATTCGGCCAATGGAATGTCATCGTTGCCGGGAATCAGGCACGGCATGCTAGCTGGCCAGAGCATCTCTCCGTCAAGTTGTGAATACGTAAACTGATGAATGTCACAGATACACTGCAGCGCTTCCCACGTCGTCGCAAAGGCCGGCGTTACAAATTCGAGCAGCGACTCGGAGAAATCCGTCGTAATGTAGCGGTTCGTCAGCGCCGACCCGAGAGACGCGGGGTGTCGTTTCATCGACAGCAAGCCATCGGCATCGACACGTAACGATTCCTTCTCGACGCCTTTCAGTCCACCGGACAATACATCGTCAGTTACAGCGGTAATCGCTGCCAGGCGCTTTTCAAACCGCTGCTTCAATTCTCATCCCTTTGGAGGTTGCTTACAGTGCGAAGGCCGCGTGCTGTTTTACCATAACCGCGACACTAGCACCCGGCATCCGTCTGCGCATACCCTGATTCCCGGGTTTCGCCGCGATTACCGCAGTTGGCTTTCTGCGTATTTGCTATTCTGCGCTGACATTATTATGAACATACTCAGGCTCAAGAAGTGCATCCAACCCGAACGATAAAATCGTATCGACTTAGATTGGCTGGCATATTCCTCCTGCTTGCCGTGACGTTCGCTACGCCCGCACACGCATTCCGATGCGGCAACAAGCTCGTGATTAAAAACATGCACGAACAGCAGGTACGCCGGGCCTGCGGCGAACCTACCACGGTCCGCCACCTCGGCTATGCCGTGCGCGGTATCGACTTGTCCGCACGGCGCAAACTGTCCCATGGTTTTTCGACCCGCCGTTATCCGGGTTTCGGCCACTTCACGCAGGAAGTTGTCGTTACCGAGTACGTCTATAACTTCGGCCCGCGCAAGTTCATGCGACGCCTGGTTTTCGAGGGCGGCATCCTCGTCTCGATAGAAACCATTGGTTACGGATATCGTTAACAATTCGGTGCGTCTCCCGGTACTATCCGCATTGAACTATTGATTACACGGCCCGGAGCTCGACAGGTATGAACGAATCAAAGCGGCGGCGCCTTCGCGACCGTTCCTCAGGCGCTGCAACGCTCATCAATGAAGGCTGCAAGATCACAGGCGTCATCGGCGGCAACGGCGATTTCCTGATCAACGGTGAAATTGAAGGCGACTGTGACATAGACGGTACCGTCACATTGGCGCGAAATGGCCTGTGGCGCGGCACGATCAAAGCAGAAACCGTCATTATCTCCGGTCACGTCGAAGGGGATGTCGTCGCGGCTGGCAAGGTGGAAATCGCGGCCTCCGCGAAGATCGTCGGCACGGTCAGCGGTGATGCTATCGCCGTTGCTGAAGGCGCCGTTGTTGAGGGGGTCATGAAGACGACGGGGCAGGCTGAGCCCACCGAATTCGTCGAAAAACGCAAGCGCGACAAGTAGCCGAAGCTGCCCCTGCGGTTCTCATGCATCGCCGTAAAGTGAGGCCGCCATACGCTTAAAATAGTCCAAAACGGAAATTTCTCGTCAATTCCCGCCAGATGCTACACTTGCGCCTGTTAATAGCCGAATAATAACCAAAATATGATCGGCAGCAGATTTCCGCGAGTATGGCTATTCGCGTTGGTGCTTGGCGCCATCGCTTCCGTCATCTTGTTGTCCATGTTCTATGGCCAGTATCGATGGCTTGCGAACCAGATCGTAACGACGAGCTCCCAGGAACACTATGTGTTCATGCAGGACAGTTTTGAGCGCCGCGCACGATCAAGAATCCAGGTCGTGGCCGACACACTGCCTGTTGAAAACGCCACCGGTGACGCCGGTGCCGTGATGCTGGCAATGAACCGCGCGCTCGGCACAGTAGAGAATCTTGCCGGCATCCGCTTTACCAGTAGCACAGGGGAGTCCTGGGAAAGTGGAAACATCCCGGCCTTGGACAACCCGGCCGCAACGGCCTGGTTGCCCGAGCACCTGTTGATCACGTACCCCATCATGCGTGATGACATTGTTATCGGGTACCTGGGCGGGTCGTTCGACCTTGAAGAACTGAGCGCTGAATATTCGGCGTTTGCGGACCGGCTCTCTGCGAGCGAATTGCAGAGTCGTCAGGCCAGCTATTACTGGATTGGCGGCGGCACGCTGGCCGTATTGCTCCTGTGTGGCGGCATAGTGTGGCTAATTGTCCAAAATCGCCTGCAGCGCATCGCGCAACTGAAAGTCCAGGCAGAAAAATTCCGCGACGCCGATTTTGGTGACCCGTTGCCGGAAACTCTCGGCGACGATATCGGCGAACTTGCGGCTGTTTTTAATGACATGCGAGAACGGCTACAACGCACAACAGTATCGAGGGATTACCTCGACAACATCCTCTCAGGAATGAACGAGGCGATTATCGTTACGGAAGAGGACGGCACGATCCAGCGAATCAATACGGCAACAACGCATCTTCTCGGGTTCGATGAAGAAGAACTGCTCGGCAAGTCAATTGATGGCGTTGTTGACGACAGCAGGGGGCGTTCGCTGTCCGACGAATCATCGTCTGGCTTGCCGAAAGAAACCGCATTCGATTCTAAGTTCGGTGAGTCGATCCCTGTTTCTTACACCTGCTCGGTCGTCAAGGACGATGACGGCAAGACAATAAACCGTATTTATGCCGCGCAGAACATCACTGAACGCAGGCGCGCCGAGAAGCGGATTCGCTATCTTGCTCGTATCGATGCGTTGACAAAGATTCCCAACCGCATGCAGTTTCAGCACCTGCTGCAGCGCGGCATCGCGCGCGCGCGCAGAGCCGGCCACCCGCTTTGCCTGTTCTATCTCGATGTCGATTACTTCAAGGAAATCAACGATACATTCGGGCATCTCGCGGGCGATATGACGCTTGAAACGGTTGCGGAGCGGCTTGCCGCGGCACTCCCCGAGGATTCTATTATCGGCCGCCTGGCCGGCGATGAGTTTGCGGTAATGGTCGACGGGCTCGGCCCGAGCGCCACGGGCATGAAAGCGACGCGCGAACTCGCCCAGACGCTTTTGAATCGCCTTGCCGATCCGTTTTTCGTACAAGGGCATGAAGTATTCATGACCGCGAGTATGGGCATCGCTTTTTACCCGAAAGACGCACCGAACGTTATCGACCTGATCCGCAACGCCGATGCCTCGCTGTATCACGCGAAAAAGGCCGGTGGCAACGTGTTCTCGTTTTATGAACCAGAAATGAATGCGGCTACGGTGGAAAGACTTATGACGAAGAGCAAACTGAAGCGCTCATTCGAGCGCGACGAATTGCTCGTGCATTACCAGCCAAAATATAACCTCGAGACCGGTGAAGTTTTCGGGGCGGAAGCCCTGGTTCGCTGGGAACTGCCGGAGCGTGGCCTCGTGCTTCCCTCTGATTTCATCCCGATTGCCGAAGAATCGAACCTTATTATAGAGATCGGGGAGTGGGTCCTGGACAAGGTTTGCGAAGACTTCCGCCTGTGGCAAAAAGCAGTCTCTGCGCCCGGGCGTGTCTCGGTCAACCTGTCGCTCAAGCAGTTACGACAGGCCAGTTTCATCAGTCGTATCAGCGCGATACTGCGCGGTCATGAAGTCTCGCCAACGTCACTCGAGCTGGAGATCACGGAAACGACATTAATGGAGAACCCGGAACGAACTATCAAGTTGCTCGACCAGCTTTATGGGCTTGGTTTGCATCTTGCTATTGATGACTTCGGCACCGGCTATTCGTCTCTGAGCGCCTTGCAGCAATTCCCGATCAGTACGCTGAAGATCGACAGGTCATTCGTACGAAATATTGTGACGAATCCGGACGACGCGACTATTGTCGATACCATCATTCAGATGGGGCGCAATCTCAATCTGGATGTCGTTGCGGAGGGCGTCGAGGAAGAAGCACAGTTGGTTTTCCTGCAAAAACTCGGTTGCACCTACGTGCAGGGTCTGCTTTTCGGTGACCCGATGAGCGCGGACAACTACCTCGAGCTCCTGACGGCACAGGCAGACGGCACCGATTCGTACCGCGCATTATTCGCCTGATTAACTCCTTCATTTTATGTTCAGTTCGCAGCTGCGAAAATACAGCGTATATCGTGCAACTTATTGTTTTTATGGCTTTCATTTGGCGCGCTTCACTCGGGACCGGCAACGTGATCTAATAAGTTATCCAAACCAACCTGCCCAGCTGCCGCGGCAGCTCTCCGGGCCCAATCAAGTAGACTCAATGAACAATATTACGAAGACAGTTTTTTCTGTGATGGCGATATTCGCGGCCCCCCTGGCACTGGCCTGCGACTACCCGACTCGCGCAGACGTGCCCGACGGAACAACCGCGACCAAGGATGAAATGATCGCCGGTCAACGTGGCGTAAAGGCTTATATGGGCGCGATGGAAGAATATCTCTCTTGCATTGAGGCGACCGAACAAGAGACCGTTGCAGGAGCGGATGAGCAGGATGAGGAAGCGAAGCAACAGCGCATCGACATGTTGAACAAAAAGTACAACGCCGCCGTTGAAGAAATGAATCTCTTGGCTGAAGAATTTAACACGCAGGTTCGCGCATACAAAGAACGTAGCAAGTAATCGCGGCACACTGCGGCTGTAATCTAAAACGCCCGTCATTTGACGGGCGTTTTGCGTTCAGGGCGATTCATCCACGATGTCGCTATTTCAAATTGCTGATTTCCTGGCTCAGGTCGTATTTATTCTCGGTGACGATACGCTCCAGGACCTTGATTCGTTCCTCCAGCCGCTCAATCTGGGCAAGCGTTTCCTCGAGCTCGGGGTCCTGAGCTCTTTTTTCGTCGTTTTTCATCTTCATATATTTCTGGATCGTTTCCGCCGTAAAGACGATTGCGACTATGCAAACGACATAAAACAATGTGTTCATTTACGGGCCCCTTTTTCGTGTCTGTTTCTCAAAGTTTCCGAAATTCCTGCTCGAGCTGGAAACGTGGCGACGTTACCTGTTTCTCCAATTCTGCAAGGCGTTTATCCAGGGACCGGTATCGCTCACGAACATCCTTGACAGAAGGGCCTGCCGGCGCGGCAGCTCGCTCCCTTGTTACTTTCGCTTCTCTAGCCTTCCGCGATCGCCTTGATCGCCGTGACGTTCTCATTCCCCAACAACAGCGGGTCTCCGTGACGACCTCACGACCACGCTGCGACGCAGCTGGAATCAGGCAGACGGCCGCCAGGTACGCGACGATAGCGAAAGGCATTGCCATCAGGAACGCAATAAATGCCAGGAAGCGCGTGACTTTCAGATTGAGTCCGAAGTACCCGGCCAGCCCTGCGCATACGCCACCCAGGACCGCCCGATCGGCATCGCGATACAGTCGACGCGCTGAGGTTTCGCTATATGAAGTCATGAACGCCTCCAATGGTCTCTGCGGTAGATTCGCCAGAAATCATTTTCTTTTCTACGCCCCGAATATACCAGCGGTTTCTCCCTGATCAGCAACGTGGCAGCGAGGTAAACCGCCGCTGTAAGCCAGAAAAACAGCAGCAAACTGATTACGGCGATCACCCTGACGGTGGCGACCTGGAAATTGAAGCGATCGGCGATTCCTGCGCAAACACCAAACACCCAGCCATTCTCGCGATCGCGGTAGAGACCGCGCAGTGCTTCGAAGTCCCTGTCCCAAGTCTCTCGATTCATTCTCTGCTCCTCTCAAAGGATTCGATTACTCGGCCTCTCTGCGACTGTTCTGTTCGGAAGCAACCCTTTCCTTCAGCGCATTGAGTTCCTCTTTCACCAATTCCTCAGCCTCGAGACCGGCGAATTCGTGGTTCAGGTCCTTGGGCAAACCCAGGTCATAGGCTTCGACCCGACCTTCAACATCATCAATGCGTCGCGTGTACGCCTCGAACCGAACCATGGCGTCGTCGATCTTGTAGTCATGTATTTTCTTGCGAGCCGCCAGCCGGCTGCTTGCCGTCTTGTGACGGGCCAACAGGGACTTTTGCCGGGCCTTGGCATCTTCGAGCTTGCTCTCCAGTCGGGCGATGTCCTCGTTGAGTTTCGCCAGGCCTTCGTCAACCGCGACGTAGTCCTCTTTCAGTACGTCGACTGCGCTCGAAACCCTCGACTTCTCCACAAGTGCCGCCTCGGCCAGATCTTCACGACCTTTGCGCATGGCGAGCTCGGCGCGATCATCCCAGTCGCCTCTTTCACGATCCAGGGTCTCTATCTTTCGGTTCAGGTCCTTCTTGTCTGCAATCGAGCGTGCCGCAGCGGACCTGACCTCAACCAGCGTGTCCTCCATCTCCTGGATCATCAGCCGAACGATTTTCTCGGGATCCTCGGCTTTGTCGAGAATGGCGTTGATATTGGAGTTCAATCCTGCTTATAGACACTGCAGCATTCGTGCCAACTGAGTCGATCTCGCATAATATTCTGATTTATAGAGAGAAATTAGAAAGTACTGAGATTCTGCGGCCATCATTAATTGGCGAGTTTTACTATCTATTGGTCTTTTCTGCTACTTTCTGGCTTAATTGGCCAATGCCATCTCGCTCCGAATCCCAGCAAATAATCGGTGAAGCGCCAGCGTTTCTCGAAATGCTCGAACACGTGTCCAGGGCGGCAACCCTGTCAAAACCCGTGCTGGTCGTTGGCGAGCGCGGCACGGGCAAGGAACTCATCGCCTCGCGCCTGCATTTTCTGTCCGACCGCTGGGAACAACGGGTCGTCAAGGTCAACTGTGCGGCCCTCACCGAGACCATCCTGGAGTCTGAGCTGTTCGGTCACGAGGCAGGCGCGTTTACGGGGGCGGCAAAGACACATATCGGGCACTTCGAACGCGCAGACGGCGGCACGCTGATTCTCGATGAGCTTGCGACAATTCCGTTGCGCACGCAGGAGAAGATCCTGCGGGCAATTGAGTACGGGGAAGTTCAGCGCGTAGGCGGCAGCGAAACCCTGCAGGTTGACGTACGCATTGTTGGTTCGACGAACGCGGATCTGCAGTCGCTAACCGCGGAAGGACGATTTCGAAAAGACCTGCTCGATCGACTCGCCTTTGACGTGATCACAGTTCCACCGTTGCGCGAAAGAGTCGAAGACATTCTGCCACTTGCGAACGCATTCGCGATTCATATGGCGAGTGAACTGAAATGGAGCTATTTCCCTGGCTTCAGTCCGCGAGCATCATCGGCGCTCCTGCGCAATCATTGGCCGGGCAATGTGCGGGAACTAAAGAATACGATCGAAAGATCCGTCTACAGGGCGAAGGATCCGGAAAAGCCGATCTCCCGGATTGCACTCGATCCGTTTGACTCCCCATTCAGGATGGCAGACAACGAATCAGCCAGGCCGCAACTTCCCGCGCAGCGAAAGAAGCCGCTGTTACCAACAGATTTGCATCAGCGGCTTGTGGATACCGAAACAGAGTTGCTGCAGGCTGCCTTGGAGAAGTCGCGCTTTAACCAGCGCCTCGCCGCCGATCTACTGGGCCTCAGCTATCACCAGTTCCGCGGCAAGCTGCGGAAATTCAAGCTCAGCAGCAAGCCCTGAAACGGCGCAGAAGACTCGCTGCTAGCTTTCGTCGCGGTAGCGACGTACATAGATCGCGGCCGTAATGAACACGGCGCAGACAAGCAAGCCGCCCCACATCGATGGACTGGTCAGAAACTGCACCACGTCCAGATGACCCAGCAAGCTGATGCTTTCGATTCCATGCCGCCAATGCTCTTCTTCGAAAAAAGACTCGAAGTCCAGCGTACGGAACAGTGGAATTGCATCACCTCGGTCGAGCACGGCGGTCGCAAAAAACCGTGTCCTGAGGAAAATCCATTCGAGCAACGGGATCAGGATCAACGGCATGAATGCCATCAACAGCGGCGCACGCTTTGTCCATGCCGATACGAACAGGAACCACGCGATGAACGGTGACATCCAGATGCCGGAAGCCAGCACGACGATAAACGCCGCCATCCAATTGTCGAACAGCGGCACCGAGCCCCAAATTAACAGGCCCGCATCACCACCTTTCATCGACACCCAGATACTCGTAATGATCAGGTTGGCAATGTGGGTCGCGATGATTCCGATTACGGCCGCGACCGGAATAATCACGACGGCTGTAAGGAGCTTTGAAATCACGGTCTCCGCGTCCGTGATCGGCAGGGAGCGCCAGAACAATATGCTTTTATCCTTGCGCTCGCCATACAGGGAATCGAGACAATAGAACACCGTCAGAATCGCAAGGGCGACGAGAAACAGCCAGGAGGTGCCAACGAAAAACGCGGTCAGCGCGGCTTTTCGCTCGCCCTCGCCGGCTAAATTGGAGGCGCCAAAGATTGCCAGGTCGAGTTCTTTTGCAAAGCCTGACGCGAACACCAGCATGGCAAGAACGCTGAGCGTCACGATGCTTGCGACCGCCAGTGGCGTTACATAGATAGAACGATGTTCCCAGAATTCGCGTTTGATCAATGCCAGTTGATTGCCAATCATTTGCGCGCTCCTTTCACCTTGGCAACGAACAGGTCCGCCACCGACGGCGTGCGAAGCTCGCCCAGGCCGTCGAGATTTTCCCGGCTAACGCCCTCGAACAGCAAGACGGACTTGCCAAACATCTCATGTTCTGCGATGGGTCCGAGCCCTCGCGCCTTGATCGCATCTTCGCCGGATGTCATCAGCTCCACATAGGAATCGGCGATCGCGTCCATCGGAGAGTCGAGCAGGATTTTTCCGTCATTGATGAACATGATGTCGGTCAACAGGTTTTCGATTTCCTCTACCTGGTGCGTGGTGATCAGAATCGTGCGCTTCTCATCAAAATAATCATTCAGCAAGTTGCTATAGAATTCTTTGCGGAAGATGATGTCGAGGCCCAGCGTCGGCTCATCAAGGACAAGCAGCCTGGCATCAATCGCCATGATGATGGAAAGATGTAGTTGCACCACCATGCCTTTTGAGAGTTCGCGAACTTTGGCGTCCGACCGAACCGTGGTCTGACTCAGGAATCCCTCGGCACGTTTGCGCGAGAAGTTCGGGTGCACCGACTCAACGAATTCGAGAAGCTGCGTCACCTTTATCCAGCGCGGCAGAACGGCCACGTCAGCGATGAAACAGATGTTCTTCAGGAGCTCTTTACGCTGCCTGAACGGATCGAGCCCCAGCACCGAGAGTTCGCCGTCACAATCGGTCAATCCGAGCACGGCTTTCAATAACGTGGTTTTGCCCGCGCCGTTCGGACCAATCAAACCGAGAATCTTGCCCTGTTCTATTTCGAAACTGACGTCATCAACAGCTCGGACCGCTCCGAAGTGTTTTGAGACTCCGCGGGCATTGACGACGCTAGTCATTCTCTTCTCCTGCATCTTTGTTCGATTTCTTGGCGCGCAGTAGCTCGGTCTCATCAAGCCCGAGCCGGTCGATGGTCGCCCGCACTTTCGGCCACTCCTTGTCGAGGAATCGCTGCCGTTCGGCTTTCAGTAGTTTGGTACGGGCACCATCATTGACGAACATGCCGCGACCGCGTTTTTTCTCGACCAGCCCTTCGTCCACAAGCTCCTGGTAACCCTTGAGGACCGTCAGCGGGTTGAGACGGTACTCTGCGGCGACATTTCGGACCGACGGCAAGGCATCGCCGTCACCGAGCACGCCTTCGAGAATCATCGCTACCACGCGATCGCGCAGTTGGCGATAAATAGGCTGATCTTCATCCCATTTCGGGTCCATTAACCGTCGCTTCCCGGCAAATAGACATGGCGGACTTCAGCCTCGGCTTCGGCCCGAACCTCGTCCTGAATCGTTGCATCCGCCTGGCCAGCGACCAGCGCGACTACCATGAGCAGCATCAGGGTGAGGCTTATGATTTCGTTGTTATGCTGTATTGACTTGGACATTTTGCATTTCCCGGGACTTGCCCGGCCCTGTGATTCATCTCAGTGAACTGGTGTTATAGTCAACTATAACACTAACAATTCGGATTGCAAGCCTTTTGACGCCCTTTTTTGTAACCCGAGGCCACAATTGCCTGCGTTTATAGGTTCAGTGAGACGAGGTCTTGATGGCAGCAAGCGCAGAAACCATGGTGAGATCCACAGCCGCTCTTTGCAGCGGCACGACGCTCCCCTATGCTCCAGCCATGGGGCACACACCCGACGATAGTGCGCTGATGCTGCGATACAAGGACGGCGATATAACGGCGTTCGAGACCTTATATCGGCGCCACAACGATCCTTTGTACCGGTACTTGCTGCGCCTGTGCCGGCACCGGGATACGGCTGAAGACATCTTCCAGGACGTCTGGGGCAAGATCGTGAAATCGCGCGCGACCTATCGGCCGACCGCCAAGTTCACGACGTTTTTGTACCGCGTCGCCCACAACTGCTTTATCGACCACTTGCGCCGCAATAAACGCCATGCAGGCAACACCGAGCTGGACGCGGAATTGCATTCCCACCCCGGGGAACAGCCTGAAACCCTGACCGAGCGCAGCCTCGCGAAAGAACGTTTATCCAGGGCCTTGCTGGACTTACCTGACGAACAGCGGGATACCTTTTTACTGCACGAGGAAGCCGGCCTGAACCTCGACGAGATTGCCGCGGTCACCGGCAGCAAGCGTGAAACAGCGAAGAGTCGGTTACGTTACGCGGTGAACAAGCTGCGTGCCGCAATCGATGAACAATCGGAGCGACAATGAGTAACGAGCGAAAGAATCGCGTGGACGACCCGCTCGTCGCGGACACTTACAGGGCAGTGGCGCAGGAGCGGGCGCCCGATCACCTGAACAAAAGGGTGCTGCGAATGGCAGCGCGTGAGGGCCGCACAAAGTATTCGCGTGCACGCGCCTGGATGCGCCCGGCAGCCTGGGCTGCCACCATAGGCTTGAGTCTCGCAATTGTCCTTGAGCTGACCCGGCTGCCACAGATCGAGCCGGAGACGGCCACCATGGCATTGCCCGAGAAAGAGCTGGCCGACAAAAATGACAACAATGCCAAACAGGCCACGCCTGCCGCAGAGCGCCAGGATCCGGTAACGATGGATGCCTTCGCACCGAAAGACATGGCCGTTCTGCGTGAGGCAGATGACCGTGCGCGAGCGCAGGCGGGCCCCGACCAGGTCCCGGCCACTCCGCGAGTGGACGCGGGCGCCGACCCTGATGAGGGCGTCTCGGCAAGGCGCGTCACCCCCGATGAGAATATCCCGGCGAAAGACACTGCAGCGGACCGGGACAGCGCCGAGCGCGTCTCGGCGAAGCGACTTGCGGCCGAGACCGCCCCGGCAGCCGCGTCATTTGCGGTGGCCGCCGAGGAAGAAGCGCTCGCATCAGGCTTCGCCTGCCCGGCGAAGGTCCGCGAATCCGCCGAATCCTGGTTCGCCTGTATCAAGCAGCTGCGCGAAAGCGGGCAGGAAGACCTTGCGAACAGCGAATACGACGAATTTCAGCGAAATTTCCCGAATTTCGCCGATACTGACGCCGATAAGTAATCAACACCAGTGTTTGATTGCTTCGCCGATGTTAAAATCGCCGCCGCAATTCGCCGCATGACAACGCAGGAATCCAATAATGAAAACACCCGTACGCGTCACCATTACTGGCGCTGCCGGCCAGATTGGCTATCAGCTCGCCTTCCGAATCGCGTCAGGCCAGATGCTCGGCAATGACCAACCCGTCATTTTGCAGTTGCTGGAAATTCCGCCCGCGCTGACCGCATTGCACGGCGTCGTTATGGAGCTCGATGATTGTGCCTTCCCGACGCTGGCCGGCATCGTCGCAACTGACGATCCGAATACCGCGTTCAAGGACAGCGACTTTGCACTGCTGGTCGGTGCACGGCCACGCGGCCCGGGTATGGAACGTAAAGACCTGCTGCAAGCGAACGCTGCCATTTTTTCTGTGCAGGGCAAAGCGATCAACGAGCACGCAAATGCGGATATCAGGGTGCTGGTCGTCGGCAACCCGGCTAACACGAATGCGCTCATCGCGAGCAGCAATGCGCCCGAAATCGACCCGCGCAACTTCACGGCGATGACCCGCCTGGACCACAACCGGGCCAAGGCGCAGCTTGCTGCCAAAACAAACAGCCACGTCAATGACATCCGCTGCATGTCAATCTGGGGAAATCACTCGGCGACGCAGTATCCCGACATTAGTCATGCCAGCGTTGGCGGCACTGCTGCTAAAGAACTGATCGAGCAAGCCTGGCTCGTTGATGAGTTCATCCCGGTCGTGCAGCAGCGCGGCGCGGCTATCATTCAGGCACGTGGCGCATCATCAGCCGCGTCTGCGGCCTCAGCTGCGATCGACCATATGCACGACTGGGCGCTCGGCACAGCCGATGATGACTGGGTTAGTATGGCCATCCCGGCCGATGGCAGCTACGGCATCGAGCCCGGCATCGTCTATTCCTTCCCGGTCCGCTGCCGTGATGGCCGGTACGAGATCGTCCAGGAGTTGTCGATTGACGACTTCAGTCGCGAACGCATGAACAAAACGGAGACAGAGCTTCGCGAGGAGCGTGCTGCGATCGAGGAACTTCTATAAAGTGTTGATTGGCGTCGCTATGCGACTTTAACGTCAGGTTTATTGCGTTTGTGAGGTATTCGAATTGTCCGGTCTGATTGTAAGTTTACTCTGGCTGCTGCTGTTTGTAGGCGGTGGAATATTTCTCGCTTACCAACGCATCGATTTGCGCACGTCGACGATTGCGGCTGGCATTGCTCTGCTCGCCTACTGGATCTTCGGCGACGGTTTTGTGCTATGGAAGCTCTTCCTGACGCTTTTGTTCGGGCTCATGGTAGTTCCGAACTTCATCGAAGTACGACGCGAGAAAATCACCAAGCCCTTGCTCGACGTCTATCGAAAGATGCTGCCGTCGATGTCGGATACGGAGCGCGAAGCGCTCGAGGCGGGCAGCGTTTGGTGGGACGGCGAATTATTCTCGGGGATGCCTGACTGGGACAAGCTCATGTCGTATCCGGCGCCGAAGCTGTCGGACGAGGAGCAGGCATTCATGGACGGCCCCTGCGAAGAACTTTGCAGGATGATCGACGACTGGGAGATCTGCCACAAACTCGCCGATATGCCCAAAGAAGTATGGGACTTCATCATCGAGAAAAAGTTTTTCGCGATGATCATTCCCAAGCAATATGGCGGCCTGGAGTTCTCCGCTTATGCAAACGCCGCGGTCATTTCGAAACTTGCCAGCCGCAGCCCGACCGTCTCATCGACGGTCGGCGTTCCCAATTCGCTGGGACCTGCGGAACTACTGTTGCACTACGGCACGGAAAAACAAAAAGACCGCTACCTGCCGGGCCTTGCCGCAGGCACCGAGATTCCCTGTTTCGCTCTGACCTCGCCGCAGGCCGGCTCGGACGCAGCTGCGCTGATCGACAGTGGCGTCGTTTGCAAAGGCACGTGGAAAGGCAAGAAAATTGTGGGCATCCGCCTCAACTGGGATAAGCGCTACATCACGCTGGCGCCGGTCGCTACCGTGCTGGGCCTGGCGTTCAAGCTGTATGACCCCGATCACCTGATTGGCGACAAGGACGATTACGGCATAACCGCGGCCCTGGTGCCGACGGACATACCGGGAGTGGAGGTCGGCCGTCGTCATTATCCGCTTTCGATCCCGTTTCAGAACGGCCCCACTTCGGGCAAAGA
>CAMYIS010000212.1 GCA_947258485.1 uncultured Woeseiaceae bacterium
TTCGGCCGTGGGTATCAGGTAAAACGGCGTCTCCGTTTTCGTCTGAAACAGGTCTTCCTCGAATTTCGGCAATTGTCCCGTGCCGACAAGGGCCTGTGCTTGCACAAGATAAGGCACATAAGCTTCTTCGTAGCCGTGCTCGCTCGTGTGCGTATCCAGCATGAACTGGATTAAAGCACGCTGCAGGCGCGCCAGTGAGCCCCGCATGACGGCAAACCGCGCACCCGAGATACGGCTGGCAGACTCGAAGTCCAGCAAGCCGAGATTCTCGCCGAGATCGATGTGGTCTTTTGCCGGAAAGTCCAGCACCGCCGGCTCTCCCCAGCGTCGCACTTCCGCATTGTCGGACTCCGACGTGCCGACGGGTACATCGTCGGATAGCAGGTTTGGCAGACCAAGCTCGATGTCATTCAGGGCTGCCTGCACTTCCTGAAGCGCAGCCTCGTTACTGTCGAGCTTGTCACCCAGATCCTTGACTGCTGCCAGCAAGGGCTCGATGTCCTCACCCTGCGCTTTTGCTTTACCAATGTTCTTGGCGCTGTTGTTGCGTTCGCTGCGCAAGGCTTCAGTTTCGACCTGCAGCGCTTTGCGACGTTCTTCAAGCGCGAGATAGGCCTCGGTATCAAATACGAATCCACGCCGGGCCAGGTTGGCAGCAACTTCGGCTGTGGATTGGCGCAGTAGTTTAGGATCAATCATTGTTCTTGCTTTCTTTGAGATTTGTCGCGAGTTCGGCGCTCGATTTCTTCGAGCTTTTCGCGGATCCTGATCTCCAGGCCACGAGGCACGGGATGATAATACTTAACCGGGCTCATGTCGTCGGGAAAGTACTTCTCGCCAATGGCGACGGCGCCCTCTTCGGCGTGCGCGTAGCGGTATTCATCGCCGTAGCCGAGGTCCTTCATCAATCGCGTCGGCGCGTTTCGCAAATGCATGGGTACCTCGAGCGAGCCGTGCTTCCTGGCATCGTCCATCGCGGCTTTCGATGCTGTGTAAACCGCATTGCTCTTAGGCGCGCAGGCAAGGTAAACGACAGCCTGCGCCAGTGCCAGCTCACCCTCGGGGCTGCCGAGCCGCTCGAGCACTTCCCAGGCATTGAGCGTCAGCTGCAGACTGCGCGGATCGGCATTGCCGATATCTTCTGACGCAACGCGGATCATGCGTCGCGCGATATACAGAGGATCGCAACCGCCGTCGAGCATGCGCATGAGCCAGTACAGCGCGGCGTCAGGGTCGGTCCCACGAACCGATTTGTGCAGCGCCGAAATCTGATCATAGAAATACTCGCCCTGCTTGTCGAAACGCCTGCGGCTGCCCGATGCGACTTCCTTCACTGTAGCGGCAGAAATCTTGCCGTCCTCGGCGAGGTCCGCCGCAAGCTCGAGCAGGTTCAATGCGCGGCGGGCGTCACCATCGGCGGCCGAGGCAATGACCTCCAGCGAATCGCCGCTGATCTCGAATTTGCCGGCAAGGCCCCGCGTTTCATCGAGCAGCGCCCGCTGTAAAACGGCCAACAGGTCATCTTCGGTCAACGACTTGAGGACGTAGACGCGCGCACGCGACAACAACGCGTTATTCAGTTCGAAGGACGGGTTTTCGGTCGTCGCCCCGATGAACGTCAGCGTGCCGTCCTCGACGAACGGCAGGAATGCATCCTGCTGCGATTTGTTGAATCGATGTACCTCGTCGAGAAACAGGACCGTTCCGCGATTACGCATCTGGCGATGCTGCTCCGCTTCGGCAACGGCGCTGCGAATGTCCTTCACGCCGGCCATGACGGCCGAGAGTGCGATGAAGTGTGAGTCAGTTGTGCCCGCGATGACTCTTGCCAGCGTTGTCTTTCCCGTACCTGGCGGTCCCCAGAACACCATGGAATGTGCGCGTCCCTGCTCGATGGCACGCAGCAACGGCTTTCCGGCTTCCAGCAGATGCCGTTGTCCCGAGAATTCGGCCAGCGTTGCCGGCCGCATGCGGTCAGCAAGGGGTCGCTCAGTGTCGTTCAGGGGTTCAGAGATAAAAAGGTCAGTCAAT
>CAMYIS010000213.1 GCA_947258485.1 uncultured Woeseiaceae bacterium
AAACCGAGTTTTCTGAATCAGCTCATGAGATTCGTTGGCGGCTTCAATGAAGCTACGCAGCGTGTCTCTGGGGCTGGAGGTGTCGGCCACCTTGAACCGGCCCGTGGGCTGAGCGATCGCGGCTTGCGCGCAAAGCATGAAGCAGATTACAAACCAGAACGCGAGTATCCGTGCGGACAGAATAGTCATAACCACTTCCTCCAGTGGGATATCGCTGCCAGAAATACACTCAGCCCGACCACCACCCAGAATGAAAATTTCATACGGCGCCAGGCCTGCTAACGGCCCCCAGCACGATGACCTGCTCGATATCCTCACCAGTCCAACTGGCATCTGCGCCCGGGTTCAAGAGTGTCTGCCGGCCATCGGCACTCGAGGTGACCACACCAATTGCAGTTTCTCCCCTCGCAGCGGCCTGCGCCGCAAGCTCCGTAAAGCTGAACTCCGCATTCTCGACCCCTGGCTCGAGTGACCGAAACAGGATTGTAGTACCCCAGGATTGGGGCAATTCTTCGAAGACCAGCCCCAGCTCCGGCTTAAGTGCCACCTGCGAGAGAATGTAGCTGACAATCATCGGGCTCACGATGGCATCAACACGATCGTCATTGAGAAGCACCTCGTTTTCTTCTTCCAGTAACTCTGCGACGACGTGCGGTCTTTCTGCCCCTATCAACGTTGCATCGACTGTCAGATATGTCGAAATCGTCGCCGCGTCCGCAATCGCCTCATCACCCAGTCGCTCACGAGCGATCATTAACACGGCATCGTAGTTCTCAGGATGGATCTCTGTTACCTCATCGGGGTCCATAAAGTTAATCTCGATCTGTCGAATTGTCTCGGTCCGCTGCGCGCTGGCGACGCTGTCTATCGAGACTTCCCGTTCATCAACGGGCGTAATGCCCACCACATCGATCTTGAGTCCTTTTCGCTGATAGCTGAGCAACTCGGCAAGCACCTTCGGGACCATTCGGCTCCAACCGAGAATCAACACAGTCCGGATTTCGGAAGCGACCGGATGCCAGTTGGGCGTCTGCGCGAGTGATGTCGGCGCCACAACATCGGCAACCCTGCAATCGTCGAAGTGCTTCGCGATAAAGATGAGTGCATCACCTGTCTTGATCCGCATGTCGCTGGGCGGGTTGAGTATCGGGTTCCGAGCCGTTGATGGAATCACTCCGATGACAACAGCATTTGGGCAAGCGAGCCGTGCCTGCCCGATTTCGGTCGTGAATTCTCCGTCCAGCTCGCGCACGAAGAGCGAGTTGTCTTCGTTCAGGCTAAAGAGCTCCGAATAGACTGGCCATAGTCCACACTGCAACGTGCACTGAGCCATGAGCCGCGAGACAAGCTGGTCCGCCGCGATCACCTCGAGCTCACCCCCGTAGGCGCGCCGTGCTATATCGCGGCGGTTGGCATTGTAGAGCGCGGCCACCGTCAACGGTGCGTGCCCCGCTTGCCCCCCGGCTTGAGAAATGGCAGCGAGCGTCTTTATGATCTCCGAGTCTGCCACGCCGGGACGGGCAGTCGCGAAGTCCGCGCCGGGCAGGACGACGGCAGCAGCATCGTGAAACGCTACGCGTTCGAGGCCGTCGAGTTTCAGCGGCGAGCCGGACCGCAGGACCACGCACCGATCGTCCCAGCGTGCCCCGAGGCTCGACTTGAGCTCCTCCCTCAAATCCGCGTCCACGTGCTCAGCAAGAATCACAACGCGCAGGTCCTGTGCGCCGCTGTCTTTGAGAAAGCGTGAGACCCGCCCTCGGGTTTGCAGCAACTCCAGAACAATGGAAGGCGTCCTGTTGTTCCAGCCCAGGATAAGGACGTGGTTCTTGAATGCCACCGGGGTGATTCCCGACTCCACACGCAGAATCAGCGCGTTCATCCATTGGGTGAGAATCGCGATCAGCAGTCCGAGAAACACGATGTAACCCAGAACCGTGACGACCGTGGAGATCGATCTGCTGACCACGCCCTCGTCGTCGCCCAGGTATCCGGGGTCTGTCAGACGCAGGAACGACCACCAGACGGCCTCC
>CAMYIS010000214.1 GCA_947258485.1 uncultured Woeseiaceae bacterium
TTTTGACCAATGCCCACGTGGTGCAGAACCAGGTATTCATCGAGGTTCGCCGCTACGGCAAGTCGCGCAAGTTCGAGGCTGCGGTCGAAGGTGTCGGTCACGTATGCGACCTGGCGCTTCTGAAAATCAAAGATCCGGGTTTTGCGAAGGGCGCGCCGGCGTTGCCAATCGGTGACCTGCCATCGCTGGGCGACCGTGTCGCCGCACTCGGCTTTCCGATTGGCGGCGACCGACTGTCGATTACCGAGGGAATCGTTTCCAGGATCGAGATGAATCCGTACGTGCACAGCCAGCGTAACCTGCTGGCCGTGCAGATCGACGCGGCAATCAATGCGGGCAACAGCGGCGGGCCGGTGGTCAAGGATGGCGAGATTGTTGGCATTGCGTTCGAGGCCATGGACGAAGCTGAAAATGTCGGCTATATGATCGGCGCACCGGTGGTGAAGCATTTCCTGCGTGATATCGAGCATGGCGTCAATGACGGCTTTCCGGACCTGGGTATTGTGACTCAGGCGCTCGAATCCAAAGCGCACCGTCGATCGCTGGGCTTGAGCCCAAAAAGTCATAGCGGCGTTCTTATTACCGGGGTGGTGCACGGCGGCTCGGCCCACGGTGTCCTCGAAGAGGGCGATGTCCTGCTGATGCTCGATCGGAAACGTCGCCGAGGATTCCTACGATGTTAAGCCGACCTATTATCTTTACGGTGGCCTGCTGTTCGTGCCGCTGAGTCGTGACCTTTTGATGACCTGGGGATCCGAATGGTGGCAGGAAGCTCCTTCGGAAATCGTTTCGATTTATGAGAACGAGATTCGCAGCGCATCGAGGTCAGAGGTTGTGGTACTGCAAAAGGTCCTCGCCGATCGCGAAAATCAGGGTTATCACGATATTGAAATGCTGGTAATCGATCGGGTACAGGGGCGCAATATCCGGGACCTCAAAGCACTGATTCGCATCGTCGAGTCTGCTACGGACGAATTCGTCCGCTTCCAGGGCTCGGACGGACGTATGATCGTCCTGGAGCGTGACCGCGTCGAGAAGAGAAATCGCGGCATTCTGCGTCGCTACGGAGTGCCAATCGATCGTTCGGCGAATCTGCAGGATGAAGCATAAGAAGTTCTACCCGATTGGCCGGTTCAGACAGTTGCCTTAGGTCGGAGAATCGGATAAAGCGATGCAATCAACGGACAAATCGAACATGAAAGCAATCGTATTCAGCGAATACGGATCACCGGATCTATTGCAGCTCAAGGACGTACCGAAACCTGTGCCGAAGGACGATGAAGTCCTGGTCAATGTGCACGCATCGTCAATCAATTCGTGGGACTGGGAGTTCCAGAGCGGGACGACGTGGATTAACCGCGTTTTATACGGACTCCTAAGGCCAAAGCCTGCAAAACAGAAACTCGGATCCGACGTCGCCGGGACCGTGGAAGCGGTTGGTAGAAGTGTGACCCGATTCAAACCAGGCGACGAAGTGTTCGGCGACCTGTGGGATAGCTGGGGCGGTTTCGCCGAGTAGTTGATCAATGGAGCCGGCGGCGGCGTGGGTACATTTGCGGTGCAAATCGCAAAGCATACCGGCACCGAAGTAACCGGCGTAGACGCCACGCACAAGTTGGACGTTGTTCGTTCACTCGGTGCCGATCACGTTATCGATTACACCCAAGAAGATTTCACCAAGAACGGACAGCAATACGACTTGATTCTTGATGTTCATACGTGTCGATCAATGTTTGATTACAAGCGGGCACTAAGTCCCGCCGGAACCTACGCCATCGTCGGCGGTTCCATGCCGCGGGTTTACCAGGCGCTCTTCCTGCGACTCTGGGCGTCTATCACCCGCGATAGAAAGAAGCTCCGTTTGGTCGTAGAAGGACCCAACAAAGGTCTGGCAGATCTTGCGGCGCTTCTCGAAACCGGCAACGTCGTTCCTGTCGTGGACAGCGTTTATCCCTTGAGTGAAGTGCCTGCAGCACTCCGTCACTTCGCAGAAGGGCGGCACAAGGGAAAGATCGTAATCACGATGGAAACGTAGACGTACTCAACAACTGCTCGGAAGAAGTCATCAATGGCCCATGTCATCGGTACTGCGATTTCCTGCGCAGCACCGTGCGCAGCGGCATTGCCAACAACGCGTAGTACGTCGGTTAGCTTGGGTACAAAAGCCCACCAGGAGCCGAGCAGGAGTGGGGCAGAAAGACACCACCCGAAGAACCCCAGGTAGCCCGGGTGACGAATAAATGCATACGGTCCGGTATCGATCACCCGGTGACCACGTTCCGATTGGATACGTACGGTTTTCTCGAAAAAGGGATTGACGCCCATTGACCAAGAGAAAAGCACTGTACCCGGCAGGAACAGAATCAGTCCGATCGGCCAGAACAGTGTAGACATTGTCGACCACCCGAATCTGATGACGTCGAGCCCGGCGATGATGTAGATCGAGATCAATATCGGACCGAAAAACACACCCCAGACAATGTCCCAGCGTTTGGTCCCTTTACTCATCCGCATTCGGGCCTCGAGCAATTCCGGGTTGACTCGCTTGAGGTAGATGGCGTTGCCTAGATAGTTCATTGCGACGATGCCTACGTATAACCAACCTGCCACCCAGTCCAGACG
The DNA here is from genome assembly GCA_947258485.1 of uncultured Woeseiaceae bacterium. GTDB lineage: Bacteria > Pseudomonadota > Gammaproteobacteria > Steroidobacterales > Woeseiaceae > UBA1847. The sequence continues at coordinate 2,623 of CAMYIS010000214.1, forward strand.
GCCGGCCGGCCAGAATATAATGACAGCAAAGAGAACAACAGCTGCGAATATGGCGAGTGCCAATTGAATTGTTTTCATCGTGTAGTCACTCTAATGCCGTGATTCTACTTCTCGCAATAAGATGCGCATGCAGCAGCGCCCCGACTGCGAGTAGCGCCAGAAACAGGGCGAGCCACGTGGAGATTGGCGCGTACCAATTTGCCAGCCAGACCAGGCCTGCAAATAGACTAGCTCCCCAGCGGCTCCACGTGAGGCGACGCCAGCAGAGCAGGGCCAGCGCCGTCAGGAATATCAAGAGTGTGCAAAGGAACGTCATGAATTCCACGTTCTGGACCCAAAAAGGCTCGATGTCCCGCTCAACTCGCTGCTTTACGCCCTGCAGAATCTTGCGCACCGCAATGTGGTCAGCGAATTCGGTGAAAAGCTGCAGCGAAAAGTTCCTGGCGGATGTCAGGTCGTAGCTCCAGCGAATGCGGCTGACCAGCCGGGTCTGCCCGCCAGCCACAGGGTATAACGCCCACGTGAACACGCCGGGATTGGGGACGTCGTCTCCGAGCCAAATCAGGTGACGATTCGGCTCGATCGAATGGAACGACATGCTGACGACGGCGCTGATCGGCACCTCATCTCCCTCCACGAAGTCCTGAAACTGGGGGAGGATCTCATCGGCGCTCCTCAAGCCCTCCGGACTGCCTGCGTTCTCCAGGTGGTCGTAGCCATAGTATCCCGCGCGACCGTAACCCATCTGTAGCAGCCAGGGCCAAATTTCCTCAGGGCTGCCCGCAATCGTGATCGCTCGCGTGGCAAGGAATGAAGGATGTGTATTGAGTTCGTCGCCGGGCATTGGCCGCGCGATTTCGGCGGCGGTCGCCCCCAGGTGCAGCTGGTAGGGGCGAAATACACCCATGTAGGCGAATGTAACCACCAGCAAGACGGTCAGTAAGGCGAAGCCCCGAGCCAGCAGAAGATGCCCCCAGGTGACTTCACTTGCTCGTGCGCCGATGCCTGCCAAGAGTCTGGACTCCTGCCCGCGGGTCGTTCGAATAAAAAACTATCAAGCCTGCGATACATATTACCCGAAGAATTGCAGCTGGACGTTTTGCGGACCAAAATGCGCGGACCAGAGCCATTGGGAAAAAAGGGGTCGAACTACGGTTTTTCGGCTCTTTACAGAAACCTCGGTTCGACCCCTATTTCAAGTTTGCTAAACCACGTCGCGCCGCCTACCATTTCCCGATCCCGCAAATTATCGGTGTCGGGCCATACTTTTTAGGAGAGTCGCCCCTTGGCAGGATCCAGCCTTTTCACACTGCTTGATGACATCGCAACATTACTTGACGATGTTGCTGTCCTGACCAAAGTCGCGGCAAAGAAAACGGCCGGTGTACTCGGCGACGATCTTGCGCTGAATGCCGAACAGGTT
>CAMYIS010000215.1 GCA_947258485.1 uncultured Woeseiaceae bacterium
TCTTGACAGCAACCCCTTGTATGCCCTAGCTTCACCCCTGCAACGGGGATACGCTCCCCCGCCCCCTGTTGCAAATGCCTGAAGGTGAAATCACTTTACGGCGGGCCCCCTGCGAAAGCAGGGGGCCATTTTTTTTGCCAATTTTCCCCGGTCTTTGACAACCCTGGCGTAGTTGCGGCGATGAGCCCAGAAAACACCGATACCCGCATCATTCCCAGTGATTTCGAGCCGGCGCGCTGGCTACGAAACCGCCATGCCCAAACGATATACCCGAGTTTTCCGTGGGCGTGGCGCAGCAGGCCGGCAATGCGCCGGCAAAACCTCGAACTGCCGGATGGCGATACGACGGCCGTCGATTGGCTTGCGGAAGCCGATTCCATGCCAGATGCGGCGCCCCTCCTCGTCATACTGCATGGCCTTGAAGGCTCGGCCGGGTCGTCTTACGCCCGCATGCTCATGGAAGTCGCGCGAGACCGGGGCTGGCGTTCCTGTGTCCTGCATTTCCGCGATTGTGGGGACTACCGCAACCGTTTACCGCGTCGATACCACGCCGGGGAGACAAACGACCTGCGCTTCTTCCTCAACCGGCTGCAGGCCAAACGGGACGGCTCGCAAAACGCCGGCCCGCTGCTCGCAGTTGGCTATTCGCTGGGTGGCAACGTGCTGCTGAAGTACCTTGGCGAATCCGGCACCGACACGCCGCTGAGCGCGGCGGCAGCGGTCTCCGTACCACTCGACCTGCACGAATGTGCAGACGCATTAAATATTGGTTTTTCAAGAGTTTACAGGCGTATTCTACTAAAAAACATGAAGTTAGCCGTGACGCGAAAATTCGACCGTTACACCGCAGCGTTCGACTGGGACCGGGCAATGAAGGCACGCACGTTTGCAGAATTTGACGACGCCGTGACAGCACCTCTGCACGGTTTCGCTGGTCGGCAGGACTACTACGACCGCTGCAGCTCGGTGCATTATCTGAAAGGGATTCAGAAACCGACGCTCATCGTTAATTCGACCGACGATCCGTTCATGACGCCGCACGTAATCCCGACGTCCGACCGCCTATCCGAGCATGTCACGCTCGAAGTCGCCGAGGCCGGCGGCCACGTGGGATTCATCAATGGCGGCCTACCCTGGCGCCCGACATTTTACTTGCCGGGCCGAATCCTGAAATTCCTCGAACCGCACGGGGCAAGACCAGGTATGTAGGAGCGGCCCCTGGCCGCGGGCGCCCGCGAAGTACGAACGGCCCGTGGCGGAGAAGACCGCTACATCAAGCCGCGTCGACTTCCTTCATGGAAAGCCGGACACGACCCTGTCGATCGACTTCGAGGACCTTGACCTGCACGACATCGCCTTCGGCCAGCTTGTCGCTGACTTTCTCAACCCGCTCGTTCGAGATCTGCGAAATGTGCACCAGGCCGTCCTTACCGGGAAGGATGGTTACGAATGCGCCGAAGTCCATCAGGCGGGCGACCTTGCCCTCGTAGATACGACCAACTTCGACGTCCGCAGTGATCAACTCGATGCGACGTTTGGCTTCCTTGCCGGACGAACCATCGACCGAAGCGATACGAATCGTACCGTCGTTGTCGATATCGACCGAAGCGCCGGTCTCTTCGGTAATGGCCCGAATAACCGCGCCTCCCTTACCGATAACGTCACGGATCTTGTCCGGGTCGATCTTCATGGTCATGATCGTCGGCGCCCACTCGGACATCTCTGCGCGAGGCTCCTTAATTACCTGGTTCATCTCGCCAAGGATGTGCAATCGCGCATCGCGCGCCTGATCTAGCGCATTGCTCATGATCTCACGCGTAATGCCCTGGATCTTGATGTCCATCTGCAGCGCCGTGATGCCGTCGTCGGTGCCGGCCACTTTGAAGTCCATGTCACCGAGATGATCCTCATCGCCCAGGATATCGGTCAGAACGGCAAAGTCGTCGCCCTCCTTGACGAGACCCATGGCAACACCGGCAACAGGCGCCTTAATCGGCACGCCCGCGTCCATCAATGCC
>CAMYIS010000216.1 GCA_947258485.1 uncultured Woeseiaceae bacterium
GGACATTCATGCGGCATCACGGTGTATCGCAGACCTGTTGCTGGTCGCCAAAATCGATCGCCGCGACCGCAAGCTCGCGGTTGTCGCCAACCGCACGCGCAAGAACACCAAGAGCTTTGCCAAGCTCATGCGCTTCCTCGACTCACTGGGCATCCCGATCATCGCGGTCCTGCGTGACAGCCAGAATTTTGTTTATGCTGCGGAAAAAGGCGTCGGCCTTTGCGAGATGCAGCCGTCGCGTGTGAGGCAGGACGTTGAACAGATCGAGAAGATCGTGCAGTGGCTGGAAGGCTGGCCACAGCGCCGGCGCGCCTCGACCGCGGCAGAGGCAGCGAAGCGTCGGCCATTAGCCAGATCGTCCATCTTGCGCCGGCCTCAGTTCGGATCAGCCTGAAGCGCTACTCTGGATTGCGGCGAAGAGATCGCTGTCGACATTACCGCCACTGAGAACGATCGCCGTCGTTTTCCCCTTTGTATCGATTTTCCCGGACAGCACCGCCGCCAGCGCGACCGCGCCGCCGGGCTCGACAACAAGCTTGAGGTTTCGAAACGCAAACCGCATCGCCTCACGCACCTGATCGTCACTGACGCTCAGGCCCTTGCCCAGCAGTCGCCGGTTGATGTCGAAAGTCAGTTTGCCCGGGGCATGCGCCTGCAGTGCGTCACAAATAGATCGCGCCGCAGCATCGACGCATACGCGTTCACCGAGTTCGAGCGAACGGGCCGTGTCGTCGAAATCTTCCGGCTCGACCGTGTGCACAGAAACACGAGGCAGACGTGCTTTCAGCGCGATCGCACTGCCTGCCGTCAGTCCTCCGCCACCACAGCAGATCAACACCTGGTCCGCCGGCAAACCCATTTCGATTGACTGATCCGCGATTTCAAGTCCGACCGTGCCCTGGCCTGCAATTATGTGCTCGTGGTCGTAGGACGGAACCAGCTCGGCACCACGTTCCGACGCGATACCTCGCGCAATGGCTTCACGATCTCCGGTATAGCGATCGTAGATAATCACTTCACCGCCCAGCTTCCGCGTGTTCGAGAGCTTCGCCTGTGGCGCGTCTTCGGGCATCACAATCGCGGTGCCAATGCCCAGCATCGCGCCGGCCGCCGCAACCCCCTGCGCGTGGTTGCCTGACGACCAGGCGACAACGCCGTGTCGCGCCTGTTCTTGCGTCAACTGGCTCAACAGGTTGTAAGCGCCACGAATTTTGAAGGACCCCGTCACCTGCAGGCACTCGGGCTTGACGAGAACGGTGCCACCCGCTACCTCGTCGAGTTCGAAATTCCGCAATAACGGTGTGCGAACGCTGATGCCGGACAGGCGCGCGGCCGCGGCCTCGATATCACTGACATCAATCACCCGGCGGAATCGTCCCAAAGCCGGTCAATTTTCGCCGCGCAAATGAAGTCGTTGTCCGACAGGCCGTTGATCGCATGTGTCGTATAGCTCACAGCACAGGAACCGTAGCTGACGGTCAGTACCGGGTGATGCGCTTCGCTGATGGCGATCCAAGCGACAGCATTCGCAAACGCAAGCGTGCGACTGTAGGCCGGAAATTTGAAGGCTCGGGAGATTTCCAGTTCGTCGTCACTCAATACCCAGTCGCCGTGCAGCGCTTTGAGTAACTCCCGAACCTGGTCACCGCGCAACGGCTCCACGCCACCCTCGCAGGGTTTACAGCGCTTGTTTGCAAGTTTCTCTGCCATTGATTGCTCCTTGTCCGACAAGCCCAAGCTTATATGAAACCCCGCAAGAGCGCGTAGCGCGCTGCATAAAAAAGGCCGACCCTCGCGGGCCGGCCAGGCGGAGACTCAGGATGAGTCGCAGGGAAAGCTAGTCAGGGTTGGCGGCCAGCGAAGGCGCATCGCTGATGAACAACTTGACGCTGACACGCCGCTCGAGTGCGAAACTGTCAACGGTCGCGTCCTGTGCGACAGACTCGCCGTGCCTCCACACGTTTCTCGGACAGCTTCAGGTTGTAATCTTCATCGCCACGCTCGTCGGCAAAACCGTCGAGCTGGATTCTTATGTCTGGCATCGCGGCCAGCGTTCCGGCCAACTGCGACAGGCGATCGCCGGTCGTGTCGGCGAGAGCAAATTCATCCGTCCTGAAAAGAAGGTCCATCGCAATGCCTGCCTGCAAAAGGCTCACGAGTTCCGGGCGCGAAACGTTGCGCAATCGCTCGATCTCACCACTCAGCTTGTCGACATCGTCTTCCAGGAACGCGACCGTGTTACGCGAATCATCGAGCGAACCTTCGAGGCTTGCGAGCCGGTCGTTTTTGCGGTCAATTGTATCGCCCAGCTTTGCACCGATAGCCGCCCCAAGAATGAAACCGACCGGGCCACCCGCGGCGGCGCCAATCACGGCGCCCGACCCGACACCGATCGCTTCTTCTTTCGATGACTTCGTCGCGGCAAAGGCCGACGGTGCGGCCAGAATCACTGCCAGTGTGGCAACCGTTAGTGCAGTAGTCGTATAACGCATTTGAATGTCCTCCTTCTTGCACGGCCAGGGCTGTGGCCTGCTTCTTGAGGTCATTACACGGCGAAATACAGGTCGGGAACGGTCGCTATCGTGGTGAGTCGATGATCAATTGTGGCAAATCGTGGCCTTGCGACATCCGGCTGTTTATCGGTTTTCGTCGGTCAGGGCGACGAAAGTGCCGCCGTTCCTTTCGCAGAGGATGCGCATCAGCGTTGCAAAGCGAATAGCTGTGGCCGGTATCTGCCCACCTTTGCGAAAACCGCGTGGAAAGCCGACGCCGTGCAAACGCACGCGCCGTTTGCCGTCTGCACCAGCACGGTTGAGTCGATCGATTGTGGCCACGACAGCATCGATCGAATAGTTGCCCTGAAAGTCATCGCCGAAAACGTAAACGCTGACTTTCTTGTCCGCGGCCCAGAATTGCGTGATCGCTTCCTGGATCCCATCAACCGGGTCGCTGTCACTGGTTGCCGTCCAGGTGCGCATCCTGTTGACAATGGCCTGGCGGCGTCCGGGAGAGTCAGGAATCCAGCGGGCCACGTAGTCCTGAAACATGTAACGCCCGTCGTCGTTCATGATCTGGATGCCCTTGACCGTCGGATAAGCCTCCAGCGTTTCGCGCACCTTGCGTTGTGCCAGGCCCCAGTTGTAGTTCTGCATGCTGGGTGACGTGTCGATGACAAAGATAATGTATTCGCTGTCGACCGGGATTCCCGCTACTGCGTCTTCGTCCGGACGCCGGTAATAGGGCTGAAGACGACGCATTTCTTCGGTCAGGCGCTGTTTGGCAGCCAGCATTTCGCCTTCGTCGATGGTCTCTTCTTCATCCTGTTTCGTGGCCTTGTATTGACCACGGATCTTGTTCAGATCACCGGTCAGCTCAGCAAGGTACAGTTTTGTCGAGGCGGCGTCCTGGCTGACTTTCTTGAGTTCACGATCAAGAATCGTTGACTGTCCACGAATCTGAAACAGTTCTTCCTGCAACAACGCGATCAGCTGCTCCAGGTTGTTATCGGCCTCTTCAATAACAACCGGTTCATAGATTTTGCTCAATACGAGCAACAGAATAATGGCGCCGAATCCGCAGCAGATGCAGTCAAGAAAAGACAAGCTGAATGCCTGGATGTTTCGTTTGCGGCGCATCGTCTCGAGCCCCCCGTTACGGCCAGTCTCTGCTGACGCTTACAAACGAGCCACGGCTCGTGAGTGCCAGCGACCAGAACGAAATCGGAGCGTTCAGATCTCCTTCCATCGGGTAAAGCAGTATATTTATCGGCACGCCCGACGGCAGCTCGCGGACTGCTTTGG
>CAMYIS010000217.1 GCA_947258485.1 uncultured Woeseiaceae bacterium
CGGCTATCGCCGTGCCTTCCAGCTCAGCATCGAGTCAGAGCGCATTCCTGCAAAACGCTGCGTGGAGCTCGGTCTGGCCAACAAGGCGGTGCCGGCAGAGGACCTGCCGAGCGCGGCGCTGGAATGGGCGCAGATGCTTGCGAAACGCGCGCCGCGGTCGCTCGAAGCGACCAAGAAGACCATGCGCCACGCGATCGACAATGACTGGGCGAGTACGTGGCACCTGGAAGCCGACTGGCAGCAGGCATTGGCAGGCAGTGAGGACAATATCGAAGGCGTTACGGCGTTTTTCGACAAACGCGAGCCGAATTTCAAGGGCAAGTAATCGCCTGGTCAACTAACAGAGTAACGACAATGGACAGACATATTTTCGATGAAGAGCACGAGATGTTTCGCGACTCCGTGCGCAGCTTCATGAAAAAAGAAATCGAGCCGCACAGCGAGCGCTGGCATGATGAGGGAATTGTTGACCGGGAGGCGTTCCTCAAAGCTGGCGAGATGGGTTACCTGCTGATGTGGGCTGACGAAAAATACGGCGGCATCGGCGTGCGCGATTTTCGCTACGAGCAGATTCTCATCGAAGAAAACGCGCACCACGGCGATGCGGGTTTCTTTATGACCCTGCACAGCCGCCTGGTGGGTCCTTATTTCGACAGCTTCGCGACCGACGAGCAGAAGGCACGCTGGCTGCCGAAATGCATCACCGGTGAACACATACTTGCAGTTGCCATCACCGAGCCCGGCGCCGGCAGCGATGTCGCTGGCCTTCGCACAAAAGCAGAAGACAAAGGCGATCATTACGTCCTCAATGGCTCCAAGACATTCATTTCCAACGGTATTCTTGCCGATCTTGTCATTGTTGTGGCGCGTACCGACCCGAACAATAGTCATGCTTTGTCCCTGTTCGTCGTCGAACGCGGGATGGAAGGTTTCGAACGCGGCAAGAACCTTAGCAAGATGGGTCTCAAGAGCCAGGATACTGCGGAACTTTTTTTCAACAACGTCAAGGTTCCAAAAGAGAATTTGCTTGGTGAGCTGAACCGCGGTTTCTACCACCTGATGCACGGACTGGCCGAAGAGCGCCTTTTGGGCGCCTGCGGTTACATTGCGAGCGCTGAAGCGGCATACAACCTGACGCTTGAATACGTTAACGAGCGAAAAGCGTTTGGCAAGGCCATTGCCGACTTTCAAAACACGCGCTTCAAAATGGCGGACATGCGAACCGAACTGGACGTAGGCTACGCCTTCGTCGATCGTTGCGTTGAAGAGCACAATCGGGGCCGCCTGACGGCCGATGACGCGGCGAAAGCCAAGCTTTGGACAAGTGAACTCGAAGGTCGCATAACCGATGAATGCGTCCAGTTGCACGGCGGCAATGGGTATATGGACGAATACAAGGTCTCGCGCCTGTATACCAATGCGCGCGTATCCCGCATTTACGCCGGTAGCTCGGAAATCATGCGTGAGATCATTGCGCGTTCGATCGGCCTGGACCCGCGCAAACGGCAAAAAGCCGCGAAAGCCAACGCGGCCTGAGAGACAAGAAGATGCGCACCGCTTTTATTGGACTCGGCGTTATGGGCTATCCGATGGCCGGCTTTCTGTCGAAAGCGGGCCACGACATGGTCGTATATAACCGTACCGCATCCAAAGCAAAAAGCTGGATTCGACAATTCGGCGGCAGCAGCGCGGCGACTCCTGCAGCAGCCGCAGAGGATGCCGATATCGTGTTTTGTTGTGTGGGTAACGACAACGATGTGCGCGAAGTCATACTCGGCAAGACCGGAGTCCTCAATGGCATTTCACCGGGCGCAGTTATCGTTGACCACACAACGGCATCGGCAACCATCGCTCGCGAAATCCACGTACGGGCCGCAGAGAAGGCCGTGGGTTTTCTGGACGCACCGGTATCAGGTGGCCAGGCGGGCGCTGAAAACGGCCAGCTGGCGGTGATGATTGGCGGCGACCCCGACGTGTTTGCGCGGGCCGCGCCCGTGATCGACAGTTACGCAAAAGCGATCACGCATATAGGGCCGACCGGCTCTGGTCAACTCGCCAAAATGGTCAACCAGATCTGTATCGCCGGCATCGTGCAGGGGCTGTCCGAGGGGCTCGACTTTGCGGAGCGCGCCGGCCTCGATCCCGCCGTCGTCATTGAGTCGATTTCCAATGGAGCGGCGCAGTCCTGGCAAATGGAAAACCGCTGGCAGACGATGGTGGACGGCGAGTTCGACTTCGGTTTCGCCGTTGACTGGATGCGCAAAGACCTCGCGATCGCGCTCGAAGAGGCCCGGAGCAACGGTGCCAGGCTCGAGGTCACCGAGCTCGTCGATCAATTCTATGCCGAGGTGCAGGCGATGGGCGGCAGCCGCTGGGACACATCCAGCCTGATTGCACGCCTCAAAAAGTAGTAGAATGCGTGCTTCACAGGGGTGGTCTTAAGACCTGAGATCCTCGACCGGCAGGTGCCGGGCGCACAGGGAACCCTTAGAACCTGATCCGGCTAATACCGGCGTAGGAAGGGAATCATGCATCCACGGTCCAACAGGCGCTTGTTCGGCGCAGCACTATTATTGATGCTCGCGTTACCCGCTGCGGCGAGTGAGACCGATACAGATCCGGTCGATGAGATCATTGTGACAGCGGACTTCCGGGAACGCACCGTCAATGAGCTGCCCGCGAGCGTCAGCGTACTGGACGCAGAATTCATCGAACAAAGCGCTGTCCAGCACTTCGAAGAACTGATCAATGTAGTTCCAAATCTCAACTGGTCGGGCGATGGGCATCGTGCCCGTTACTTTCAGATTCGTGGCGTAGGTGAACTGGAGCAGTACCAGGGTGCACCGAATCCATCGATCGGCTTTCTGATCGATGACATCGACTTCAGCGGTATCGGTACCGTCGCGACCCTGTTCGACGTTGAGTCGGTTGAGGTACTGCGCGGTTCGCAGGGGAGTCGTTACGGAGCGAATGCACTCGGTGGACTGATCTATGTCCGGAGTGCCGATCCGTCGCCGGAACGGGACGGGCGAGTGCAGCTGAGCGCCGGCGATGACGATGCCATATCGCTGGGCCTGGCGTTCGGCGGAGCGCTCGGTGAAAGTGAAACGATGACTTTTCGCGTCAGTGCGCAAAAACACGAGAGCAACGGTTTTCGCAGCAACAGTTATCTCGGTCGCGACGACACCAACGGTCGCGATGAATCGGCGCTGCGCGTCCGGTTACGATATCAACCGTCCTCGACGCTTGAAGCAAACCTGTCGGTCCTTTATAGCGACATCGATAACGGCTACGACGCGTTCGCACTCGACAACAGCTACAACATGTTATCGGACAAGCCGGGCAAGGATGCCCAGCGAAGCAAGGGTGCTTCATTGCGGCTCGATTGGTCAGCCATGGATTTCATGACGGTGACGTCCATCACGGCGATCGCAGATTCCGATATCGACTTTCGTTTTGATGCGGATTGGGGTAACGACGACAGCTGGGCGCCCGTGACCTACGACTACGTGTCATTCAACGATCGCAGTCGCCGCACCCTTAGCCAGGAGTTTCGCTTGGCATCCAATGATGCCGGGCGGATTTTCAGTGCGACCACAGACTGGCTCGTCGGGCTCTACGTGCAGGAACTGAACGATGAGCTGGTGACGCTGAACCAGGGCGACTATTACGATCCGTTCTATGACTTCGCCGACAGTCTCGACGACACGTTCGGCAGCGATTACGACGCGACTAGTACGGCGCTGTTCGGCCAGGTGGAAAGCGCTATCAGTGCGTCGACCCGACTGGGCGTTGGGCTGCGCATCGAGCATCGCTCGACCGACTATGTCGATACAACGTCGTTACGGGCTGGGCCATCGGAAACCATGTGGGGCGGCGAACTAAGCATAAGCCATGACCACTCCGCCACACTCAGCAGTTTCGTGAGCCTGACAAAGGGCTACAAGGCCGGTGGCTTCAACCTGGGCGCTGTTCCTCCAGGACGCAGAGACTTCGACGAAGAGCAGTTGTGGAGCATCGAAGCGGGCATCAAATCGTCGCTGGCCGACGATGCGCTGATGCTCAATGCTTCGTTGTTCTACAGCCGTCGTGACGATCAGCAGGTTCGTACGTCGTTTCAGCTCATTCCGGGCGACCCGGCGTCGTTCGTGTTCTTTACCGACAATGCGGCGCAAGGGAGAACACTTGGCGCAGAGGCAGATCTTCGCTGGTTTGTATCGGAGTCGTGGGAACTCTATGCCAATCTCGGGCTGCTGCACGCGAGTTTTGACGCATTCACGGCGCCACAGGGCGACCTCGGTGGCCGGGACCAGGCCCATGCGCCGCGCTACACGGTCGCGGCCGGTACGGTATATCGCAATGCGAGCGGATTCTTCGCGCGTCTGGATGCAACGGCCCGTGATGCGTTCTACTTTGACGTCAGTCACGATCAGAAATCGCAGGCTTACGAACTGCTGAACGCACGCATCGGTTACGAACGTGACAGCTGGTTGGTGCAGTTGTGGGCACGAAACCTGTTCGATAAACACTATGCCGTGCGCGGTTTTTACTTCGGCAATGAGCCGCCGGATTTTCCGAATACGCTGTACACGCGCCTCGGCGACCCGCGCCAGGTAGGCGTCACTATTGAAAAGAGGTTCGACTAATGAAAGTAGCCGTTGATATCAGCCTGTACCCACTCGATGCGGATTTCATCCCGCCAATCAAGGATGTGATCGCCCGCCTGAATGGTCACGAGCGGCTCGAGGTATGGACGAACGCAATGAGTACGCAGGTCGTTGGCGAGTTCGATGACGTCATGGATGCGTTGCGCAGGGAAATCGGGGCAACCTTCAATGAGGTGCCAAAGGCCGTGTTCGCGATCAAGATTCTGAACAACCCGATCTTCGGATAGACGTGACGTCGCTGCTGGCCCGGTTGCTGGAGCAGGCGCAGGCGTTTTCGGCGCTTGAGGTCATTGCGGTCGTGCTGGCGATCGGCTACCTGCTGCTTGCGATACGGCAAAACATCTGGTGCTGGCTGTGCGCGGGCGTCAGTACGGCGATTTACGTCTGGCTGTTCGTTGGCGCCAGGCTTTACATGGAGTCGGTACTCAACGGCTTTTATTTCATCATGGCAATTTACGGCTGGTATTTTTGGACCACTGGCGAGACAAAAAATCACGAGCGACCCGTCGTTGTGTGGCGCCTGCAAACGCATGCCGCAGCTATCGTTGTTATACTCGCGGTCAGCGCGCTCAATGGCTATTTTTTGAGCCGATACACGGACGCTGCTTTTCCTTACATAGATTCACTGACAACATGGTCAGCCATCTGGGCAACATTCCTTGTCGCGCGCAAAGTGCTTGAGAACTGGTGGTACTGGCTGGGTATTGATATGGCATCGGTCTTCATTTACTGGGTACGCGACCTGCAGCTCACATCACTGCTTTTCGTTATTTACGTCATCATGATTCCGTTCGGTCTTGTCGCGTGGAGCCGGTCGATGCGCGAGCAACGAGTGTGACGGCTGTGCGATCCCCCGAAGAAGTTATCCGCGACCTGCCGGAGTGGCAGGGCAGCACCTTGACGGAACTTTCCGGTGGCCTGACGAACCGTGCGTGGCTGCTGGAAAAAAACGGTCGCAAGGCCGTCCTCAAGATAGACGATCAACCGCGCAAAGCCCCCTACAACGACAGGCAGGCCGAAGCACAAATTCAAACGGCCGCGGCACAGGCCGGGCTTGCCAGTCCTGTACTCTTTGCCGACCACCAGGTTTACCTCACCGAGTTTGTTGAAGGCTCCGCCTGGGATCCAACTCAACTTGACCAGCAGGGCAGAGTCGAACAGCTCGCCTCGGCGCTGCGGCGCCTGCATTCGCTGCCGAAATCAGGCCGATCTTTCGACGCGCGCGGGGCGGCAAAACAGTACGTGCAAGATATCGAAAACCCGGACAAGAAGCTCATCGCCACGTGTCTCGATATCATCAAGAAAGTCCGGCTGCCAAACTATCTTTGCTGCTGTCACAACGACCTCGTCGCCGAGAATATTATTGCTGCACCCGATCTGAAGTTTCTCGATTGGGAGTACGCCTGCGACAACAACCCGTTGTTTGATCTGGCGACGATCGTCGAGCACCACGAGTTGAGCGAGGCGCATGCGAGAGCGCTCCTCGACGCGTATTTCGACGGTCCGGGCGAGTCGTGGTACCCGAAACTGGTAGAACAGCAGCAACTCTATCTTGCGCTGTTGTGGCTGTGGCTGGCGTCGAGACCCGACAGTTCAAACAAAGCGATTAACCGTCTCGGCGAGCGCGTGGCTACCAGCTGTTCCTGAGTTCGCGGAGCTTTAGAAACACGGCGCGCGGATCGGGGTTGTCGCCCAGCTCGGGAAATTCCTCGGCAAGTTTCGCGACGACGGTAGGACTCTGCAGGCGGAAGAATGTGTTGATGTCACGTTCCTGGGCCATGGAGGTCACTAACGCGTCCGCGGGATCCTGGTTCTCGTAGTCCCGGATCATTCGCTGTGCGACTTTATTGTCTGGCTCACGATCGAGCGTGAACGCAAGATTGTTGAGCAGGTAGTCGTGTCCCGGGTAGACCAATGTGTTGTCGCCCAGCGTATTCAGTTGTTTTTCGAAAGTCTCGAATAACTCCGCGGGATGTCCGCCGTTATGGCAATTGCCGGCCCCCGCATTGAATAACGTGTCGCCACTAAATAATCCGGGCTGGTCCGTGTGTGACAACAGGCAAATGTGGCACATCGTATGGCCGGGTGTATCGAGACATTCCAGTTCGACGGTATTGCCGACTTTGATGACGTCACCGGCGCCGACACCACGATCCACATTGGGTATGCGGTTCTTCGCGTTCTTGTGCGCGATGATTTTCGCACCGGTTGCTTTGACCATCCCTTTGTTGCCGCCCGTGTGATCGCCGTGTTCGTGGGTATTCAGGACCTGTGAAATGGTCCAGCCCCTGTCATCTGCGGCGGCCAGGCATTTCCTGAAGTCCAGCGGATCGATCGCGAGCGCGTCGCCGGTTTCGGGACAGGCGATCAGATAATTAAAATTTCGATACGCATTGCCGGTCCAGATCTGTTCGACAATCATCTGTCTTCCATCTCAACGTTTGCATCGTAGACTTTTTCACCCCCGACCCAGGTTTGCAGAACCTGGATGTCGTCAATCTGGGACGCGGGAATCGTGAAGTAGTCACGGTCAATAATGATGAAGTCAGCCCATTTGCCGCGCTCGAGACTGCCAAGGCGGTCTTCCTGTCTGGCGGCATAGGCGGCAGCCAGTGTGAAAGAGTGCAGAGCTTCGGCCCGGGTCAGGGCCTGGTCCGCATACCAGCCGTCATCAGGCTCACCATCGCGCCCCCGCCGCGTGACGGCCGCATACAAGCCGTGGAACGGGTTGGAAAGCTCAACCGGGAAATCGGAGCCGCTCGCAATCACGGCACCCGAATCCAGCAGGCGTCGCCAGGCATAGCCGCCCAGTATCCTGTCGGGCCCAACCCGGTCCTCCGCCATGTTCTTGTCGCTGGTCGCATGCGTTGGTTGCATCGACGCGATGACGCCCAGCTCGGCGAATCGTGGGATGTCCTCGAGGGCAATAATCTGGGCGTGTTCGACGCGATTCCGCAAGGCTGACGGTTGGCCGTCCTGCCCGTTGTCAAAAGCATCCAGTGCCATGCGGTTACCGAGATCGCCGATCGCATGAATGCCGACCTGGAACCCCATGCCATTGGCTTTGGCAACCATCCGGTCGAGCTCATCCTGTGTCCAGAAAGCCAGGCCACGGTTTTCGATCCTGTGTCCAGAAAGCCAGGCCACGGTTTTCGGCATCGTCGGAATAGGGTTCGATCATCGCAGCGCCGCGACTGCCGAGGGCGCCGTCGGCGTAGAGTTTAACGGCGGCAATCTCGAGACGGTCGTTGCCGTAACTGTGCAGAGGCTTGCCGATTGCGTCGAGGACGTCGCCGGCGCCACCCGTCATGGCGTAAATACGCATGTCGAGCTCGTCGTTGTCGGCCATGGAGATATAGACTTCGGCATTCATCAGGTCGATGCCCGCGTCATGGACGCCGGTCATGCCTTCGGCGACGAGTGCATCGACGGCGCTCTTCAGGGCCTGCCGATAATCGCTTTTTTCGGGTTTCGGTAAATGCCGGTCGATGAGATCCATCGCGAGGTCGACAAAAATACCGGTAGCTTGCCCGTTGTCATCTCGGAGTATCTTGCCGCCAACCGGGTCCGGTGTGTCGTTGTCGATGCCGGCAAGTTTCATCGCGGCGCTGTTGGCCCAGCCTGCATGTCCGTCGATACGGCGTGCGCCGCGGTCGGGAATTCCTTGACGGGCCACAGTACCTGGTTCCAGCCGCGACCCAGTATCCAGCGCGCATGTGGATGTTCGTCGGCATAGAACTGAATGCGACTCACTGCTTCGTCGACACTGGGGATACCCGTGATGTCCAGTCTGGTTTTCAGTAGACCCAGTCCATAGACGTGTGCGTGCGCATCGATAAGGCCCGGCAATACCGTGAGACCGCCGCCGTCAATCTGTCCTTCGCCGGACCTGCCGGCCAGCAGTTCATCGCCGCCGGTCGCGACAACCCTGCCGGCATCATCGAATACCAGCACCGAGAACTGACGAATGCCGTCGTTGCTCTGAGTGTAGCCGTTGACGTTATGCAGTACTGTCTCCGCCGCCGCAGCGTCGTAGAACAAGAAGAGAAACACAAAACAACTGATTGATTTATATAAATAATTAGACATTCTTCCTCTCGGGCTTTACAAACCGGAACGATTCGCACCTGCAGCCAGCCACGATGCAGGATGCGCTGCGACACGATAACATTGACCTCTTTTGTGCGCGGCATGTCAAACGCCGCCGTATGAAAATACTCTGGAGCCTTGCAATGAAAAAGCTGATCACCAGCTCGCCTGTACTGCCTGCGGTTTCGTTTGATGAATTCAATTAAATGCAGTTAGTAAGCTTCGAACACGATGGCCGGTTCAGCTTCGGCCTCGCGGATGGCGAACGCGTCCGCGAGGCCAGCGCCGAATTTCGCGAGCGATTTCGGGATCTTCGGGCTGTAATTGCGGCGGGCGCGGAACAGGAATTGGCCGACGATGCCGGAGGCGCGATCTACAGCGCCTCCGAGTTTCGGTTTGTTGCCGTAATCCCGAACCCGGACAAGATCCTGTGTGTCGGCGTGAACTATCGGCCGCACATCGAGGAAATGGGACGAGAGGTCCCCGACCACCCGGTCGTGTTGACGACGCACTCGACTACGTCGCGGGCTACTGCTGTTTCATGGACGGCTCGATACGCGATTGGCAACGGCACACGCCGCAGTTCACACCGGGCAAGAATTTTCATCACAGTGGTGCGATGGGCCCGTGCATAGTTACGGCGGACGAGATTCCTGACCCTTCAGTGCTGCAACTCACCACGTTCGTCAACGGTGAGATGATGCAACGGGGACAGGTCGCCGACCTGGTTTTCGATATTCCCGCGTTGATCGAATACTGCTCTACGTTTTCGGAATTAGTGCCCGGCGACATCATTGCGACAGGTACACCCGGCGGTGTCGGGGCCGCGCGTACGCCCCCGGTCTGGCTGCAGGCGGGCGACACGGTCGAGATTGAAATCCCCGGTGTGGGACGTTTGCGAAGCCCGGTTCTGGACGAATCCCCCGCGCTGACCGCTTAAGCGTTGATTTTTCAGGCAATCGTGACCTGAAGGCATCGTTGTGTTTATACCACAACAAGATCGAGGGTTTGGTCATCGCGGCCAGGAATCGCCTAAAGGATTGACAATGCGGGGTTTTTCTGCGAACTTGGATCTCAGTAAACGTAGCCTTTCCACAACACCTCGGCTACGCGGCGATTGAAAGACACCTTCAGGTACGACTTGGCGGGGGATTCAGGGGGGCCAGGAACCACGTGCTAACGTAGGTTTGAAGAAAGCGGTTTCGCAGGAAGCCGCTTTTTTTTGTTCGGATTCCGTACGACCTGCCTAGGCCATGTTGTCCAGCCATTCGCGAATCGCCGCCGCGATTTCCAGCGGAGAGTCCTCCTGGATGAAGTGACTGCCGGCGACCGTTACCTCGACCTGGTTTGGGAAGCCCCGGCAGAACTCACGCTGTGGCCCCGTGAGAATCGCTCCCGGTTCGGCATTGATGAACAATTTCGGTACCGTGGAACTGCATAACCAGTCCGCGTACCGCGCGACGATCTCATGGACGTCTGCAGGCTCGCCGTCCAGTGGAATCTGGCGCGGCCATGTCAATGTCGGCCGCCGGGTCTCGCCCTCGTTTTCGAACGGTCGCCGGTAGACGGCCATTTCGTCCTCGGTCAGGCCGCGAAGCACGGAGCCGGGCAGCACACGCTCCACGAATACGTTTTTTTCGAGCACCATCGTCTCACCGGCTTCGGAACGAAATCCCTGGAACAACGGGCGTATCGCCTCGGGCCACTCCTCCCAACTGACGGGCCGAACGATGCCTTCCATGTACGCGATACCGCGGACTTTGTCGGGGTGCTGGCAGGCCCAGTCGAAGCCCAGCGCCGAACCCCAGTCGTGGATTACAAAAGTGACACTGTCAGTGATACCTAGTTGTTGCCAGGCCGCGAACAGGTAGTCGCGATGTTCGACGTATCGGTAGCTGCGAGGCCCCGGGTTATCGAGTTTGTCGGAGTCGCCCATGCCAATCAGATCGACCGCGATGCAGCGCCCGTGGTTCGCCAGTTCCGGCATTATGTTGCGCCAAAGGTACGATGAAGTAGGGTTACCGTGCTGAAAAACAATCGGGTCACCTTCGCCCATTTCGACGTAAGCCATGCGCTTCTCATTGACTTCAATGTACTTTTTCGGATGTTCGGTGGCTGAAATCACGAGTCTCTCCGTTATCTGCTACATTCGACAACCATAACAAGAGGGGTGGGGATTATGCACAGTGATAATCGGCTGGCGTATTGGCGGGCCAATCTGCGCCTGCTGGCCATCTGCCTGGTGATCTGGTTTACCTGCTCCTTTGTCTTCGGCATCCTCCTCGTTGAAGCGCTCAATACGATTCGGATCGGCGGATTTCAACTGGGATTCTGGTTTGCCCAGCAAGGGTCGATTTACCTCTTTGTGCTTCTCATTTTCTTCTACGCCTGGCGCATGAACCGCATCGACAGGAATCACGACGTGCATGAAGACTGAGCGCCTGACATGAGTTTGCAGTCACTCACCTATGTCGTCGTCGGTCTTACATTCGTCCTCTACATCGGTATTGCGATCTGGTCACGGGCGCATAGTACAGGTGATTTCTATATCGCGGGCAAGGGCGTATCGCCGATTGCCAACGGCATGGCAACGGCCGCAGACTGGATGAGTGCCGCTTCGTTCATCTCGATGGCCGGGCTGATCGCGTTTCTCGGCTACGACGGCTCCGTGTACCTGATGGGCTGGACCGGCGGCTATGTGCTGCTGGCGCTGTTGCTCGCGCCTTATTTACGCAAGTTCGGCAAGTTCACGGTCCCCGAGTTCATCGCCGAGCGTTACTACTCCAAAGCGGCCCGCATCGTTGCCGTTATCTGCCTGATCTTCATTTCATTTACCTACGTCGCCGGCCAGATGCGCGGCGTCGGTATCGTGTTCTCGCGCTTCCTCGAGGTCGATGTCGCGGTCGGACTGGTCATTGGCATGGGTATTGTCTTCGTGTATGCCGTGCTTGGCGGAATGAAAGGCATTACGTATACGCAGGTCGCACAGTATTGCGTGCTGATTTTCGCGTACACGGTCCCTGCAGTCTTTATCGCAATTCAGATTACGGGAAACCCGATACCGCAGCTGGCATTCGGTAGTGAAATTACGGGCACGGGAACCGCCTTGCTTGACAAACTCGACGACATCGTCACCTCGCTCGGCTTCAACCAGTACACGTCGGGGACCAAGAGTCGCATCGACGTGTTCTGTATCACGATGGCACTGATGGTCGGCACTGCGGGCCTGCCTCACGTTATCGTGCGGTTCTTTACGGTCCCCAGGGTGCGCGACGCGCGCGTGTCGGCCGGGTACGCTTTGTTTTTTATCGCGATCCTCTACACGACGGCGCCGGCGGTTGGATCCATGGCCCGTTACAACCTCATCAATACGATTCAGCCGGGCGAAATCGGTGCGGCCGATGGCAATCTGCGATATGACGAGCGACCGGCGTGGTTCCGGACCTGGGAGCGAACGGGGCTTGTCGCCTTTGATGACCGCAACAGTGATGGCAGGGTGCAGTATTACGATGACCGCAATCCAGCTTTTGCCGGTCGGGCTGCCGATTATGGTTGGCAGGGCAATGAGCTCACTGTCGATCGCGACATCATGGTGCTGGCGAACCCGGAGATCGCCGGACTGCCCAACTGGGTCATTGCCCTCGTTGCCGCCGGTGGTATTGCCGCGGCATTGTCGACGGCGGCGGGATTATTGCTGGTCATTTCTGCCGCGGTTTCGCATGACCTGATCAAAGGCATATTCGTGCCGAAAATTTCCGATAAAAACGAGCTGCGAGCGAGTCGGCTCGCGGCTGCCTTCGCGATTCTCGTGGCAGGCTATCTCGGCTTTGATCCGCCGGGCTGGGTGGCACAGGTCGTCGCTTTCGCGTTTGGCCTGGCGGCGGCCTCCCTGTTCCCCGTAATCCTGCTCGGGATATTCTCCAGGCGTGTGAATCGAGAGGGGGCGATCGCCGGGATGTTGACCGGTTTGCTTTTTACGTACGGCTATATCGAGTATTTCAAGGGCCTGTTCCTGAAGTGGGCGGGTGCTCCCTGGGGTGATAATGTTGCGGAACAGTGGCTGTTCGGGATTTCGCCTGAAGGCATCGGCGTCATTGGCATGTGCCTGAATTTTGTCGTAGCCATCGTTGTTAGCTCGCTGACGAAACCGCCACCGGAACACATCCAGCACATGATTGAACACATTCGCGTGCCGCGACAGATGGAATCACTATCATGATCAGGAAATTGCTCGGTCTGACGTTCATTCTTGCGACAATGCCGGCTTGCGGACAGGGACTCGACGAAAACGAGAGGCGCATGGTCGAATGGATCGACGCGCATGCGGAAGATGCGATCGCTTTGCTCGAAGAAACGGTCAATATCTCGAGTGGCACGATGAATCACGAGGGCGTCCGCGAAGTCGGGCGCGTCATGCGCCGCGAGCTCGATGCACTCGGGCTTGAATCCGAATGGATCGAAATGCCTGAGGAAATGGGCAGGGCCGGGCATCTTTTCGGCCGCAAGCTCGATGGCACGGCGAAGAAGTTCGTTCTCATCGGTCACCTGGATACGGTATTCGAAGCTGACGATGCGTTTCAGGGCTTTGCGCGAAACGGCGACACGGCCACGGGTCCTGGCGTTGATGACATGAAATCGGGCAACGTGGTCATTGTTTACGCGCTTAAAGCGCTGCAGGAAATTGGGGCGCTGGACGATATTCCGGTCGTTGTCGCGTACACGGGTGATGAGGAGAAGACCGGCAGGCCGCTTTCCATCGGCCGGAAAGAGCTTATCGAAGCGGGTCAATGGGCTGACATTGCGCTCGGCTTCGAATCGGCTGTCCATCGTGAAGGCTTTGACTGGGCGACGATTGCCCGGCGAAGTTCCAGCCGCTGGATTCTTACGGTCGAAGGTAAACAGGCACATTCTTCCGGCGTATTCAGCGACGATGTCGGTGCCGGCGCCATTTTTGAAATCGCGCGAATACTGAGCGCCTTTTACGGCGAAGTGCGCGGCGAGGAGCACCTGACATTTAACGTTGGCACGATACTGGGCGGCACTGATGTCACCTACGATCCGCAGCAGAATCGCGGCACGGCTTTTGGCAAGACGAACGTCGTTCCACGCAAAGCGATCGTTCATGGCGGCATGCGGACGATTTCTGCAGAACAGCTGGAGCGAACGCGTACTGCGATGCGAGCCATCGTTGCCGAGAGCCTGCCGCACACCAGCGCGCGCATCGAGTTCGCGGAAGGCTATCCGCCGATGTTTCCGACCGAAGGCAATCGCAGTCTCAAAGTCGTGCTATCGGCGATCAACGAGGCGCTCGGTCGAGGGCCGATGAAGGAACTGGATCCATCGATGCGGGGCGCAGCTGATGTATCCTTCGTGGCACCGTACACGGATGCGATCGCAGGACTGGGTGCACTCGGTGATGGCGGTCATACTCCGAGCGAAAGCCTTGACCTGACCTCGCTGCCGCTCGCCATTAAACGTGCTGCAATCCTGATCTACAGACTCAGCGGCGACAACGAGTAACCGGAATAATGGGGCAGACGGACGGGCAAGCCGCTAACGAGAGCAATCAGCGGCGCGTGATGATCGCGCTTGTTCTGACCGGCACGTTCATGCTGGTCGAGGTCGTCGGCGGCATCATTTCAGGATCGCTGGCGTTGCTGGCGGACGCCGGCCACATGTTGACCGACACGATGGCGCTGTCACTGGCCGCCATGGCGTTTCATGTCAGCAGACGCCCGCCCGGTGGCAATCTCACCTACGGCTACCAGCGCTTCCAGATACTCGCCGCGTTCGTCAATGGACTGAGCTTGCTGGCCGTCGTTGGCTGGATTCTGTTTGAAGCAGTCAGCCGGTTCTTTAACCCGAGAGATATTTTGGGCGAGACGATGCTGGTCGTTGCTTCTGCGGGCCTCGTCATCAATCTTATTTCTTTTGCCGTCCTGCATACGGGTGACAAGGAAAACCTGAATATTCGCGGTGCTGCCCTGCATGTCGCCGGCGACCTGCTGGGTTCTATCGCGGCGATCGTGGCGGCAATCATTATTATTTACACGGGCTGGACGCCGATCGACCCGATATTGTCTGTTGCGGTGGCGGCCCTGATCCTGAAGAGCGCCTGGTCACTGGTCAAGCGCAGCGCGCATATTTTGCTGGAAGGGGCGCCGGAATGGCTCGACGTCGAAGCCATGCAGAAACGCATTGTCGCAAGAGTGTCGGGCGTTGACGAAATCCATCACGTGCATATCTGGGGGCTAACGCCTCAGCACCTGATGCTTACAATGCACGTGTCGCTGGATGGACCGGTCGAGAGTCAGTCCGGCGTGATCCGCGATGTAAAAAAGTTTCTGCAAGAGGAATACGGTATCGGGCACTCGACGATCGAGGTTGAAGTCGACGGTTGCGCCGATCACTAGTCTTCGGGCGCGACGATTCCGATGTAGGGCAGGGTGCGGTTCTTTTCCGCGTAATCAAGCCCATAACCGACTACCCATTCGTTGGGAATATCGAAACCGAGGTAGTCGAGATCGACGTGCACTTCTGCGCAGTCAGCTTTGCGTACCAGCGCGCAGGTCTTCACTGCCCATTCGAGACCCTTCTTGATGTCGCCGGCATGGATCAATTCACAGGCTGCACGAGACAACGCCAAGGCGTCATCCGGATTCAATGCCAGGTATTTCTCGGCGACCTTTATAGAGTACTCTGTTGCCGACTTTTTTTCTTCTTCCGTACCTACAGATCGCAAAGCTGTACTACGTAATGTTGCCGACGTCGCGTCGTCGGGGCGAATGGCGCCGGCTTTCTCGAACATGTCTGCTGCTTCGCGAAATTGGCCCTGTGCAAAATAGTCGCGGCCGGCGTAGTAGTAGCCCTGGAACAGCTGGGGGTCGAGTTCGATCGCGGCAGCGTATTCTTTTTCGGCTTCGGCGTAATTGCCGCGCATTGATAGTGCCAGACCAAGAGACGCGCGTGCCGCCGCCAGGTCCGGTTCCAGCGCCAGGGCTTTGCGGCTAAACTCATAGGCTGCTTGCAAGGATTCGGGTGTCTTTTCGAACCAAAGATACGTCCAGGCGTGGCACTCTGATATTGCGGCCCAGGCAAGCGCAAAGCCGGGGTCCTGCGCGATAGATTTTTCGAATAGCTGTTTCGCGTAGTCGATTTCTTTTCGCTCGAAAAAATAGCGACCGCGAAGATAGAAATCATAGGCTTCCATATTAGCCGTCGTCGCAGTCTTCTGAATCGAATTCTGCTGTGCCGGAGTCAGATTGATTTCCAGCGCGTCGACGATATTGCGCGCAATTTCATCCTGGACGGCAAAGACATCCTTCAGTTCTCGGTCATAGGTTTCCGACCAGAGGTGTCTGTCGGATCGGCCGTCGATAAGTTGGGATGTGATCCTGATACGGTCGCCCGATCGCCGCACACTGCCCTCGAGAATCGCATCGACGCCCAGTTTTTCTGCAACCGTTACAAGGTCGACGTCTTTTCCTTTAAAAGAAAACGCCGAGGTTCGCGATGCAATCGTGAGCTGTGGAAGCTTGCACAAGAGATTAAGCAGTTCTTCGGCCATTCCGTCGCTGAAATATTCATTTTCAGGATCATTGCTGAGGTTGACGAATGGCAATACAGCCACCGAACTTCGTCCTTCACCTTCCTGGCTACGTTCTTGAGTCGGTACTGATTGAGTAGCAGATGGTGGCTGTGCTTCTTCCGATATAGCCGAATCGGCTTTGATCCCGTCCGGCGTCAATTCGATCGCCCATGACAAGACCAGCGCGATTGGGAAGCCGATAATCGCCAGGGCAATAACGAGTCGGACGCTCCATTCGGGTAGCAACAGCCCTGGAAACATGACGGAGGCGACTTCTACCACGAGCCACGCGACCACCGTATAAACGATCGCTACGCGGATCACTTTGCGACGCTTTAGCTCATGATAAAACTGTGATATTGAAGACTGCGCCATCTTTACGCTAGTCTGCGGGCGTGATGATGCCGATGTAGGGCAGGGTGCGGTTCTTTTCCGCGTAATCAAGCCCATAGCCGACTACCCATTCGTTGGGAATATCGAAACCGAGGTAGTCGAGATCGACGTGCACTTCTGCGCAGTCAGCTTTGCGTACCAGCGCGCAGGTCTTCACTGCCGGGCCGTGAGAATTGATCATACCGATCAGGTATTCGAGCGTGTGGCCGGTATCGACAATGTCTTCGACGATCAGCACGTGCTTGCCTTCAATGTTGCCACGCACGTCCATTACCAGGCGGACAGCACCGCTTGAGCGACTGCCTCTGCCGTAGCTGGATACGGCGATGAACTCGATGACGCGTGGGATTGTCAGCTGGCGCGACAAATCGGCCAGGAAAATGAAAGCCCCTTTCAACACGCCGACCATGACGAGTTCGCCGGAATTTTCGTAGTCTTTCGAAATCTGCCGGGCAAGTTCCGCGACACGGGCCTGAATGTCCGCTTCGCTGATGAGAACTTTGAGAACTTCCTGAGTCACATCGGCCTCGCATAAAGGATTTGCAGCGAGCATAGGCGATCTTCCGGATGGATGCCAGACACGAATGCGGTATGGTTGGCGGGCAATGAAACGGTCAATCGCAATAGCCGGCAACATGGGAACGGGCAAGTCAACGCTTGTCGAATTTCTGCACAGGACCTACGACGTCGCGCCGTTTTATGAGCCCAACGATGAAAACCCCTATCTCGCCGATTTTTACAAGGACATGAAACGGTGGGCGTTTCAGTCACAGCTCTATTTCCTGAGCAACAAGTTTCGCTTGCATCAGGAGCTCGATCGCCAGCCCGGCGTCGTCGCCCTGGATCGTACGATTTTCGAGGATGCCGAGATATTCGCGACGGCGCTGCACCAGATGCGCAAGATCTCGAAGCGCGACTGGGACACATATCGAGGTTTTTACAGCGCGATCCTCGATGCAATTCGTCCTCCGGACCTCATGATCTACCTGCGCTGTTCCATGCCGACGCTGCGCCAGCGCATCCGGCTGCGTGGTCGCAAAATGGAACAGGACGTGCCGCTGTCATACCTGAAACGGCTCGATCGTCTCTATGAAGGCTGGATAGCGTCGTACGACCTGAGCGACGTACTCATACTGGAGACGGACAAGCTTGACTACATTCATGACCTGCTTCACAGGCTTGACGTCATGGAACGCATAGAGTCGGTGTTGCCCGAAGAAATCGGACGCCCAGGCTGCTAGTCAATCCTGAATCCGGCGCGCGCAAGTTGGCGGGCGCTGCGATCGTATTCTTCGCGATTCGCATAAGTCATCACGACTTCGAATTCGCCCGTGCCACGGCGAAACCAGTCGAGGTTGAGTTCCGACGAACGTTTTTCGAGGCGCTCAATGAATGCTTCGGCTCGGTAGGGTTCACCGAACGTCAGGAGCGTTGACTGGCCGATAGCGGAGTACAGGGTATCCGGCACGGGTTTGGCGACGGAACCGCTGCCGAGGACGTAGTTCAGGTGGCGGTATATGTAACCGGAGTACCAGGCGGCGCCCGATGGAATACCGTAGCCGTCTTCGGCAATACGGCCAGGGCCATAGTTGTAGGCCGCAAGGGCAAGGTGCACGTTGCCGTCATAGCGCTTCAGCAGTTCCTTGAGGTAGCGCGCCCCGGCGTCAATATTTGTGCAGGGATCGTACAAATCGCTCAGACGATGAATTCCGAGGTGCTTCGCAGTGCCTGGCCAGAGGATTTGCATCACGCCATGTGCGTTGGCGCGTGATCGAGCGGTCGCTTCGAAGTCACTTTCTCCACGTGCCACGGCGAGTAACAGCGACTCTGGCAGGTCGTACTGCAGCGCTGCGACGCTGAAACAGGTCGCATGGGGAAAAGTATAGGCGGGCTCGAGCGACGCCTGGTTAGCCGAATAGTCTTGCCAGGCGGCGTCGAGGTCGGGCTTCGCCGCCGCGGCGGTAAAGGCGAGAACCATCAGGGTAATTCCACCGAGAACTGTTGCGACCTGTTGACGAATCTGCTGCATGCTAGCCACCCGACAGGTCGAGACCCGTCGCCGACGAAATCTGTGTGAGTTTTTCCTGGATGTCCGAGTCGTCGGAATAAGCGAACGCGACCTCGTAAACACCAGGCTCGAGTCTAACGACGCGATAGTCCAACCCCGTTGTTCGCTGTAACTGCGACACGAAGCCGTCCGCGGCCACCTTGCTGCGGAAAGGGCTCCAGAACGCATACCACTGTTGCTCGATGGGTGCTGGCACCTCTTCGACCACATCTACGGGCTCGGGCCGCGCAGTGGGCGGTGCTGGCGGCATCTCGACAACGGCAGCTTCGGGTTCCGCTTGCGTCAGAGGCTGCGGTTGCGGCGCGGGTTCCGGTGCCCGCATCGGTTCCGTCGGCGGTGCAGCGTCAGGCTGCGCCACAGCTTCCAGCTGCGGCGCCTCGAGTTCAGGTATGCCCAACGCCACGATCAGGAACGCAACCGCAAGTGCAGAGCCCGTCAGAATTCCCATCAGTCGAATCATCGCGGCTCCACTACAGTACGTCTTTGACTTTCACGGCACGCCAGTCGACGTGTTTTGAAGAACGAGCGGCGATCATCGCAAAATCACTGAGCCATTCGCGAAGATCATTGCCCTCAAGACCCGGACGTATCGATGCCGAACATCGCAGCGGCAGACTGTCCATGTGATTGGCCACGCGCCTCGCAAGCTGAACATCCGAAACGACGACGGCGTAGTAGGTGTCGAGATCCGGTTCCAGCAACCATTCGTAGGTCTCGCTCCAGTTTTGTTTTGCCGTCGCGGTCTTGGCAATCGGGAACTGTAGCAACTCGCCGCTGCGCGCTATATGTGCCTTCGTGCGATCGCGGCATTCGGTTCCGGCCAGTCGTACGAGGCCGTGATTGGCCTGGTGCTCGAGGAAGAAGACTATCGAGTCCGCGTGTGCCTCGGTCTGCAGTATTGAACACGGCCGCACGCCGGACATGTAAGTTGCTTCGCGAATGGCTATGCCGCCGTCCCGGCAATCGCTCAATGAGGCCGGAGACGAGAGACGCAGTGAACTGATTAATGAGTCTTTTCCGGCATTCGGTATCGAGATCGCCACAGGCATGGCGGCGGCCGCTTGTTTCCGGGTTGGAGCGGATTTCGGACTCGGCACATCCGCCAGTTGCGTGTCGGGCAACACGATGTAAGCGCTCGCACTGAGTGCCGTGACATCGTCATCTTCGTTTTGCGGCGTCACGGTGAGCCAGTATTGAAATAACACGCCATCGATCTGGTGCGCTTTGCCACTCAATACCGCATTGGTTCTTGTCTCGTCACTACTCAATACCAGTGCCTGGCGGCTTGCGAGATTGTTGCTGATCAGCTCCACCGTTCCCCGAAGGCCTTCTGCCGTCGGCTCCCGGAGATCCGTAGCGACAACGTATTCGTCCGAAACGCGCTTCTGCATTGTGCAGGTCAACTGGTGAGCGAGGTGTGCTGCAAGGAGGTCAGTCTGTGCCAGCGTAAACGGTACGTCCCGGGCGCCAAGAAAGGTCTCGTCGATGCGTGATTGCCGCATTGCCTGGCGCTGAGTTGTGCTGAGCTGTCCTTTCCAGTGCTTGCCGAAACCAGTCACCCAGTTACGATCCTCCAGGTCCAGTGCTCGTACGTTTACCGAGTAGCTGCTATCGAGTTTTTGCGTGAGCTCGATTCCGATGTAGTAGTGCACGTCGTCCAGCGTGCAATCCTGCGACCTCGAGTCCAGCGAATTGCCGCTCCGTCCCTGCTGCCAGCCAATGGCAACGCCAGGCGTGGCCACGGCTGCCGCGAGGACGCGATCGCGCAGCGACAATGCCAGCGCATTACTCGCAGATGCCGGCGCGTTATCGTGCAGCACGACAAACATCACGGTCTCGTTTTTGAACCGCGGATGCATGATCAATTGTTGTCGTACATAAGGTATGAGGTCGCGGTCGAGCCAGCGATCGAGGTCTTTTTCTCGCGACTGGGCAACAGTTGGTATTGCTTGCGCAACCAGGACCGTCAGCAGGATCAGAGTACGTCGGATCATGAGGCCTCCCATCGGATGTCACCGCTTGCCCCGATGACCAGGGCACCGCCGCTGTGGGCCTGCATGAGATCATCGAGTTGTGTTTTCAGCTTGCCCGGCAAGGTGACGCCCCAGCTCACCGCGTCGGCCTTTATTCCGGTTCGATTCAGCGCTTCGAAGACCGCGGCCGGTACCGTGGCCGTCTCCATTTCGTGAAATGTGTTCGGCATGGATGCATCCCAGAAACTGATGCGACTGTTACTCACGGTCATGCGCTGCGCGCGGTCGCTTTCTATTGCGTACAGGCCGACACGGCTTGCTGCGACAAGCCGAGTCAGTGCCGCATCGGATTCGAAGCGCAGCGTGAATCCTTCCGCCGCGCTTTCAACTGGCGGTACCAAGGGTGGCGATGCTTCCGGTCTCGCCGGCGCAGGGGCCTGGACTTCGGGCACGACCGTGACCGGTGCAGCCTGTTGCTGAGCCGGTTGGTATTTCGGGACCCACCTGGGACGCGTCAGCGCGACGGTTTTTTCGATCGGTTTTTCGACCGATGTCGGGACCGCCGGTTTTGGCGGGGCGGCCGGCGGGACTTTTTCGACGATTGGAGTCGGTTTCGCCGGT
>CAMYIS010000218.1 GCA_947258485.1 uncultured Woeseiaceae bacterium
AGCGGGTGATGAGGATTGAACTCACGACCCTCACGTTGGCAACGTGATGCTCTACCGCTGAGCTACACCCGCTAAATCTACAGAGGGACGAGATTTTAGCCAGTTGCGCCGGCCTGTCAAGGCAGGGCTGGGTCCTTTTTCGAATTACTTCAGGACTGGTCACTCATTATGTAGGGCCAGGCAGCCCTCAGATAGATGATCATGGACCAGATCGTCATTATCGCCGCGAGTACCAGCAATACGAAGCCAACAGCGTAGATATCGATGCCGAACATCGGGTTCTTGTAAACCATGAATGCGATGCCGAACATCTGCAGCGTGGTCTTGACCTTCCCGGCCACAGAGACCTGGACGTTTGCGCGCTCCCCGATCGTGGCCATCCATTCACGCAGGGCCGATATCGTAATCTCGCGACCGATGATGATCATGGCGATGATGTCTTCAAACCAGCCGGATTCGGCCTGGACCAGCATGACGAGAACGATAGCCACCATGAGCTTGTCCGCGACAGGATCCAGGAATTCGCCGAATCGCGACGTTTGATTGAACCTGCGCGCGACCCAGCCGTCGATGAAATCTGTGACAGCAGCGATGCCAAAAAGAATGGCCGCAATCGGCCGCGCATTCGGAATGGGGCTGTAAAAACAGATTACGACCGCCGGGATGGCCGCGATACGAAACAGGGTCAACAGGATCGCGAGGTTCAGTTTCAAAGGACTGCTCTTTTCTTGTTATTGATTCTCAAGGTGCAGGTCATTGTATATGGTTTCGGCCAGCTTGCGGCTAATCCCGCGCACCTGCACCAGATCGTCCACACCGGCGCCTATCACACCCTGCAATCCGCCAAACTGGCGCAGCAGCTCGCGGCGCTTTTTCGGTCCAAGCCCTGCAATCTGTTCCAGCCGTGACGTCGTTCGGCTTTTGCCACGCCGCTGCCTGTGACCTGTAATCGCGAAGCGATGGGCTTCGTCACGGATTTGCTGAATGAGCAGCAGTGCCGGCGAGTCCGCCGGCAGCTCCAACGGTTTGTCGTCTCCCGGGCGAAACAGCCGCTCGGCTCCCGGTCGTCGCGCCCGCCCCTTGGCAACCGCCACCACGCTCAGCCAGTCTAGCTCGAGTTCGTCTAGAATCGTCATCGCCTCGGCGAGCTGACCTTTGCCGCCGTCCACAAACAGGACATCCGGCATCGGCACTTCGCCTTTCTTTACGCGTTCATAACGCCGGCGCAGTGCCTCGGCCATTGCGCCGTAATCATCCCCTGCGGCTGTCGGACTCAGGTTGAAGCGCCGATAGTCACTTTTCATCGGTCCTGCCGTATTGAAAACCACGCAGGATGCAACCGTTGCTTCACCGGAGGTATGACTGACATCGAAGCACTCGAGTCGCTGCGGCGGCTCGTCGAGCTTCAATGCCTCGCCGAGGGCCGCAAACTGACGGCGAATGGTCGCGTTGCTTGCGGCTTTCATATTGAGGCCCTGCTCGGCGTTGGTTCTTGCCATCGTTAGCCAGCGCGCCCGGTCGCCGCGAACACGCGAACGTATCGCCACTTTGTGACCGGCACGCTGCGTCAGTTCCTGCTGCAGCAGTTCCGTGTCATCGATCGCCAGTTCGATCACGATTTCGGCCGGCGCGTCGCGGCCCAGGTAATACTGTGCAACAAACGCGTTGAGTATTTTTTGTCTGTCGGTCTCACCCGGCAGGCGCGGGAAATAGTCACGACTACCGATAATAGAACCGTTGCGAATGAACAGGACGGCCACGCAGTGCATCGCGCCATTCGATGCAAATCCAAGAATATCGAGATCCTTGCGATCGCTGCGTTTGACGAGCTGCCGTGCCTCTATTTCTTTGAGGCGCGATATCTGGTCCCGAAACCGCGCCGCCTGTTCGTAGTCACGCGACGTTGCAGCCTCCTCCATGCGCTTAACGAAGGTATTGACAACGGTCTTGTTCTTGCCCTCGAGAAACTGGATCGCAGCGTCAATGTCCTTGCGGTACTGCTCTTCGGAAATCAGATCAACGCACGGAGCAGTGCAGCGCTTGATCTGGTACTGCAGGCATGGGCGCGTGCGATTGCTGAAGAAACTGTCCTCGCAGTTTCGAATGAGAAACAATTTCTCCAGTTCCTTGAGCGTTTGCCGCACCGCGCGCGTGCTGGGATAGGGGCCGAAGTAACGGCCTTTGCCGCGTCGTGGGCCGCGATGAAATTTCAGACGCGGAAACTTCGCGTCGGTAGACGCGTGAATATAAGGATAACTTTTGTCGTCCCGCAGTAGGACGTTGTAGCGCGGTTTGTGCCGCTTGATCAGGCTGTACTCGAGGATCAGGGCCTCGGCTTCGGTGTTCGCGACCGTCACGTCGACGCGCGCCACCTGCTCCATCATCAGAGCAGTTTTCGGAGACGCCTGTGCCCGATTGAAATAACTCGACACTCGTTTCTTGAGGTCACGGGCTTTACCGACGTAAATGACATTGTGCTTTGCATCGAGCATGCGATAGACGCCCGGACGATGCGTCAGGCTGCGCAGGAAGGACTTGACTTCAAATGGCGCTTCGTCGCTCACGGATCTAGTTTTGCAGTAACTCCCGTACCTCTGCAAATATCCCGTCGAACATGGCTTCGGTGAGGCGGCGCGTGTTCGTGTTGTAACGACTGCAGTGGTAGGAATCGAGCAGGATGAAATCACCGAGATCATGCACTGCCGCGTGCGCGAACTTGTAATCGGCCTGACGCAGACCGCGGGCCTTGACGACAGCCCTGTGAGCTATCCCGCCAAGCGCCATCACGACGGAGTCCTGTGGCATCAACTTGAGTTCACTTTCGAGAAAACTATTGCAGGTATTAATTTCGGCGCCAACGGGTTTGTTGTCAGGCGGCAGGCACTTCACGGCATTGGTAATGCGGCAGTCCATCAGCACCAGGTCGTCCTCGGCGGATTCCGAATGGTCCCGGGAACTGAACCCGTATTTATGCAACATCTGGTAAAGCAGGATGCCGGCATGATCGCCCGTGAATGGACGACCCGTGCGATTCGCGCCGTGCATGCCAGGCGCGAGCCCGACGATCAGGAAACGTGCGTCAGCGCTGCCAAATGGTGGCACCGGGCGACAGTAGTAGTCCGGGTAGCGGCCATTGACGTCATCGAGAAAACCGGCGAGTCGCGGACACGCGCGGCAGTCCTTGTCAAAAACGGCGGCGTCCACCAGTCAATCGTGCATGTGGCGTATGACTGCCCTGCCGAAGCCTCTCGTGCCGACCAGGCGTGCACCGGGCACGAGTTTTTCGAGTTCTTTCTCAACCTCTTTCTTGTCGTGCGTCCTGGCCTTGCGCTTCGGTGCCCGAATGGCGGTGCGCAGTCGTGCGAGATCGAACGTCAGCTCGGCATTCGCGATCGCCCCGGCAACGCCCTTGATGACCAGGTCCGCGGCTTCGGTCCATCCCATGTAGCGCAGCATCATCTCTGCCGACAAGATCAATGAGCCCGGATTGACCCGGTTCTTGCCCGCGAAACCCGGCGCGGTTCCATGCGTTGCCTCGAAAACACCGACGCCATCGCCGATGTTGCCGCCCGGGGCTATGCCGATGCCGCCTACCTGTGCGGCCAGTGCATCCGAGATGTAGTCACCGTTCAGGTTCAGTGTCGCGATGACATCATAATCTTCGGGACGTAACAGGATCTGCTGCAGGAAGTTATCGGCAATGACGTCCTTGATGACAATCTCACGGCCAGTAACCGGGTTCTTGAATGCCAGCCAGGGACCGCCGTCCTTTTCGGTCGCGCCGAATTCAGCCCGCGCAACCTCGTAGCCCCATTTACAGAAGGCGCCCTCGGTGTACTTCATGATGTTGCCTTTGTGGACCAGCGTCACCGAGCCATAGTCGCGATCGACACAATATTGAATGGCCTTTCTCACGAGGCGCTCCGAGCCCTCGCGCGACACGGGTTTGATGCCAATGCCCGAACTCGCCGGGAAGCGGATTTTGGTCACACCGAGCTCTGTTTGCAGGAAGTGAATCAGCTTCTGCACTTCCTGTGAGCCCGTCGGGTACTCGATGCCGGCATAAATGTCCTCGGTGTTTTCGCGAAACACCGTCATGTCGACGAGGTCCGAATCCATCATCGGTGTTTGTACGCCCGGGAAATAGCGAATCGGGCGTACGCAGGCGTAAAGGTCGAGTGTCTGCCGGATGGCCACGTTGAGCGAGCGAATGCCGCCGCCTGTCGGCGTCGCCAGCGGCCCCTTGATCGAGACCACAAAGCGCTTCATCGCATCGAGCGTTTCGTCGGGCAGGTAGACATCGTCGCCGTATATTTCGGTCGCCCGTTGACCGGCAAAGACCCGCATCCACCGGAGGTGCCGCTTGTCGCCGTAGGCCTGCTCGACGGCGGCCTCAGCGACGTTCAGCATGACAGGCGTCACGTCGATTCCGATACCGTCGCCCTCGACGAAAGGAATGATGGGGTTGTCCGGAACGACCAGCGAGTGGTCGGGATTGGCTACAATGGCCTCGCCGTCGGCAGGCACTTCGATGTGGTCGTATTTCATGTTGTTCTCGGCCGGATTTCTGTGGGCGTGCATTGTACAGATCGCCGGGGACCTTCAATAGTGCTGATTCTTCTCAACAAGCCTTACCAGGTGCTGAGCCAGTTCAGTGATTCCGAGGGACGCGCCACCCTTGCCGACCTCGTCGACGTGCCCGGCGTCTACCCGGCCGGCCGGCTCGACTACGACAGTGAAGGCCTGCTGTTGCTGACCGACGACGGCAAACTGCAGGCGCGCATCAGCCAGCCAGCATCAAAAATCCCCAAGACCTACTGGGCCCAGGTCGAGGGAATACCGGGCGAAGAACAATTCAACAAACTGCTGCGCGGCGTGAAATTAAAGGACGGCGTAGCCAGAGCCCTGTCAGTGACCCTAATTGAGCCCCCGGGAGACCTCTGGGATCGCGACCCGCCCATCCGATATCGCGCCAGCGTGCCCGATACCTGGATTGAGGTCGCCCTGACCCAGGGACGCAATCGCCAGGTCCGGCGCATGACGGCTGCTGTCGGGTTGCCGACCCTGCGGCTGATTCGATATTCAATAGGGCCCTGGTCGCTGGCTGGCCTGCGCCCCGGTGAAACACGCCGCCTGTCCAGCAAGGAAGCCTGGAAAGCGCTCTAGGTGCCGTTCTTGAGTCCCGCGATGCGCATGGCAACTTCCATTGCCTGCTCGTAGTTGAGCCGCGGATCGACCGTCGACTTGTACGCCCTGGCAAGGTCGGCGTCGGTCAGGCCCCGCGCTCCGCCAGTGCATTCCGTGACGTTTTCGCCGGTCAACTCGAGATGTACGCCACCCAGGTAGCTGCCCATGGACTGATGGACGCGGAAAGCGGACTCCAGCTCGGAGACAATGTTGCCAAAACGCCGGGTCTTGGTGCCGTCCGATGTGCTCTCGGTGTTGCCGTGCATCGGGTCGCAGACCCAAAGCACGGGAGACCCGGTTTCACGGACAGCCGAAATCAACGCGGGCAGATGATCGTCGATCGCTTTTGCGCCGAAGCGATGGATCAAGGTAAGGCGACCAGGCTCGTTGTGTGGATTCAGCGTGCGCACCAGGTCCTGCATCCATTCGCGCGTCATGCCCTGGCCGACCTTGATGCCGATGGGGTTGGCGATGCCGCGGAAATATTCGATGTGAGCACCGTCGAGCTGCGCGGTTCGCATGCCGATCCAGGGAAAGTGCGTCGTCAGGTTATACCAGCGTTCGCGGCGGTCCAGGTAGCGCGTCTGGGCCTGCTCGTAATGCAGGTGCAGGCCCTCGTGCGCCGCATAAATATCGGCGCGCTGAGTGAGGTGAAACTGACGTCCCGATACGGTTTCGAGGAAATCGAGCGAATCCGAAATCGATGAGACAATCGCATGGTACTCGTCGGCAGCCGAGGAATGACCCACCCAACCAAGGTCCCAGTACTCGGGATGGTGCAAATCCGCGAACCCGCCATCGACCAGTGAACGGACGAAATTCAGCGTCAGCGCCGCTCTTTCATAACCGCGCAGGATCATCTGCGGGTCGGGAATGCGATCGTCCGGCGTAAAACCGCTGCGATTGACCAGGTCACCGCGAAAACTCGGCAAGGTCTTGCCCTCGCGTGTCTCGGTATCCGCCGACCGCGGCTTCGCGTACTGGCCGGCCATGCGACCTATCCGCACGACCGGTTTCTTGAGCCCGTAGATCATGACAAGACTCATCTGCAGCAGGATCTTCAGCTTGTCGACTATGTTCTCGGAGGTACACTCGTCGAAGGTCTCGGCGCAGTCGCCGCCCTGCAGGACAAATGCTTCACCGCGCTGCGCCGCTGCAATTTGGTCCTTCAGCGCATCGACTTCCCACGAGGTCGTGATAGGCGGCAGCCGGCTCAATTCGGCGACAACGCGGTCCAGCTCGGCTTTGTTCGGATACGACGCCTGCTGGGACGCGTCGAAGCTCTGCCAGCTTGCGGGATGCCATTCGTTTTTCGGTACGGTTCTGCTCACGATCGGTGCTTATCTCTGGTGGCGGGCGCGTGCATTTCGGCCCCGGGAAAGCGCGGACTATGCCATGCCGCAGGACCGGGCTCAAAAGTTTCTCATGTAATCAACGATTTAGGAATAGTTTCTTCACTGTCTTTTGAAGTGCCGCCCAGAACATCGCATGCGCGCCGTTTTCCAGGCACTGCTGCCAGCAACAATCATACTTCCGGGTATGGCAAGGGCACCTTGAGATTGGCACAATGCGCGCCCACCGGAGAACAAACCATGCAATCTATACTCAAGCAACTCGGGCTCGACGCCGTCAACGACGGTACCTGGTTGGGCAGCAAATCCAGCGCCGACAAATCGGCCTCCATCATCGAATCCGTCAACCCGGCAACGGGCAAAGTCATCGCCAGCGTGCGATCCACGTCGACAGCGGAGTACGAAAAAGTCATCGCAACAGCGCAGGAGTCGTTCCTCATCTGGCGCAATGTACCGGCCCCCGTTCGCGGCGAAGCTGTTCGCAGGATCGCCAACGGACTTCGCGACCACAAAGATGCTCTCGGCAGTCTCGTGTCCCTCGAGATGGGCAAGATCAAGGCCGAAGGTGACGGCGAGGTCCAGGAGATGATCGACATCGCCGATTTTGCCGTCGGCCAATCGCGCATGATGTATGGCCGCACGATGCACTCGGAGCGGCCACAACACCGCATGTACGAACAGTGGCATCCGCTGGGTCTTGTCGGGACGATTTCGGCGTTTAACTTCCCGGTTGCGGTTTATTCCTGGAACTCCTGCATTGCGTCAATCTGCGGTAACGTAGTTGTCTGGAAGCCATCTCCGAAAACGCCGCTGTGTGGCGTCGCCGTACAAAGGATCTTCAGCGAAGCCCTCGCGGGCATGGATCTGCCTCCAGTATTCTTCCTGATCAACGACGGCTCGAACGAACTCGCGCAACGATTCGTCGACGACACTCGGGTCAACCTGATTTCGTTTACCGGATCCTCTGCGGTTGGCCGCCAGGTCGGCGAGCGCGTTGCCGGGCGCATGGGTAAGAGCCTGCTCGAACTGGGCGGCAACAACGCCATCATCGTCGATGAATTCGC
>CAMYIS010000219.1 GCA_947258485.1 uncultured Woeseiaceae bacterium
TTATGCACGCATCGCCGGTATAGGCAGCTATCTGCCGGAGAAAGTCGTCACCAACCATGATCTCGAGAAGACCATGGATACGTCCGATGAGTGGATCCGTGAACGAACGGGCATCAAACGACGGCACATCGCTGGCGACAATGAGACTACCTCGACGATGGGCGTAGAGGCAGCGAAGCGCGCCATGGAGATGGCCGGCGTCGGCGCGCAAGATATCGATCTCATCGTTCTTGGTACGGCTACTCCGGACAAGATCTTCCCGGCGACAGCCTGCATTATTCAACGGCAGCTTGGGGTCAAGGGATGTGCGGCCTTCGATGTGCACGCAGCGTGCAGCGGCTTTCTGTATGGCCTGGACCTCGCTAACCGTTTTATCAAGACGGCTGGAGCCCGAACCGCACTCGTGATCGGGTCCGAGACCCTGTCGAGAATTACGAACTGGGAAGACCGTGGCACGGCTGTCCTGTTCGGCGACGGGGCGGGTGCCGTCGTTCTGCAGGCGGACGAGGAGCCCGGCATACTTTCTACGCATATTCATGCCGACGGCGAGTACGAAGAACTGCTGCAGGTTGAACAAGGTGTTTCAGTGGGTTTCGACGTCACGAGGGCCGGCGGCGCCTATATCAAGATGGAGGGCAATGCCGTCTTCCGCCGCGCTGTCGCAACGTTCGACAATATCGCCCGCGAAACGGTCGCGGACCTCGACGGCCACCTGGACGATATCGACTGGTTCGTGCCGCATCAGGCCAACATGCGGATCATCAAAGCGGCCGCCAAGAAGCTGCAAATGCCAATGGAGCGCGTGATAGCGACCGTAGACGAGCACGCCAATACCTCCGGGGCGTCCATCCCGCTCGCGATGGACCTCGCAATTCGTGACGGGCGCATCAAGCGCGGTCAAACGCTGCTGTTGGCGGCCTTCGGGGCCGGCTTCACCTGGGGGTCGGCAATGCTGCGGTATTGAGCCGCGAGCGTTAATACACTGATCAATTCGACATAAGCCCGGAATAACGGCGTTTTGGCCACTCGAGTGTGACCCAGGTCACGCTTTGAGCGCCATGCTGTCTCTATACTGCGACAGTATGTACTGTCTCCAAACAGAGACACTCACGGATCGGAAACGCAGATGGATAAGGAATTCAACGACGACATGCCGCTTTCGGAATCGAACGTGTCGCTCAAACTGGCCGATATTCAGAAACGCTGTTCGCAGCTGCTCCAGGACACCGAGAATTCGATCGAGCTGACGCTCGAGGAAGCAGTAGTCCCCAGCGACGCCTTCAATCCCTACGATCGCGCCTAGAACCCTTAATCGCTGGCCTTGATGGCTTGCTCATGCAGTCGATGCATCAGCCTCAGGCGCCATATCCAGATACCCACGATCAGCAATGCCGCGACCGGAAGTGCGGCCACCGGGTGTATTAGGACCAGGAAATCGTAAAGTCCGTGCAGGAATGCAGCGAGCAGGAAGCCCATGCAGGTAGCCCTTGCCATCGACAGGCCGAAAAGCCGGGCCCGTGAAATCCAGTACGCCCAGATTGATGCAAACAGAATGTGCACGACCGGCCCGGCAAATCCACGCGCCGCTGCTTCGAGCGGCGACAGGAAATCAAGGTACTGGAGGTTCTCTGCCAGTGCATAGCCAAGGCCGATAAAGGACGCGTATACGATGCCGTCCAGAAGCTCATCAAATGCGTGAAAGCGAATTACGATAACCAGGAAGGGCAGCATTTTCGCGAACTCTTCGATGGGGCCGATCGCAAGCATCGAATACGCCAGTAGGACCAATGGTTTATCGGCCGCCAGGGCCAAGGCGTCGAAGCGGAGTCCCAGCGGCTCCAGGCCTGCGTACATGAGCTTCGAAATTGCCGCGGCTAACAAGCCGAGTCCAAAACAAAGCAGCAGCTTGAGGGGCGGCTCCGGAAGATGCCGATCTTTGTGGTAGTGGTAAACGGCCCAAAAAATGACGGGCAGGACTACAGGGAGGATCAGGAGACTATGCTGCATCTTTCCATTATCCGGCTTCGCGGTTCGACGTGCGGCACAGCGGTCACAGTTTCAATGCAGGCCCGATGGCGCCGCGTTTGTTAGTATCTACCGAGGTGACATCAAGACCATCGGACCAGGGGGTTAAGAATGGCTATCGAACTGACGATTAACGGTCAGGCAGTTTCACTCGACGTGGATCCGGACATGCCCTTGCTATGGGCGATTCGAGATCTCGCAGGCCTGACCGGGACCAAGTTCGGCTGCGGCAAAGCGCTTTGCGGGGCCTGCAATGTCCACCTCGATGGCCAGGTAATGAGATCCTGTGCGATTCCGGTTTCGGCGGCCGTGGGGCGCAATGTAACCACCATCGAAGGCCTGGCTGCAGACGGTGATCATCCGGTCCAGGTAGCATGGCGGGAGCTCAACGTCGCGCAATGCGGCTATTGCCAGTCCGGCCAGATCATGAGTGCCGTGGCGCTGCTGGAACGCAATCCAGACCCGAGCGATGACGATATCGACGCTGCGATGAGCGGCAATATTTGTCGATGCGGTACCTACACGCGCATCCGCCAGGCAATCCACAAAGTTGCGGAGGGCCAGTCATGAGCGAACTCCGACATATCAGCCGCCGCGAATTTCTCAAACGTACTGGTCAGGCCGGCGGCGGACTGGTCCTGGCACTGACATTCACGGCAGGCTGCGGACGGGCGGGCCCGGGTCCAGCCAGCCAGGGCGCCGCCTCGGTTGCCCCGAACGTCTACGTTAACGTTCGCAACGACGGCATCGTCGAAATAATCTGCCATCGTTCCGAGATGGGACAGGGTATTCGTACCTGCCTGCCGCAGATCATCGCCGATGAAATGGACGCTGACTGGGATCGGATCGAGCTGATCCAGGCGCTCGGCGACGCGAAGTACGGCGATCAGAACACCGACGGCTCGACGAGTATTCGCAACGACTCAGCTGCGGAGCTCGAGGCGCCGAGCGAAGCGCCCTTCAAGTCTCGCGAAGACTATCGCTACATCGGCAAGTCCATGGATACCATCGACGGGTTTGCTTTTACGACGGGCCAGGCCATCTACGGAATAGACACGGTCCTTCCGGACATGTTGTACGCGTCAATCGAACGCTGCCCGGCCTCCGGTGGCACCGTCGTGTCGGTCGACGACACCAAGGCCAGAGCCGTATCTGGTGTTTTGGACGTAATCAAACTACCCGACCCCACGTCACCGCTGTTGTTCAACGTTTTGGGCGGTGTCGCCGTGCTCGCCAGCAATACCTGGGCCGCACAGAAAGGGCGCGAGGCGCTGCAGATCGAGTGGGACCGGGGAGCGAATGGCGCGCATGAGTCGGTGGCTTACCGGCAAGCGCTGGTCAAGTCCGTCACATCGCAGGGTAACCCGGTCTTGACCCGGGGTGACGCAGCCGCGGCGTTCAAGACGGCCAAGAGCGTGCACGAAGCCGTTTATTACGCACCCTACCTGTCTCAAGCGCCGATGGAACCGCCCGCAGCCATTGCGAGGATCACCGAAGATGGCGGGTGTGAAGCCTGGGCCTGCACTCAGAACCCGCAAGCGGCGCAGGACACGGTCGCGGCGACGCTGGGCATCGACAAGGAAAAGGTCAAGGTTCATGTCACGTTGCTCGGCGGTGGCTTTGGGCGCAAGTCCAAAGCCCGGTGAAGGTCACGTGGACGCGCGAAGACGATATCCGGCACGGTTATTTTCACTCGGTCAGCGCGCAGTACCTCAAGGCGGGCCTCGACGCCGACGGAAATAC
Source organism: uncultured Woeseiaceae bacterium (assembly GCA_947258485.1). Taxonomy (GTDB): domain Bacteria; phylum Pseudomonadota; class Gammaproteobacteria; order Steroidobacterales; family Woeseiaceae; genus UBA1847. Next base: position 3,769 of record CAMYIS010000219.1, read on the forward strand.
GACCAGCTTTTTGCACCGCAGCTGTTTCCCGTCGATCATGTCGACGTTCGACCCGAGTGCAACCGGACCTGGGGGCTTTGAGCTCGATCTCGGGCTGCTCGACAACCCCTACGATATTGCGAACATGCAGATCGAAACGGCCGACGCCAAAGCCCACCTGCGAATCGGATGGCTGCGCTCTGTCTGCAACGTCTTCCACGCCTTTGCACAGGCTGGCTTCGTCGATGAGCTGGCGCACGCGGCCGGCCAGGACCCCAGGGATCACCTGCTGAAACTGCTCGGCAAGCCACGCAAGGTCGACCCGTCCGAGGATGGCGCAAAATATACAAACTACGGTCACCCGCTCGAGAATCACCCGATCGACACGGGTCGCATTGCCGCTGTCGTTGAAAAGGTCAGCGACATGGCCGGCTGGGGCAGGAAGTTACCCGACGGGCACGGCCTTGGCGTTGCGGTGCACCGATCTTTCCTGAGTATTGTGGGCTCGGTGGCCGAAGTGAGTGTCGACAAGAACGGCAAGCTCGTCGTCCACGAAATCTGGACCGCGATAGATGCCGGAACGGTTATCAATCCGGACCGGGTAACGTCGCAGATGGAAGGCGCCGCGATCTTCGGCATGAGTATCGCCCTGCACGGCGAGATTACGGCCAAAGACGGGGCTGTTGTTCAGGGCAACTTTGACACCTACCCGGTCGTTCGAATGAGCGAAGCGCCGGAGGCCATTCATGTCCACATCATGGAATCGACGGCGTCGCCGGGTGGCGTGGGAGAGCCAGGAGTTCCGCCCGTCGCACCTGCAATCGTGAATGCCTATTTCGCGGCGACGGGAAAGCGTGTTCGTGAACTGCCGTTACGGAACGCCGGGCTGACCTGACAACGTGCGCTTTGCGAAGCCGGACCCCAGCCTGCGCGTCACCGAGGATCTGCCGCATGAATTCGAAAGCAGTTGCCTCTAGCAACGAAATCGCGCATGAGCAACACGGTTCTCTATCTCATTACGGTCCTGATCTGGGGCTCGACCTGGCTGGCCATCGAGTTCCAGCTCGGAACGGTCGAGCCGGAGGTGTCCATCGTCTACCGCTACGCAATAGCATCTTGTTTTCTATTTATATACTGTAAAATCAATAAATTACGACTATTATTTCATCTACAATATCATGTTTGGTTTGCGCTCCTCGGGGCGTCTCTTTTTTGCCTCAACTATGTGTTCGCGTACCGCGCTCAGGTGCACATTACATCGGCACTGGCCGCGATCGCGTTCTCCACGATGCTGTGGATCAACATCGTTCTTTCCCGGCTGATATTTGGCACTCGGGCAGGGCGCCGCGTGCTGATCGGTGCCTTCCTCGGCATTCTTGGAATCATCACGTTGTTCGCTCCGCAGGTCAGCGAAGTGTCCTTGTCGGATGAAGTTTTCTACGGCTCGATCCTGGCCTTGCTCGGAGCGCTCGTGGCGTCTATTGGCAATATGCTTTCTCAGGGAGCACAAAAACGCACGTTGCCGGTCGTGCAAGCCAATGCCTGGGGCATGCTGTATGGGGCGATCCTGACGGCCATAATTGCGCTGTCGCGGGGGCAGGAATTCACGTTCGACGCGACTTTTACGTACATCGCATCACTGGCTTATTTGGCAATATTTGGCTCAGTCGTGGCGTTTGGCGCCTACCTGACATTGCTGGGAAGGATCGGTGCGCACAAGGCGGGTTACGCGACAGTCATGTTCCCGGTTGTGGCACTCGTCCTTTCCATCCTGTTCGAGGGGCTGGGCCTCGACATAACCATAGTGCTGGGAACAGCACTGGTTCTTTTGGGCAATCTTCTGGTGTTGAAAGAAAGATGAACAACAGACGCGATCCGATCGAGGATCTGGCGGACCTTCGCCATGAATTTGGCGAGCACGGTGGCGTCAACATGTCGATCGAGGCGAGCACGACATTTACCGTGATCGACCCGGAGACCATGCCGGAACTGTTCGAAGGCCGCAAAGGTCCCGATAAGGGCTGCTACCTGTACGGCCGGCACTTCAACCCGACGGTTTTCAACCTGGGGCGGCAAATGGCTGCGCTGGCCGGCACCGAAGCCGGCTATTGCACCGCCAGCGGAATGGCCGCGATCTCGGGCGCCGTACTGGGTTTGTGTAATGCAGGAGATGAAATCGTTGCTTCCAATGCGATCTACGGCGGCAGCTATGCGTTTCTGCACGACTTCCTTCCCGCCAAGGCGGGTATCAAGACGACCTTTGTCGATATCACAGACCTTGATGCCGTGACGAATGCCATCACGGAACGGACAAAACTGGTCTTTACCGAAAGCATAGCGAATCCGACATTGCGCCTTGCCGACATTCCGCGCCTCGCAGACATTGCTCACGAGCGGGACCTGCCGCTGGTCGTCGACAATACCTTCAGTCCGCTGCTGCTCAGGCCAGCGGCATTGGGCGCAGATATCGTCGTCCACAGTATTACGAAGTTCATCAGCGGTGCCTCGGACGTCATCGCCGGTGCGATCTGTGGCAGCGAGAGTTTTATCGGTCAGCTCATGGACCTGCACATGGGGCCGCTAATGTTGCTCGGACCGACGATGGACCCCCATGTTGCCGCGAACGTCAGCCTGCGCATTCCACATTTGCCGCTGCGAATGGCAGCGCACGGGGAACGGGCTCTGCAACTCTCGAAGCGCCTCGACTCGCTGGGACTCAATGTCTGTTATCCAGGCCTGCCGCAACACCCCGATCATGAGTTGTTCAACGAGCTTCGCTCCAGCGAATACGGCTATGGCGGCGTTTTCACACTCGACGTTGGCGATGAGGCAACGGCCAATATGCTGATGTCGCGCCTGCAGAACGAGCAACGCTTCGGCTATCTCGCCGTCAGTCTCGGCTATTTCGATACGCTCATGTCCTGCTCGGGCTCCAGCACCTCAAGCGAAATGAGCGACGAAGGCAAAGCCGCCGCCGGCATCTCGCCAGGGCTGATGCGCATGTCTGTCGGCTATACGGGCACGCTGGAACAGCGCTGGCGACAACTGCTTGCAGCCCTCGAGGATACGGGTATCGTAAAGGCCGGAACGCTGAAGGCACAGCCATGAAATCGATGCGCCTCAAGACGCTTCCGCCGATCATTGCTGCGATGCTGGTAGGGTGTTCGGTAACGGCGGACGAGCCGCGCCTTGAGGAGAGTCGAGCGCTGGTCAAGTCGTTTGGAGTCAGCTTACAGAGCGAACTGAAGAAGGGCCTGGCGGAGGGCGGACCTGTGCAGGCGATCAGCGTGTGTAAAGACAAAGCACCTCAGGTTGCGTCCGAGCTATCGCGTCTCAGCGGGGCCAAAGTGCGAAGAACGAGCCTGCGTTTTCGCAATCCCGGGAATGCACCGGAGCCCTGGGAAACGAGCGTATTGCTGGAATTCGAACAGCAGGCGAATACGGCTGAACCGACGGCACCCCTGGAACACTTTGTTCGGGAAGCCGACGGCACGATTCGTTATATGGCTCCCATCAAGACAGGCGGTGTTTGTCTTGCCTGCCACGGTGCATCCCTGTCGCCCGAACTGGGCGCAATACTCGATGCCGACTACCCTCATGATCGGGCGCGTGGTTACGCACTGGGTGAGGTTCGCGGCGCTTTCAGCGTGACGTGGCCGCCGTCCGACGATGCATCGAGCAGGTAATGGAAACCGACGAGCAAGATAGCGGTGTCAAAATCGGACTTGCACTGGGCAGCGGCTCGGCCCGCGGCTGGTCTCATATCGGTGTACTGCGGGCGCTCATTGACCGGGGCATAAAGCCGACAATAATGACCGGATCTTCGACGGGCTCCCTCGTCGCGGCGTCTTATGCCAGTGACCAGCTCGATGCGCTCGAGACCTGGGCGCGAACGCTGACCAAGGTCGACGTATGGCGTCTTCTCGATGCGACCCTCAGCGGCGGGGGCGTAATGCGCGGCAATCGCCTGATGCGGACCGTTGGGGAGCACCTGGAAGATCGGGCGATCGAAACTCTGGCGCGACCGTTTGGCGCGGTTGCCGTTGATCTTTATACGGGCAAAGAAGTCTGGATCCAGAAAGGCTCCATGCTGCAAGCTATCCGTGCTTCCAGCGGCTTGCCCGGGCTATTTACGCCGATGCTTCATGAAGGCCGTTGGCTCATCGATGGTGGCGTTCTCAACCCGGTTCCGGTCTCGATGTGTCGAGCACTGGGCGCGGACTACGTTATTGCCGTGAATCTGAACCGGCCCGCAACCACGTACGACCTGCGTAAGAGGAAGAAGCCCGGCAAGCCTCGACGACAGGCGGGCAGCACTCCCGAGGAGGGAGCGGAATTATTCGCGAGATGGACCGGTCTGCTGGACAATTTTGTGAACTCAATTCGGACGGATCGCGAAAATAACGAACCGGGCATCGCTGAGGTCGTGTACAAGGCAATCAATATCATGCAGGACCAGATTTCATCCAACCGGATGATCGGCGATCCGGCGGACCTGGTCGTCACGCCGCAGCTAACAGATTTTCACTTGATGGACTTCCATCGTGCCGCGGAGGCTATTGAGGTCGGGTATGGGGCCGTCGAAAAGATGGACGCCCAGCTGGAGGGCATCGCATGCCGGCCAGTACTCGATGATGACCGCTAGGTACGAATACGACTTGTGCAATGTTTATTGCAGACCTACCTTATAAAGGGGGTGATTTTATGATGTTCAGATCTGCAATTACCTGGTCAACGGCAAAACACGCGGGCGTAATCGTCCTCAGCGCGGTGCTATCAACGTTCTTGTTGACTGCGTGCGAAACGACAACTCACGCGCAGCAAGGCGAAGTGCTGGGCGGCGTAATCGGCGGCGTAATAGGCGCTCAAATCGGTGAGGGACGCGGTAGAACGGCGGCTATCATAGTCGGGACTATTGCCGGTGCCATGATCGGCCGACATGTGGGCGAGAGCATGGACGAAACCGATCGGACGAAGACCGCAATGGTGCTTAACGATTCGCGCAGCGGCCAGTCCACCACGTGGGTCAATCCCGATACCGGGCATAAATACACGGTGACACCAACGCGGACCTACGAGCAGAGCAGCGGTCCTTGCCGGGAGTTCAGGCTTGATGCAACCGTTGGCGGCCAAACCAACCAGGACGTTTACGGCACAGCTTGTTTGCAGGCGGACGGAAGCTGGCTCGTGCAATAGCGAAGTGACGGCGAATGGCTGACGAGGGAAGCAAGCAGTCGACGCTGATCGAGTCGCTGATGAATCCCGAGGCCTTCCCGCACCCGGTATCGTCGATCGAGGTTTTCGAGACGCACATTTCCTGGGTCATAACGACCGGAACACGGGCCTATAAGATAAAAAAAGCCGTGAAGCTGGATTTCCTGGATTTCAGCACGCTCGAGCGGCGCCGCCATTATTGTGATGAGGAACTGCGGCTCAACCGGCGTTGGGCCCCGGAACTGTACCTGGACGTCGTGCCCGTCTGTGGCAGCTACGAGCATCCGTCGGTCGGGGGCGACGGAAGCGTTATCGAATATGCGCTGCAGATGGTGCAGTTTCCGCAAAGTGCCCAACTCGATAATCAGCTCAACGCGGGGCGACTCAAGGAAAAAGACCTTTTCGCGCTCGCCGAAACGATCGCCGGCTACCACGCGGTCGCAAAAATAATCGAATTTGCCGACGACAACGAGTCCGTGCGAAAGGTCCGGGCGCCAATGCTGGATAATTTCGCGCCCTTGAAACAGGCCATCGATATGGACCTGCTGTACCGCGTGCAGCAGTGGACAACGAATTGCCTCCGTGACCTGAAACCCACGTTGATTCAGAGGCGGAAAGACGGTTTCGTGCGCGAGTGCCATGGCGACCTGCATCTCGGAAACCTGGTCCGGCTCTCGACGGGCATCGTCCCGTTTGACTGCGTCGAATTCAGTGCCGAGCTCCGCAACATCGATGTGATAAGTGACATCGCGTTCCTGGTCATGGACCTCGTTGCGCAAGCAAGGCAAGACCTTGCCTACGCATTCCTGAACCGCTATCTCGAATGCACGGGCGATTATTCAGGGATGGACGTGTTCGGCCTGTATTTTGTCTACCACAGCATGATTCGCGCCAAAGTTGCAGCTATTCGGAGCACCGAGCGAGCGACGCCGCAGGAGCGGCAGCAGGACGTCGAGGACCTCAAACATAACCTTGCGGTGGCAGCACGCTGGATCGAGGCTCCCGAGCCGAGGTTGATTGCAATGCATGGTTATTCGGGCTCTGGCAAGACATGGCTGTCGTCGCAGCTGATGTCGCAGCTCCCGGCTATTCGCGTCCGGTCGGATATAGAGCGGAAAAGGCTACTGGGACTTGAGGAAACCGAGAGCAGTGACTCGGAACCGGGTTCGGGCGTCTATACAGAAACGGCGCGCGCCGGGATCTATGGGAGGCTGATCGAGACAGCGGAGTCCCTGCTGGAGGCCGGTTTCAACGTGATTGTCGATGCGTCGTTTCTGAGGCGGACCGACCGGCAGCTGCTGGTGGGCTTGGCCGAGCGCCAGGATGTCGCTCTTACCTTCGTCGACGCCAGTGCGAAACGCGACGAGTTGCTGCGCAGGCTGGAGGAACGAGGAATCAGCGGCACGGACGCTTCTGAAGCGGACATCAAAGTCCTGGATTACCAATACGAGAACTCAGATCCCTTGAATGACGCGGAGCGGGAGCAAACGGTCTTCGTCAGGACAGATGCGACTGTCGACACAGGTCATCTCATCAAAACGCTAAGGCGTATGAGCGGATAGTCTTTCTATATCAAGTGATTACATTGGTAACTTCGCAATATACTTTACATGCTGCAAGAACTGGCCTAGACTCAAAATCATAAGAAGATTCCAATCAAGAGCCTTATCACCCGATTAAAGAGGCCGCAGGAGCTAACCGTGAAATACCAGCAGCAGTCATCGACGGTGCCCGACCTGGAGTGCGAGCAAGACACGTCACCTGGTTTTCTGACGCAGAGTCATCGCAATGCCATTGACCGGTTGGGCCTTTCCTTCATGCAAGAGCGTCCGCTTGCCATCCTGGTCGGCGACGGCCGGTCGGCCTCGGGGTTCATTATTAGCACGTTTCTCTCGAGGCTCGACGAGGATGTCGCCGTTGCGCACATTTCCGAACCTTGTGCGAATACGACAGAGTTCATGGGCAAGATCATTCGCTCTTTCGGGTTCGAGCCCAAGGAATTGAGTGTCGAGGATCTCGAAAGCATATTTTCACTATTTCTGTCTTTTCAGAAGAGCCATCGACGGCGCACGATTGTTTGTATCGAGGACGTGCAGGACTGCGAATGGTGGGTTCTCGACAAGATTCGCAGCCTGGTAGAGATGGAGCACGACGGCGGTTACGGTCTGATGTTGATTATTGCCGGACAATCCGGCTTCAAGGAGTTGCTGCATACCCGGCCGCTCAGTTCGGTGGCCACTTATGCGGGAAAACGTATTTCAATCGAACCATTCACTCTGCCTGAAACGCGCGAGTACATTCGCCGACGCGTAGAGGCAGGTGGTACGACGAGTGTTGACGATACGTTCCAGTACGAAGCGATCCCGCTCATTCACGAGCTTTGCGGCGGCGTCCCCGATGAGCTTTCGGCGCTCATGAGCCGATGTTTCCGTACTTCTGAGGAGGAAGGCGTCGATCTGATCACTAAAGAACTGGTCGGACGCGCTTTTGGACCGCTGCGCACCGGGTCTGTGCAGGTCGATGCCGATGAAGATGCGGCAACCCTCAATGCTGCCGGGCTGCGGCCCCGAATCGGACGCCTGATAGTGAAGTTGACCGATGATGACGTCAGGGAAATGGCGCTGCGTGAGAGCAACATCTTGATTGGGCGGAGCCGGCTCTGCGATATTCGGATCAATGACAAGTTAGTCAGTCGCCATCACGCGCTGGTCAGCCACTCACCGGAAGGCGCCACGATTGTCGATCTCGGCAGCACCAACGGTACTACGGTTGATGGTTTTGCGATAAAGGAACACTTGCTTGTGCCTGGTGACACTATCGTGGTCGGCAATTGCAGGATCGAGTACGTCATTGACGACGAACTGCAGAGACTGTTTCAGAATGCCGAACAGGCCGACGAAATTAAGCTGAATTCTTAATCGCTCGGCCATCTTTCCCGAACTTTTCGTCGAATCGTTGCTAATCTGGCTGGATGAGCCCTCAGGCTGTTCATCACCGGCTGCAACGTCACATGTTAATTGTGGGCGCGCTCATAACCGTGGCAGGTTTCATCGCCGCTTCGGAAACGCTGCACGACGAAGTCGCTGCGCTCATCGTCTGGTGCGAGCGCGTCATAGCTATGCACCCGCATCTCGGCATGGCGATATTCGTGCTGCTGTCAATGCTTTCCGCAATGGTGGCGTTCTTTTCAAGTGCTGTCCTGGTGCCGGTCGCGGTGTACAGCTGGGGCAAAGCTACGTGTCTTGTACTGCTTTGGATGGGCTGGTTGTTGGGCGGCATCGCCTCGTTCTGCATCGGTCGTTTCCTCGGCCGGAAATTTGCCGCAATGCTAATCGGCGAGGAAAAAATAGCCGGCTGGCAGAGCCAGGTCAGCGAGCGCACGCGGTTCATTCATATTCTTTTCTTCCAGGCAATCGTACCGTCTGAAATTCCAGGTTATGTGCTCGGCATTCTCCGATATCGTTTTTGGTATTACCTGGCGGCTTTGGCGATCACCGAAATTCCTTACGTTGTTGGCGTCGTGTTTCTCGGTGAATACTTTGTGCAAGGAAAGAGCACCGCGATCATTGTGCTTGGTTTGACAATTGTTGTGCTCGGCACATTTGTTGTTCGGCTTATCAGGTATCAGCGGGTTTGACTGAGTGGCACAGTATATATTCGCTCAAAAATCGTGACCATGCGACTCTCGATCTCACTGAGGAAGTGATCAATGTCCGGAATCTGTCTGAATGTGCCATAGCCTTTTTCCAGGAATTCATGCAGCGCAGCAAATCCCGCTGCGTGAGCGGGCGCCCGCATTGCGCGAAGCATTATCCCGAGCACAGGAATTTCGACGAGTGCCTTTAGCGTCTGTCCCAATCCCGTAACTAGGTGCACGAGTTCCACGCATTCCTGTAGAGAGGTTGCCTGGCGGCAGGCAATAACGTAGTCATGCTCCGTTATCGAAGCCGGCAGCTCGTTCCCGTTAGCCAGGCATCGGCAGATCGCAATATTGACTTTAAGTACACGGGCATTCATCTCCGCTGCACTGGCAATGGTGGCCAGCGCCGCGATCGGCAGCATGGAAGTAATGACCGGAGCGGCTCGCTCCAGGTCACGGTCCCGGTTGCTGATGCCGATGCCGGCAAGGTCACTCATGACAAAGTCGATGGCCTCGGCGTAGCCTTCCTTTTTATAAAGATCGTCAAAAAACGGCAGCAGGTACTCAAGCTGCCAGTTCGCAAATTGGTCATAATTCGCAAGAAGCTGTGCATCTTCCAGGTATTCGACATGGAGTTCATTACTGCGTCGAATAAATCGCCGAAATCGGTCTGCTGCTTTTTTTCTTTCAGATCGTGACATACGCGGTATTTTGCTAGGTAGTACTCCGCATTGACGCTGCGCGACAGCCAGCATAACAATATTTTGCCGTAGAGCTATTTGAGTTAGACAGGAGCGCATGCAAAATTCGCCGCCGAGTGTAACTGACCGGTTTGTCACGCTGCATGAGCGGCTGGTATTGCGGCATCCGAGCGCAGTTCTCGCGATCAGTGCAATTCTGCTTGCTGTTTTCGGCTGGTTGGCGCAAGACTTTGGCTTGGATGCGTCTGCAGATTCACTGACACTCGAGCGCGATGAAAGCCTCAGCTACTACCGGATGCTGAGAGGTCGATATGGGTCCGATGACTACCTGATCGTTACTTTTGCCCCGAAAGAAGAACTTTTTAGCGAACCGGTACTGCAGCACCTTCACAGCCTGCGTTCTGAATTGAATTCGCTGGAAAGCGTCGAATCCGTCGTCAGCATTCTCGACGTGCCGTTAATCAAGAGTCCGCCCGTTGCGCTAAGACATATCGCAAAAGGCCTGCGGCGCCTTGAGGACAGCAACACAAACCGAGACCTCGCACGCGAGGAACTCGTCAACAGTGCGCTGTACCGCGAACTCATCATCAGTGCCGACGCTCGAACTACTGCGCTTCGGGTAAACCTCAAGCAGGATGAGCTGTACGTCGAGTTACGCGAACGACGTGATCAACTTCGAGAGAGGGAATACTTCGGCACGCTCACGAGCGACGAGGCTGACGTTCTTGCGATTGTCAGCTCGCAGTTTGATGAGCGCAGTCGCAGCTTGCTTGCGCGGGAACAGGCGACCATATCGGCCATCCGGAACGTACTCGACAACTACAGCAACGTCGCAACCCTGCACCTGGGAGGCGTTCCGATGATTGTTGCCGATTCGATTGACTTCATAAAGCATGACCTGATCGTATTTGGCGTCGCAGTTGTTACATTTCTTATCGTCATCCTTGTAATTGCCTTCCGGCAGCCTCGGTGGGCAATCCTGTCACTCCTGAATTGCCTGGCTACCTGCGTCGCCATGCTTGGAATTCTGGGTATAAGCGATTGGCGTGTCACCGTGGTCTCGTCAAATTTTGTTTCATTGCTGTTAATTCTCTGCCTCGCGTTAACATTGCATATCATTGTTCGGTACCGGGAAACGCACCTGCTGAATCCGGACGCAGACCAGCTTACATTGGTCAGAGAGTCGGTCAGACGTATCGTGGCGCCCTGTCTCTATACGGCATTAACGACGATGGTTGCTTTCGGTTCCCTTATCGTCAGTGGAATTCGGCCCGTGATCGATTTCGGCTGGATGATGGTTATCGGAATCGGCATCGCCTTCGTATTTTCATTTACGCTGTTTCCGGCAGGACTGATGATGTTTCGGCCGGGACAGCCACGCGTACTGCGTGACATTACGTCGGCCATTACGAGTTTTTTTGCTCGCCTCATTCATGGCCATACAGCACGGACACTGGTACTAACGGCCGTCCTCGTCGTCGCGGGCGTGGCGGGTATTACGCGGCTGACCGTCGAGAACCGTTTCATTGATTACTACAAGAAATCGACGGAGATCTACCAGGGGATGGAGTTGATCGATCGTACGCTGGGAGGAACGACGCCACTCGATGTGATAGTTGATGCGCCACTGAATACACCAGACGAGGCTGAACTCGGTATCGATTTTGAGTTCGAAAACGATTTCGACGATGAATTTGCAGACATATTTTTCGACGAAGCGCAGGAGGAGGGCGGTATTACGGCGACGAGCTACTGGTTCAATTATCCAAGGATCCGGGAAGTAACTGCGATGCACGAGTACCTGGATGCGCAGCCCGAGACAGGGAAAGTGATTTCGGTCGCAACGACAACGCGCTTATTGGGGGAGCTTGACGAAAGCGTCCTGACCGACAACATTCTGCTGTCGATCGTCTATAAGCGGTTGCCGGACGACGTAAGGGCGGCACTTATCGAACCATATTTGTCCCCTGATGGTGATCAGCTTCGTTTCAGCATACGCGTGTTCGAGTCGGATAAAACGCTCAGGCGAAACGAACTGATCGACCGGATTCGCAGCGATCTCCAGGATAAATTCGATCTCGACGAAGAGCAGGTGCATCTGAGCGGCATGCTGGTCCTCTACAACAACATGCTGCAAAGCCTGTTTCGATCCCAGGTATTGACTCTGGGTGCCGTTTTCGTGGCTATTTTCATCATGTTCGTCGTGCTTTTCCGTTCATTCAGGACCGCAGTAACCGCGATAATTCCTAATATTGTCTCGGCCGTGATCGTCCTCGGCCTGATCGGCTGGCTCGGCATTCCGCTGGATCTGATGACGATTACGATCGCCGCAATTACGGTTGGAATCGCCGTGGACGATACCATCCATTACGTTCATCGATTTACTCATGAATTTGGACGTGACGGCAATTACTGGGCTGCGATACATCGTTGCCATCGCACCATTGGCCGAGCCATGTACTACACGAGCGTGACAATCATGCTCGGATTTTCGATTTTGGCGCTCTCGCAGTTCATACCGACTATTTACTTCGGCCTGCTGACAGGTACCGCGATGCTGGTCGCGTTGCTCGCCAATATGACGCTCTTACCGGTATTGATCGTTACATTCCGCGCCTGTGATACCGAGCACAGTCACTAAGAGCCGCTCACTGCTCGGTTCTGCCGCGAACCGACCGGAAAAACCAGGCGATAAAAACCGCGAATGCGGCCGCACCGGCGAGCATTGCAGCAAGGTCACTGCCGAGCCATTCGGTGCCTATGCCATCCGGGCGTCGGCTCTTGGCAACCGCAACCAGAGCGATGCCCACGCCGAGCAGTCCTTCGCCTCCTACGAAACCGCTGCCCAACAAGACGCCGCGCTCGCGGCGATCGGCTGCGGTCGTCGCGTCTTTTGCGCTTCGCTCCATCCACAGGCGAATCAAACCGCCGACAAAGATTGGCGTCATCGTGGACACCGGCAAATACACGCCAACCGCGAAGGGCAGCGACGGGATACGCGCAATCTCGCACACCAGCGCGATGCCGGCACCGATTGCGACAAGCGCCCACGGTAGGTTCTGATCGAGTACGCCGTCGATAACGAGTTTCATCAGGGTTGCTTGCGGCGCGGGCAGCTCGGTGCTGCCAAAGCCAAAGCCCTTGCCCAGTGCCAGCACCGTCAGGCACACGAATGTCGCGGAGGTCAGCACGCCAATGAGTTCGGCGGTCTGCTGCCGTCGGGGCGTCGCACCAAGCAGATAGCCGGTCTTAAGGTCCTGTGAAGTGTCGCCGGAAATCGATGCCGCGATCGCGACCACGCAGCCAACGGTCAGCGCCGCGGCCTTGCCCAGCGCGTCGGTCCAGCCAAACAGCAGGAATATCGAAGCCGTGCCAAGCAACGCTGCAATCGTCATGCCGCTGGTCGGATTGCTGGTTACACCGACCAGGCCTACGATGCGTGAGGCAACCGTGACAAAGAAGAAGGCAAAGACAACGACACAGAATGCTGCGATCGTGCGGATACCGATGCCTCCAACCGCGCCGAACACCTGCGGCACGAAAATAAGTACCGCTGCGACAAAAACGACACCAATGCCAACGAAACGCAATGGCAAATCATTGTCGGTACGCAAAGCCGTTCCCGTAGCGCTGCCGACTCGCTCACTAAGCTGGGCGGCGCCGATACGAAAACTGCTGATCATCACGGGAATGCTGCGTATCAACGTAACGATGCCGGCTGTAGCCACGGCGCCGGCGCCGATGTAGCGCACGTAGCGCGTCCAGATCTGGCGCGGCGACATGTCATGGATGAGTTGCACCGTTTCGGGAAAGAACGGTGCAGTCCTTGCATCGCCCCAGTACGCGATGGCGGGGATGATGACGAGCCAGGAAAGTAAGCCGCCGCCGACCATGACGGCCGCGATTCGTGGTCCGAGAATATAGCCGACACCGAACAGCGCGGCCGACAGGTCCATGCCGAGTTCACCTTTCTTGAGGAATGGAACCTTGACATGCACGTCGCCGGGTATCACGCGCAGCCATGACGTCAGGAATTTGAACAGCGCGCCGCCAGCCAGGCCATAGAACACGAAGCGCGCTCGACCGCCGCCAATCTCATTGGCAACCAGGACTTCTGCACAAGCCGTTCCCTCGGGGTAGGGAAGCTTGCCGTGTTCCTTCTCGATCAGGAAACGCCGCAGCGGGATCATGAAGAGGATGCCCAACAAACCGCCGCACATCGCGAGCAGCGTCATCTGCAGTAGTTCCGGTGCCATACCCCACATGAACAAGGCAGGCAGCGTGAAAATAACGCCGCTGGCCAGTGAGCTCGACGCGGACCCGGTTGTCTGCGAGATATTGGTTTCGAGAATTGTGCCACGGATACCCACGCTTCGGAGCGCACGAAATACGGCGACGGTCATGACGGCAACCGGGATCGAAGTACTGATCGTCAGCCCGGCACGGAGTCCAAGGTAGGCGTTGGCCGCACCGAAGATGATACCGAACAGCACCCCCAGGCCTACCGCCTTGATCGTGAACTCGGCGGGCGATTCCGTTGCCTCAACAAAGGGATCGTAGGTATCGCCCTCGGCTATCGGTACGTAGGCTTTCTGGCTCAGTCCGTCTTTTTTCATTCTATGACCTACTGCTTATCCGACTGAACCGGGCCGTTTAGCAGCGCATCCTTTGTCAGTTCGATGATCAGGTCGACTTCCTGGGGCCCCATATCGAACACAGGCGTGAATCGCAGGGAATGTTTCCCCCCATGAATCACACCGAGTCCTTTTTTCCGCAAGTACTCTTCTGTGCTGCCGGCCCCGTACACCTTGTAACGCGAGTGAAGTTCGCAGCTCAGCAGCAGCCCAGTTCCCTGGGCGCTCGTAATTGCGCCGTCCGTCTCGTCCGCCAAGGTAGCCAGTCGGTTCATGAGCTCATGGCCACGAGTACGAATATTCTCCCGGAGCTCCGGACTCAATGAATCCAGAACGGCGATCGCAACGTCCAGGGCACGCGGGTTTGTTGACATCGTGTTGCCGTAAAGGCCAGTTTGGTAGGTCGTGGCGGCCTTCTCTGAGAGTGCGAGTACCGACAGCGGGTACTGCCCGGCATTTACGGCTTTGGAATAGGACTCCATGTCGGGTTCGTCGAGTTGCTCGAAACCCGGGTAGTCCACGACCGATAACACGCCGTGCGCACGCAGCCCGGCCTGGATCGAATCGACAACGAACATGGAGCCGTGTTCGCGAGTCAGCTCTCTTGCGCGCTGGTAGAACGCCGGGTCGATTGCCATTCCCGGATTACCTTCACCCATGACCGGTTCCATGAAAAACGCCTCGATAAATACGCCTTCAACGCTGGCATTTGAGTACGCGGTTTCCAGGGCTTCGATATCATTCGGCGGGACGGTAAGCAGGTAATCGCGATCCCGGTACGACGCCAGGTGCTTCTTGTACTTCTTCGACGTTGAATGCGAAAAACGGGCAGGGCGGTCCGTTCGTCCGTGAAAACTGCTTTTCAAGGTGAGTCCCTGCACCTCGCAGTCCTCGTATCGGGCACCTGGATCGGTGAGTTTTTTCGTATTGATATCGCTGATTCGCGATGCTATCGACATGGCTTCCGAACCGCTGTTCAGGCAAAGAAACCTTTTGAACGGTGTGCCACTTTTTCGCCTGTGACCGATTTCCTGCTTTAATCTCTCGATAAAATCCAACTGGTTGACGCTCGCCGTCATGATATTTGCCATCACGTGCGGCTGATTCATCGCCGCAAGCACCGTTTCCGGTGCGTGGCCGAGACCGAGCATGCCGTAGCCGCCGCAATCATAAATGACCGCGCCTTTTAGGCTGACGACCCACGGTCCGGCAGCGCCGGCGGGAACGTAAGGGTTGACCGTGTCCTCAGCGTAGAAATTCGTCACGCCGGCATGCGCCTTGGCGATCTGATCGGCTTCATCCAGTGCGAGATAGTCGGGATGCGTTTTTTGCAGCTCCAGGAAGCGTGTGTGACCGCGCTCGATGGCAACCGATAGGTGTCGATGCGCGCCGAGAAACTCCGCAATGACGTCGTCGCCAACACCCGTGGTCAAGGCAGGACCGCCATAATCACGCATCGTTCGTAAACGAGCGAGGGCCGATTCAAGCATTTTGGCGGATTTGGTCATGGGGGAATCTTTGGGACGTGCGGGCGCGAACTATACCAAATTGGCTGTGTGTCGTTGCCAATGAAACCATATGTCCTCGGTCGCCCGCAAGCCATTGATTTTCATGGCCCTGACATCGGACTTAATACGCGTTGAATCTGTTCCCAGTATTATGGTCGATCACGCGGAATAAACGGCTGTTCCGTCGTTTGCGAATCGGTCAACTAAGGAAAAACAATGTCGTTTGACTACCATTGGCACGATTTTCTCGGGAATTTGGGCGTCATCCTGATTATTGGTTCTTACTTCTGGATGCAAATCGGGCGAATTTCTGGCCAAGACCCGCGTTACTCGATCGCAAATGCTGTGGGTGCGGTATTAGTGTTGATTTCTCTGTATTTCGACTTCAATCTTTCGGCTGCGTTGGTCGAGTCGTTCTGGCTAGTGATCAGCATACTCGGCTTGTTTCTTGTATCAGCGTCAAAAAAGTCTAGCGATCGTCAATAAAACCCACCACTGTAGGCACGTCGGCGCTTAGCTCCGGCAACAAGTCAGTATCACCCCCCACAAGCAAGTTTTCAAAATTTGCCAGGGCTTTCTCAATTACGGGATCTACAGGGTCAACGTCATCCAATGTGCCATGGGTAGTCATCGACGGGTCACTATACTCAATGCTGTACGTCACAAACATACTGTGAAGATCAACTGTAATCACATCACCGTTCGCCAGTACGCGAATGTCTACACGCTCTGAATTGACAAAAGTCCCGTTTGTGCTGTTCAAATCGATAAGAATCGTGGAATCACCGCGACGGATCAGCAAAATGTGGTGTTGGCTGACAAACGGACTCGGGATCGACATATGATTGTCATCCGCGCGTCCAATCAGAAGTTGAGGGAGATCCAGTGACAATTCCTGAATTCCGGTTCCATTGCGTGTCAGCTTGAGCGTTGGACAGCTTGTCCGTTCACCGGATTGTTGTTCTGCCTCGGTGGTTGCAGCGTCTATCTTAGTCGGTTGCGGTAACATCGGATAATCAGCTTTGGATACACTGCAGTGGATCCATATTCGCCGAAGCTAGCAAAATTGCACGTGCCATGTAGTGACGGGTATCACACTTGCATCAATCGTTAGCCTGATCGTTTGAACGGCGAGTTAGGTCTTACGGCGCGGTTGGGGCAAATGGCTCGCACGAAATATCGCCCTTGGTAATCGTAAGGAAGCTGGCCTCCGGCACGGGAATCCATTCCGCTTCGAGATCGTTCAACGGCTCGGAGACAACCGCGCGTGCGTCTCTTGAAAATCGGCCGGCTTCGGGTGCAATTTCCATAGTCGCGTCGCGACTTGCACTGTGAAACAGCGATCGCGAATCGCCCGCAGTCGAATAGCGGACAGCGTACAGCGATTCTCCGTCGCTGATTCCCAGGGTCATTTGCAGCGCATTTTCTACTCCGTGTAGTTTAGCCGTGTTTTCGACCAAACCCGCCATACGTGACAAGCCGGCATGTACGTCGCCATTCAAGCCGAAGCTCAGCGCGAGCAGGAACATAAGTTCGGAGTCCGTTGTGCCGCGAATGAGTGGGAATAATTCAGGCGAGACCGCAAACGCAAGATCTCGATGTAGTTTGTCGAACTCGTTGATCAGACCGTTGTGCACGAACAGCCATTTTTCGTGACTGAACGGATGACAATTGGTTCTCTGCACCGGAGAGCCGGTCGTTGCCCGGACGTGTGCCAGGAACATCGGCGATTCGATCTGCGCAGCCAGGGCCTGCAGGTTTGTATCGTTCCAGGCGGGACGGATGTCCTTGTAGACGCCCGGGACGTCACGTTTACCATACCAGCCAAGGCCGAATCCATCGCCATTTGTCGTATTGTGCACGTCGGCTGCGCGCAGGCTTTGGTCAATAAGGGAATGGTCCGTCTTGAAAAGCACGTCCTCGATCAGAATGGGTGCGCCTGAGTACGCAAGCCAACGACACATAAGGGTCTCCTTCAGATTTCGCATGCGGCTAGTATTGTGAGTTTGAGCAGTCAACAGGCGATTGGCAAATTGATCAATTCATGGCTCAAAAAGTCATCTAAACTGAACTCCTGTAATCAATCGCAGGCAGAGCTTGTTGAGCAAAATTGCACCCATTCCAACTGAGATACAGGTCAACGTCGCCGTGGAGGGCAAATCACCACGCCAGGTTGGCGAACAATTTCACCGTTTGCTCGATTCAGGCTACAGGCTTCGCGCGGACGGTCAGGCAAAACCAGATCCGGCGCAGTTGCTGCGTATTGGTTATACGCCGAAATACGAGATCGAGCTGTTTGGAACGCGTTTTTTCCTGTGCAATCAGCGCGATGCCGAAGGGCTGAAGGTAATCCCCGCGTATGTCCTGCCGGCAACGAGGTCGAAACGAGGCAAACCAACGATTCATGCGAGGGCTTTCTACAAGGACTCCTCGCTGGTCTGGCGATCTGCAACGCACTACATTAATACGCCTGAGATGGGATGGATTGGCAAGGGCGCAGTCCGGCTGCAGGTGAAGCGCGGCGCGCGCGACTGGTACAGCGCCGAGGAAACCACCGATCTTCCCTTTGAGATGCAGGCAGCATTGGATGACGCCGGTCATCGAGGCCGGCGCAGGCAGAACGACAACAGAATCCTGTCCCTGGTGTTGCGCAACGCGCCGTCAGGTCGGATCTGGCCGTATAGGGATTTCGAGGCGCCCCGCGAGCGTGCGATGAAATCGCGCGTGAATCGCATTAACAACAATCGCAGTATTGCGTGGTTTGCTGACGACGATGATCCGAAATCGCTACAGATCGAGCCTGGTTTCGAACCCGATTTTGGGGCCGTTCTCGACGTGTCCACGTCTCGCAGCTCGATGTACGGCGGGGAAATAAGGAAATATCGCATCGCATCGAGTAATCGGCGCATTCAGTACCTGTTCGTTGCCGGCCCGCACCAGGTTTGGCTGGTGAACCCGCAGGCATTCACGGTCGAACTTTCGAGCTACGGACTACGAACGGTCGATGTAGTCGCGGATGAAGATCTTTGTATCCCAGGCTATGAGTTCTTCGATAACGCCGGCACAGGCGAATTGGACGACCAGATTCCGCCTGGATTTGCAGGCCCTGTGTGTCCGGTGGACCCGGATCGCGCGGACGCGTCTCCGTGGAATGAGCGCCTGCCGGTCGTGAGGTTGTTTCGGCGTTTGATTCTTGCTGGCGACGATCCTTCTCGCTAGCCCTTAACGGATGTTGACGGTCGAGCAGCTGTTTTATCGTTATGGCTTGTCCTTGGGCGTCAGTAGCACGCAAGAGACTTGATGATCTAGTTTCGAATCAGCGCTGATTTCTTAATATTGGCACGACTGCTGCTTTGCGTGCATCTTTAATCGCCCGGTCTTGCTGCTTTTCTATGTCAGCGAAATTCTTCTCGAGGTCGTCCAGTTTAAGGCGCAGCGTGTCCGATAGTTTTTCGGATTCATCCGCTTGTTGTCGATATCGTTCGGCATCGGTCTCATGTTCCTTGCGGCTTCCCTCCAAAGCTTCGACACATTGCAATAATTGCTTGTTGTGGATCCTGAGCTCCTCTAACTCTGCGAGTTCCCGTTCCCGCGCCGCGAATTCTTGCTTTATTCGTACGAGGTCACTATTAAGGTGTGCGTTTTCGTCCTCCAGCTTATTCACATTTCGCTCTAGTACTTGCAGCTGCCCTAATCTGAGTTGAGCTGCGACGATCATGTTTTCGGTGGATCCGTGTTCCAGGGTGGATGATTCTACAAGTTTAGCGAACGACTCTTGCTCAGATCGCGCTTCATCGACTTCCTTCTCGAGCAGCTTGCGCTTTTTGAGCGACTTAAGCAGTTCCCGCTTGTAGAACTCCTGGGCTTTTTCGAACTCCGATTGCAGCGCGGTAGTTTGTTGCCGCAAAGATTCTAGTGCGTTTTGCATGGTGCCCAGCTTGGATTTAGTGTTCTCACGTTCCGTGCGAAGCATGAGTACATTCTTGGCCAACAGCTTTGATTTCTTGAGTACAGACTCAAATTCTCTACCGCGTTTAGCGATTGCAGCGTGAAGAGACTCGATTTTTGCTCGCGATCGGGAATATTTTTTTGCGAACCCGTCCCTTTCAACAGTGACGCTGTCCAATTTCGTCTGGGCCGCACTGGTTACCTGGTCGATGCGGCGTTTGCTAATCATGGCTTGAACCAGCCATCCACAAACGACGCCCAGAATCCCGCCTCCGAGTGCATACAACGCTATTTCAAAAACCGAACTGCCCATTCTTGTCCCTGAATCCGGATAAGGACGAATTTCCTGATCGTGCCAGTATGGCCGCGTGGGGGATTCAGAAATACGACGAATCGCACAAATTGAGACAATTCCCCGTCATTACCTGCCTTTATCCCGGGAGGAGGGCGCCAATATAGAGACCAATTAGCCTAGACCTGTGCGTCAACGTACGCGCCTGACGCGTAGCTTGCGGTCCTCACTGGGGATTCTCAAGATCCATCCGAACGTATCCTTCCTGATCGTCACCTCGAACTGGCATTCCTTATCCTTGAGGCGCAGACGCCCAGCATTGCTTTGCTTCCAGACTTGGCCATTTTCCATGAAGAAATACAGACGCCGCTCCTGCTTAGCTTCTTCGCAGCGCGTGACCACGGCCGCGTATTCGGGTTGGTCGACCTTCGAGTGTTTGCTTTCTGCTTTTGCGACATCGTCACTAAGTGCCACAGGCGCGGCCGCCGGTCCTGCGTCTGACTCAATTGATGCGGCCAATTCGTCGTAGCAGGCTAGTCGATTGCTCTCGACTGTGACGGCTTGGCATGTCGCAAGCCTGGTGGCGAGATCGTCTTGTGCAACGGCCGTTGCGGTTGGCGCGACCGCGGCCGCAAACCAGGTCGCGGCACATGCAAGGACTTTATTCATTAAACGTCTTCCCCCAAAGTGACACTCACGTATCGATCAAGCAAACTAGTACCACGTCGATACTATTGTCAACAGGGACTTAGGCAATCTAACACACTGTAATTGGCGACGTAATAGCCCATGCTGGGCCCCGTGCAGTGCAGTCTCTATAATGACTTCCGGGAGGAATCGATGGCCAAACATGCACCAAGAATAGCAATTGCCGTCTTGGCCTCGATGCTGGTCGTTGCTTGTGGCGGCGGTTCATCAGGCGGCAATTCACAATCAACAGAGCCGATTGTCTATAGCTACTCGATTCCGGCCGACATCGGTGATGGCTGGCAAGTCGCTGACCTTGCAGCCGAAGGCTTCGACACCCAAAAGATTCTCGACATGATGGACCGGGTCGTCAATGAAAACTATGAGGGAATCGACTCGGTAGCCATCGTAAAAAGCAACAAGCTACTTTTGTACTGGTTCGCGAATAGGGAACTCGATCAGTTCGATGGATGGATAGGCAATACAGACACGGAACGTCATGTCTTGCATTCAACCTCCAAGAGCTTTACATCGGCACTGGTCGGTATCGCAATCGATCAGGGTTTCATCGCCTCGACGCAGGTCAAATTCTATGACCTGTTTAGTTATGAGAATTACGCCAACTGGGACCCACGCAAAGCGGAGATGACGCTTGAGGACGTACTCACGATGCGCCTGGGGCTGCAGTGGGACGAATGGTCGTTGCCGTACACAGACCGGAACAACGATCTCGTCGCTCTCAACAACGCGTACATTGACTGGGCCAAAGCGCTGCTCGACCTACCTATGGTCAATGATCCTGGCACGGTATTCACATACAACACTGCGGCGACGAATGCGATGGGTCAGGCGGTGCAGAACGCAACGGGTATGCCGTTGGCGCAATTTGCCAACCTAAACCTTTTTTTCCCGATGCAGATAACGAACGCCGAATGGAGTAGAACACCTACCAATCTGCCGGTGGGTGGTAGCGGTCTATTTCTCAGGACGCGGGATCTCGCAAAATTCGGCCAGCTCTATCTGAACAATGGCTCCTGGCAAGGGCAGCAACTGATCAGTGCAAACTGGATAGCCGATACCGTGGTGAGGCGCGTCGACATCTCGTCCTGGGCTACGTACAGCGAAGCCTACGGCTTCCAATGGTGGCTAGATGATCTTGATTATAAAGGTCAGGTCGTCGAGGCGTGGGTAACGAGCGGTTACGGGGGGCAATACCTTTTCGTGGTCCCGTCACTCGATCTTGTCGTCGCATTTACAGGCCGCAATTACGGTTCTGGATCGAGCATCGACATTCTTTACAGGATGATGCAATTACACATTCTCGACGCTATCGACTGATTCGATTGTGCATGCGTATAATGTATACAAGGGCGAAACTTCGGTTTCGCCTGTTTTCGTGTGTAATCAGCGGATTATTTCACTAAGCCACACTACAAACTGGAAGAGGCTGGATTCAATTGAAATTGTCAACAATAAGCCGCTCGAGCATCTGCGCTATTGTGCTGGTACTCCTGTGCACACGCGTAATAGCCGGGCAGGGCGAATGGGTGCTCGAGAAGGACACAGACGGTGTAAGAGTGTATACGCGTTCGGTGCCTGGATGGTCAGTGCGGCAATTCCGTGGGGTGGTGGAGATCGAGGCAAGAGTAGAAAGCCTCCTGGCCTTACTTGATGACAATGCGTCATGCCCACGCTGGATCCATAATTGCATTTCGAGTGAACTACTCGAACGATCCGATACGCATCGCAAATATAGCTACATGCAGACCAAGGCACCGTGGCCTGTTAAGAAACGCGATACGATCTTGATCACGACGACAACCATCACGGACGATCACGTCGAAATTACCGGAATAGCAGAACCCGACTACTTGCCACAAGATCGAAAATTCGTGCGAATTCCGAAACAGGAAATTCGCTGGGAATTAACGCCAATGCGAAACGGTTACGTGCAAGTAGTCTTCGAGAGCAAATTTGATCCCGGCGGTTCTGTTCCTGATTGGGCGCTCAATCGGACCCTTATCGACACGCCCTTCAATACACTGACGCACATGCGCCTGCTTGTGCAAGAGCCAGAATATCGCGACACGGAGCTGGGACGGTGAGGCTGTTTAGAACGTCCGGTAAGGGCCCGAAAGCCGCCATTCGGCTGATATGATGCCGAAAGGCCGCTTTTGACCCAAAGCGGACGCCGCCACTAGTGAGATCAACGGTTCGCCACTCTCTGGTTGTGCGAATCTTTTGGCGTGTAGACAGCTGGCTTGAATAATAATAACCGTTAGGAGAACAGAATGAACGAACGCGGTATCCGAAGACGCAATATAGCGATAGGCCTGTTCGTTTCGGCGCTATTCATGATTCCAATCACAGGGTTTGGTGACGAGGAAAAATCACGGCAAGTTCAATTTTCGAATTCTTGCAGTCCCGGCATACAAGTAAAGTTTAATCAAGCAATAACGCTGCTCCATTCGTTCGAGTACCCCGAGACGACGCGGCTATTCAGAGAGATTACTGACGAAGATCCCGATTGCGCAATGGCGTATTGGGGCGCGGCGATGAGCATCTGGCACCCGCTATGGGCGCCGCCTAGCAAGTCTGATTTGGAAAAAGGTGCTGCTTTACTTGCTATTGCGGCTGATTTGGAAAGCACCCCTCGAGAATCAAGCTATATTTATGCGCTAAGCACGTTTTTTTCCAGCAACGACGTTAGAACCCATCGTGATCGGGTACGTGATTACGAATCTCGCATGAGCGACCTATATAGCAATAATCTTCAGGACCCGGAGGCCGCGATGTTCTATTCGCTGTCTTTGCTCGCCAGTGCTGATCCACGAGACAAGTCGTATGCTCACCAGTTCAAAGCAGCGGGGTTGCTTAATTGGATTCGCGCTTCGCAGCCAACACACCCAGGTGTCTTGCACTATTTGATTCATAGCTATGACTATCCAGGTCTTGCGCACTTGGCCCTCGATGCGGCGCTGACGTACGCGGATGCAGCGCCTGATTCTGCACACGCACAACATATGCCTTCGCACATATTCACGCGGCTCGGCCTTTGGGACCGATCGCTCTCCTCGAATCACGATTCAACCCGGTCAGCCGCTGAATACACAGCCAGTGCTCACCTGCCCGGACACTACGACGAGGGGCTGCACAGTATCGACTATCTTATGTACGCCATGCTGCAAACGGGCCGCGATGATGAAGCACAACAGTTACTGGTGCGGCTGGGAAATATCAAGAAGACGGACACCGAGAACTTCAAGGTCGCATTCACCTATGCGTCGTCACCAGCGCGCTACGCACTGGAACGTCGTATGTGGAATGAGGCGAGTAATTTACAGTTTGTGCGTGAAGATTTTGCTTGGAACGATTTTCCATGGGCGCAATCAATTCATTACTTCGCGCGGGGAATCGGTAGCGCGCGAAGCAGACAACCAGAGAAAGCACGGCAAGAGCTAGTGATAATCAAAGATCTACTGGCCAGGTTGCCGGAGGCAACCCCCGCCTATTTTCGGACGGAAGTAGAGGTTCATGCCGAATCCGTTAAATCCTGGATTTTGCTGGCAGAAGGCGATGCGAAAGGGGCTCTGTCTCTAGCAGCAGCTGCCGCAGATCGGGAGGATGCAGTAGACAAGCATCCGGTAACACCAGGTGAGGTTCTACCAGCACGCGAACTTTATGCGGACATGTTGTTCGAGGTCGGTAACGATGCACAGTCGCTCGAGCAGTATCAAGCAGTGCTAGCAGCATCGCCCAATCGACTGAATGCGCTACTCGGTGCCGTACGTGCGGCTACCCGTCTTGGTGACACCAAACTCGCCGAGCAATATCATTCCGTCGTGCTCGAGCAGACGCGATTAGCAAATGGGCATCGAGTTAGTCTGGACAACATGAGGAATACGAGTCTATAGGTAGTGGCCGCCTCTGCTAACGCTGCAACGTAGCGGCCTCTTATGGCCGTAAGCAGAAGTTCGAGTGATAAGCTAACGAACGACTGCTGATGACCCAAACCGGCCACCAGAAAATCAGAGGAATCTCGTAACTCCGTGGACTATTTTCTCCAAATCTATGGAAGCTTGCCGCGTGCGGGCCCCGGCTCAGACGAGCTCACTCGCAGAGCTTTTGAGATGATTCCGTCGTTTCCAAATGAGCCGCGCGTACTCGACGTGGGCTGCGGACCGGGTAAACAAACAGTCGAACTGTTGAGATGCGGAGCGGGCACGGTTGTAGCACTCGACTTCCTTCCTGAGATGATTGAAAGAGTAATCGCCGAAGCTGAAAGGGAAGGTGTTTCTGATCGCCTTGAGACTGTAGTGCAAGACATGAAGGAGATGTCTTTCCCTGCGTCTAGTTTTGATGTTATCTGGTCCGAGGGGGCGATCTACAACTTAGGCTTTGAAGTTGGCCTCAAGAAGTTTAAAGAATTCATCAGGCCGAGGGGCTGCGTTGCGGTTAGTGACGCGGTGTGGTTAAAGCCCAATCCACCATCCGAGGTCGTGGATTTCTGGCGAGAATACCCAGAGATCGATACCGTCGCCGCAAAGCTGGATACTATCAAGCGTAACGGGTACACAATGCTAGGACATTTCGTCCTTCCCGCAAGCGCATGGACAGACCAATACTATGATCCAATGGAAGAGCGCATTGCAGAGAGGACCAAAGACTGGAGAGGCATTTCCGAGGCAGAGGCTATTCTGAGCGAGGCGAGAAATGAAATATCTCTATTTCGTCGTCACTCAGACTATTTTAGCTATGCTTTCTTCGTCATGGGTAGCTGAATGGATGTCCGCTATTGGCCGTTAGGAGCCTCTCGTTTCAATCGATTTTCAGCGATCTGAACGGCTGCTTTCGATGAAAGCGGGCACAAGATTCCACGCTCCGAAACATTCACGGCTTAACGTCTGCTTTACTCGCAGAACCGGTCGTAGGGGTAACATCGGGCCAAGGGGCCGCTAGTGACCCATAGCGGACATTGGTCCAATTGCGCGTTATCTCCTCCCTCGGCAAATCGGCCCAGCGTCACTCCTGCGCGCTGACGGTCGATATGTCGATCAGCGGGTTCGCCGCGATCATGCCGTCAGCCGTGAGCTCGGGATAGGGTTTT
>CAMYIS010000220.1 GCA_947258485.1 uncultured Woeseiaceae bacterium
GCTGGACGAACTCAGGAAGTACATCGTGCAACTCGACAAGCGGCAGAAGGAGCCGGACCTGAATCTGGACGAGTATTTCTCGGAGTATTCCTGGAGTGGCGGCTTCATCTGGATTCAGAAGCCGGGCACCCGGGCGGCGTCGTACCTTGAAGAGTACGACCCCGAAATCGAGAAGCTGGCCGATATTCGGGCAGGCAGTCGCGGCGACATCAGCGTCACTGTTTCGGATGGCACCGCTCTCGCCGCCGGCGACATCGTTCAGATTCAGTGGATCAATAATTCCGGACCGGGCGCGGCGATCATCAAGTCTCTTTATGGTTCCGAATTCGAGTCCGCCGGGTCGCATCACTGGAGTTTTCCCGAGCGACCCCTGGTGCGCCAGACACTGCGTATTGAGTCCATTGATGGCGAAATCGTCGAATTGTCAGCCCCGTTGCTGCATGACGCCGGCGATGCGATACCGGCGCAGATCGCCCGCTGGGACGGACTTGAGCATGTCGGGATCGAAGAGCTGCACATCGAGTTCCCGATGTCGCCCTACTTCGGGCATCACATGGAGCGCGGCTACAACGGTATCTATTTCACCAGCGCCTTCGACGCATGGGCCAGGAATATTCGTATCAGCAATGCCGACAGCGGCATCCTGACTTACAACAGCGCCAACCTGACGTATCGCGACATCACGACTGATGGTGAAAGAAAGGCGCACTACGGCGTACACATGGGCAATGTGCATAATGTGCTTGCCGAAAGCATTGCTGTGATGAATCCGGTGTTGCACTCACTGACGTTCAACACGCAATCGACAAAATGCGTTTACAAGAATGCAGAGGTGTTTGTCACGCCTACGCTCGACCAGCATGCCGGTGCCAATCATCAGAACCTGTACGATAACGTTACGCTGTACGCGCGCGCGGTGTCGTCGAAAGACGGACCGGTCGCTGCAGTCTTTGATGGCAGTGGTGCCGGGTATTGGCAGCCGGGCCATGGCGGATTCTACCGGTGGCGCCTCCCCCGATACGATCGTGACTATCCAGGGACTGAACGAAGGGCCGATGGCACGCATAGTGGGCCTGCACGGCAATCGGCAATTTGAACTGGACTATCGTCCCGAGCCCTACGTGGAAGCCTTGAACGTGGAGGTGCGAGCTGCGCCGTCGTTGTATGACTATCAGCGGAACGAGCGTCTCACCGGAGTCAAATAGACAGCGCCCGGAGAGACTAGCGGCCGCTTCGCGGCCCGCTTGTCGTCGGGCTAACGCCCTCCTCGGTTCGAACTCCCGACCACCTGGATCGAAGCCAGCTGGCTGGACCTCGATTTCTCTCTCTGCGTCATTCGGTTATCAAATCCAGTTGTCCCATAGAAAAAAGTAAAGGTAGCAGAAAGCAGTTGTTTTGAATCAGGATCTGCAAGCTCTACGGGGCAAAATTGCGAAGCGCTATAAGCCGCTGTTCGGTTAATAGTGGTTCGCGACCAAGGACCAGCGTTGCGTCATTTCGCCTGCGCCATGGCCTCGGCTCCGCGCATGATCATACGCAGCTGGATAATGGCGGCCTCGATGTGCTGGTCACGGTCTTCCGCTGGCGTGTCGAGCAACGCGATCCCAGTTGTGAACAGGATGGCGACCGTGGAAGCAGCAGCAAGTCGCGGATGGGCCAGTGGTACGCCCCTTTCTTTCGCATCCCAGACCAGGAATTCAGCCAGATCGCTGGACATCGTAAGCAGTGACTTTTCGGCCGCTTCGCGAAATGCCGACTTCCGGGACATGCTCTCCTGCAGGATCATCCTCGACATGCCCTGGTTGCGGAAAATGTAATCGAAAAGCGTCTCGACCGACGTCCGGATCAGCGATCGGCCTTCCAAAGCCTGTTCCCGAACGTGGTGCATCAGGGTAAAGAGGGTCTTACCATGTTCCTCGATGAGCGCCAGTCCCAGGCCTTCCATGTCGTGGAAATGACGGTAGAAGGATGTCGGCGCGATTCCGGCAAGTTTTGCGACCTCTCTCAAGCTGAGCGTGTCGAAACTCCGGCCGGAAGCCAGCTCAGCGGCTGCCGCGTCCATGAGTTTCTGCCGGGTTTCTGCTTTCTGCTTCTGTCTGGAGACCTTCAACAGTTCTCCCCTTCGGTGCGGATAAGCCATTTTGTGAACCAGATTATTGCATTCTAGCAAACAACTGGTACAGTTGTGCGTACACATGTACTCTGAAATTGGCGCAAGCCGCCGATCAGACGGAGACCCGGTATGACGACCTACAAAGCACCCCTGCGGGACATGCAGTTTGTGATGCAGGACCTGCTGAACTTCGAAAGACACTACCATTCGTTGCCGGCCTGCGAGGAGGTCAACCAGGAACTGATCGACGCAATACTCGGCGAGGCCAGCCGGTTTTCCGAGGAGGTGGTCGCCCCGCTCAATGCGGTGGGCGACGAGGCCGGTTGCGAGATGCTGGAAGATGGTGAGGTCAGGACCCCTCCCGGATTCAAAGAGGCCTATCAGCAATACGTCGATGGAGGCTGGCCGTCACTGGATCAACCTTCCCGATATGGTGGCCAGGACCTGCCGATGTCTATCGGTTTGCCGATTCGCGAGATGAACGGGACGGCCAACTGGTCCTGGGCCATGTACCCCGGCCTGTCCCACGGCGCCATGGAAACCATTGAAGAGCACGGATCCGAGGAGCAGAAAGCAATCTTCATGGAGCCACTGGTCAGCGGTCGATGGACCGGCACCATGTGCCTGACCGAGGCGCATTGCGGGACGGACCTGGGCCTGCTGAAATGCAAAGCC
>CAMYIS010000221.1 GCA_947258485.1 uncultured Woeseiaceae bacterium
TCCGTATCGCCCTGGTTGCTGAAATCCTCGGCGCTGATAACGTCGATCGGCACCATGGACTCGGAAACCGAGCGTTCGCGGGCACGTGTACCCGTTGTTACGATTTCCTCGATCATTTCCTCGCCGCTTTGCGCAAATGACTGTTGCGGCGCGGCAACAGATAACGGCAGAAGCAGACTTAGCAGCAAAGTCTTGCGCTTGAATGTATTCATTTTGTTGATTCTCCAAGAAAGGTCAAGAGTCAGCTTTTCGAATATAAACTATTGAAAAATAAGAATTAATCTGACAGCGCTCGCCGACACAGGCAAGAACTGACAGCCAATCCACTGAATCTCACATCAAGTTGTTGTTCTATAACAACAATCTCACTGTTTAACTATCCAACTATCGGCTTGGGGAGTCAAGGGCGGCAGGCGGCCACGGGCGGTCAGGAGGGAGCCAAGAACGGCTCAGCGCTGCATTGCGATGGTCTTTTGCAGTAACTCGCGGTTGTCGAGCATCCAGGGATGAAAGTCGTCACGGTAGAACAGTCGAAAGTCCGTCGCGACCTCTCGAATGATGCCATCGCGGCCAAACAGGAACGCGTAACCCTCGCGCCAGAACGACAGCGACAGCACCGGCTTGCCCTCCATCCGGCGCATCTGGCAGATCGAGAGGAACACGTGGTACGGGAAACGCATGCGTATGATGCGCATGACCTGGCGCAGCATTTTGCGTTCCCCGCCGATGGCGAGATACACGTCATACGCAACCGACTTGTGCTCGGTTTCCTCGATCGCGTGCCAATGCCAGAGATCGGCCATCGCGGGGTGTGCGCCATCCATCCAGCGCGAGTTGCGCATCGAGCCGGCCGCGAACATCGCCGTGATGTGTTCGAGTACGACGGTGGCCGCCAGCTGCACGATGGGCGGTTCTTTTTTTGCGCGTTGGATCTCACGAATATAGAGTGCTTCGAGTTTCTCGAGGTCGAAGCCGCGTGCCTCGGCGAACACCTCGTTATAACGCTGGTGTTCGCGCCGGTGGATGAACTCCTGCTGCACGAACACGGCGGCATCGCTCTTGAGCTTCGGGTCGTCGATGCGCGGCAGGTAGTGCTTCACGCTATCAACGAAGAACTTCTCGCCGGACGGGAAAGACAGCGAAAGCGCGTTAAAAAACGCGGTCTGGAAGGCGTGGCCGCCGTGCCAGTCGCCGGCAAGCGGTTCGCGCAGGTCGAATCTGCGGTTGCGAGCCTCAAACGCGAGATCGCCGGGCGTTTTACTGAGAGCAGCATTTGGCATATGGTCTATTGTAGCAATCAATAACAGGGCAGGCACGAAGAAGGCCAAGCCCCGAGCGGAAGATGACTACGGCTGTTTATCGAGACGACGCGAACAAGATCGTCATTCTGAACCCCAAGGGCGGTTGCGGTAAGACCACGCTGGCCACCAACCTGGCGAGCTACTTTGCGCTGCGCGGACCGCCGCCCATCGACACCGATCCCATCGGCTACACGACGCGCTGGCTGGAAAGGCGGCCGCCGGAGCGCGCCGAGATCAATGGCATCGGCATCGACGAGCTGGCG
This sequence comes from uncultured Woeseiaceae bacterium, assembly GCA_947258485.1. Lineage (GTDB taxonomy): Bacteria > Pseudomonadota > Gammaproteobacteria > Steroidobacterales > Woeseiaceae > UBA1847. The sequence goes on from CAMYIS010000221.1 coordinate 1,565, forward strand.
CCGCGAAGCGAGCGCAGCTGGCCGTTTCACAAACCAAAGGAATCCGGGGCGGTCATCATCGATACGCCCGCAGCCATGAATCACCGCGAGATTACAGAACTCACGCACGACGCCGACTGCATCTTGATACCTGTCCTGCCCTCCGCGTTTGATTTGCATGCGACGACCAGTTTCATCGCGAGGCTGCTGCAGCTCACGGATTTCGAACGGCCGGTCGCTGTCGTCGCCAACCGCACGCGGCAAAACACGCGCAGCCTCGCCATGCTGCTGCGGGTACTGAAGAGTTTCGAGACGCCGACCATTGCCGTCCTGCGCGACAGCCAGAATTATGTGCACGCCGCCGACCGCGGCCTCGGCATTTATGAATTGCCGTACCACAAAGTGAAACACGACATTGAAGCGATGGAGCCGATCGTAACCTGGCTGGATCAGCTGCTCGCGAAATCATTGCAGCCGGGGCTGATGTCACGATTCAATCCGTTGCCAAAGCTGTTCTCGTCGTCATCGACAGAACTGTCGACCGCGGATTAGCCAGCCACGGTAATGACATCGTAGGACTCGCCGTTTTGGGTGAAGTCTTCCTGCGTGTAATCGATGACCTTGTCCGCACCGATGGAACGCAGCATGTCGAGTTTTTGCGTGCTGTCGACGGCTGTCACGTGGGCGCCACGCGTTTTGGCGATCTGCACAGCAAACGTGCCAATGCTTCCGGCCGCGCCGTTGATAAGTACTTTGTCTCCGCTCCCGATGTTCCCTTTTCTCACAAAATGCAGTGCATTCAGTCCGCCGGCGTCGGCGTTTCGACCTCTTTGAGCTCGAGAACGTCGGGCGGCCCATATCTTGTCCAGATTACTGCTTTCATATGATGGCACTAGCAGTACAGTCAGTTGACTTTGCGGTCGTGCCCTTTCCAGAACGGTTCTCGCAATTCGCGCTTTAGAATTTTGCCCGGGCCGGACTTTGGCAGTTCTTCGGCAGACAGTGTAATCGCTTTGGGCAACTTGTAGCCCGCAATCTGGGTGCGACAAAAAGCGATCAACGCCTCGGGCGTTATTTTTTCCCGAGGCACAACGACTGCGTGCACGGCTTCGCCCCATGCCTCGTCCGGTACGCCGAAGACCGCTGCTTCGAGTACGGCGGGATGCTTGTAGAGCACCTCCTCGACTTCCGAGCAATAAACATTTTCGCCGCCGCTGACGATCATGTCCTTGGCACGATCAACGAGGAACACGAAACCTTCGTCGTCCATGTAACCCATGTCGCCGGAGCGATACCAGCCGTCCACGAGTACCTCGGCCGTTTGCTCGGGCTTGTTCCAGTAACCTTTCATGATGTTCGGACCGCGGGCCGCAAGTTCGCCGACTTCGCCGGTCGGCAGCTCGTTTCCGGCATTGTCAATGATTTTCACCTGCACGCCGATCAACGACTGCCCGCAGGAACGGCTGCGATCGACGGTGAGCAGATCTTGTTCATTGCGCAGGCCTGTGACCAGCGGCGATGCCTCGGTCATGCCGTACACGTGCACGAACTCGGCCGTTGGAAACGCTTCGGCTGCGCGACGTACGACTTCCGTTGCGATCGGCGAGCCGCCGTGCGCTACCATCGTGAGCGAGCTCGTATCGCGCGGTTCTTTATGCTGCAGTTCTGCAATGGCCGCGAGCATCGTCGGCACGCCCAGCGTGTGCGTGACTTTGTGTTTTTCGATGAGGTCGAGTGCGATCGCCGGATCGAAGACTTTAAGCGGAATCTGGCAACCACCCGTCCAGATGCCGCCGAGTATCCCGTTCGACCCGGCGGCGTGAAACATCGGCGCCATGACCAGGAAAACGCTGTTCGCTGTCGGCGGCGCCATCGTCATGAAGTGAAACGTGTTTGAAACCAGGTTCCTGTGCGTCAGCATCACGCCTTTCGAGGCGCCCGTCGTGCCACCCGTGTAAAACAGGCCGGCCAGGGTGTCCTCGGTGATGCCGACGCCAAGCTCCATTTCGTCGGCCCCATCGAGCAGCGCGTCGTACTCGTCGGGAATCATCACGACGGTATCGACAAGCTCAGTCAATTCGCCCGGGTCGCGGTCGGTTAGCAGGATTTTCACCTCGGCATCCTTGATCGCGTACGCGAGCTCGGGCTCGGCGTGACGAGTATTGAGCGGCACGATGACGAAGCCGGCCGCCGGAATCGCGACGTAACTCTCGAGGTGGTGGTTGGTGTTGGCGGCGAGCACTGCGATGCGATCGCCCGGCTCGGCGCCCTTGCTTTTCAATACGGTCGCGAGCCGGCGACAGCGCGAGTTCAATTCTCGGAAAGTAAAGTGGCGACCCTCGGAAATCACGGCGGTATGGTCGCCCGCAACTTGAACGGCGCGCACCAGAGGATCAGCGAATGTCTGCATGGACGTCAGTCTCTTATTGTTTTTTTCAGTATAGCGAGAAACGGAACCATTCGCGTGGATTGGAGTCTGTTGCCGTGGTTCGTGCGTATGGTCTACGCCAGTAGCTCGTGGCATGCTACGTGATGATGCTACCGACAATACCTGGCAACTGAAACGGCGTCACCGCAAGGGGGTCTTATGCTGCTCAATCCTCACGAACACCATCGACCGTATCACGACGAAACGTCGACTGAAATCATGCGCAAGACCATCGAGTTCTTCGAGAACAAGGGCCGACGCCGCATCAAGGAGGATGACCACGAGCGTGTCTGGTACGCCGACTTCCTCGAGTTTGTCGCCCGCGAGCAGATTTTCGCCAAATTGATGACGCCGCCGCAGTACGCGGACGGCTCCAAAGACGTGCGCTTTGACAGCTGGCGCAACTGCGAATTCAACGAGATCCTCGGTTTCTATGGCCTCGCCTACTGGTACACGTGGCAGGTCAGTATGCTGGGCCTCGGGCCCATCTGGATATCCGGCAACGAAGCGGTCAAGAAAAAGGCCGCGCAACTACTCAGGGACGGCCACATCTTCGCGTTCGGACTGTCGGAAAAAGAGCATGGCGCCGACATCTATTCCTCGGAAATGACGCTTTTCCCACAGGACGACGGCACTTACCTCGCCCGCGGCCGCAAGTACTACATCGGCAACGGCAACAAGGCTGGCCTGGTCTCGACCTTTGGAAAGATCGACGGCACCGACGATTACGTTTTCTTTGTCGTACAACCGCGGCACGAGCAGTACGAGTGCGTCAAGAACGTCTGCAACTCGCAAAACTTTGTTGCCGAGTTCGCCCTGCACGATTACCCGATCACCGATGCCGAGATTCTCTCCCGTGGCGCCGAAGCCTGGGATGCGTCGCTCAACACGATTAATTTCTGCAAGTACAACCTCGGCTGGGCCTCGATCGGCATGTGCACACACGCTTTTTACGAGGCGATCGATCACGCCAGTAATCGGCAGCTGTTCGGCAGCCAGGTGACCGACTTCCCGCACATCCGCCAGCTGTTCGTCGATGCCTACGTTCGCCTGGTTTCGATGAAGCTGTTCGCGCTCAGGGCTTCCGACTATATGCGCTCCGCCTCGAGCGAGGACCGGCGCTACCTCTTGTACAACCCGATGGTGAAGATGAAGGTCACGACGCAGGGCGAAGCGGTTATCGACCATCTCTGGGACGTCATCGCGGCCAAGGGCTTCGAGAAGGACATGTTCTTCGAGATGGCAGCCCGCGATATCCGCGCACTGCCCAAGCTCGAAGGCACCGTGCACGTGAACATGGCCCTGATCATCAAGTTCATGGGCAACTACTTCTTCAAGCCCGGTGAGTTCCCGGTCATCGAGCAACGCGACGAACCGGTCAACGACGACTTTCTGTTCAACCAGGGGCCGACGAAAGGCCTCGGCAAGATTCGTTTCCACGATTACAAAAAAACTTACGCCGGCGTTGATCTGCCAAACGCCAACGTCTTCAAAAAACAGATCCGCTACCTTAAGGCGATGCTGGCTGTGGCTCGACCCTCGAAGGAGCAGGCGAAAGACATCGATTATCTGCTGAACCTCGGCGAGCTCTTTACGCTGGTCGTGTACGGTCAGCTGATCATCGAGAACGCCAAAATCTATGCCATCGATGACGACCTGCTGGACCAGATCTTCGACGTGTTCGTGCGCGACTTCTCGCGCTACGCCCTGCAGCTCTATGGCAAGTCGGTCACCACGAAGCGACAGCAGCTGCTACTGCGCCGCATGATCAAACGGCCCGTCGTCGACAACGCGCGCTTCGACAAGGTGTGGAACGAGCACGTTGCCACTTTGAAGGACGCCTATGAAATGAACGAGGAGCCTGCGGCCGAGCGTGACAACTCGGTGGCGGACGTGGCCTGAGCAAGCCGGGGTCAGAGCCCGCCCTGGGCTTCCGGATTCGGGTGATTCACGTTGAAATCACAACGCCCTGATTCATAGTCGTAGCTTCCGCCTTCGTCCAGGCAGCCGTCGACTTCGGCCCAGGTGCTGAAAAGAGTAACCGCATAGACTGCGAAAAGAAGCAGTGTGATACCAAACAAAAACCCGAGCACGAGAGTTAGTTTTCGATCCCAGGCTGACGCGCCCTGTTTGTTATATCGCTTAAGCATAGATATAGGGACATTCTTAATTTAACGCATTAATACACTAAATTAAGAATGTCCCCAAAACTGTTTCTATCGCGCTACTTGTGCTTCAGCATCGTGATGGTTCGCCGGGCGCGCGAGCGGCGCAGGTCTTCGAGGCTTTGCATTGTCACTGTGTCGGACGCCTTGATGACCTCGTCCATCTCGTCGCTGATCTCGGGTGCGTTTTCGACTTTAAGCCGATGGCGGCCGAGCGAAATGATGTCGTTGCTCTGCAGGACGGCCTTCACGACGATGCGGGAGTTGACCGTTGTACCGTTGGTGCTATTGAGATCAAGCAGAACAATGGCGTTTGCATAGACCTGCAGCATGGCGTGCATCTTGCTGACATACGGATCCTCGATGAGGATATCGGATATTTCGGCACGTCCGATGACATACTGTCGGTCGGTCAGTTCATACTCCGCCACAGTCACGCCGTCGCGGGTGACGATAACGCGCGGTAGCGGCCCGCTTGACTCAAGCTCCGTCATGCCTTCCATGGCCTCGATCGCGCGCTCGTTCAATGCGCCCGGCCAGCCGCGCGACCACTCATGCAGCCGCTCACAAACATCCATCGGGAACACTTTTTCGCCGTGCTCGCCGCCCGCCGCGATCAAGCGTGTGCGGAGATAGATCATTGTCTCCTGTTCGGTCAGCGGGTTGAGTGAATATAGCGCCGGGTGACGTCGGGCGAGGCTGCGCATGCCGTCCTGCCTCGGCAATGAAGACAAGCCCTCCTTGCCCGTTAGAATGATGCGCAGCGCATAGTTGCCGCGACTATCCAGTGCCGCGAGCCAGTTCAGCAAGCGCAGTGCGCTCGATGTCGCAAGATCGGCATTATCAATAATTAACACGGGGGGCCGTGCGAAGCGCGTCTGCTCCGTCACGAAGTTATTGAGCTTGTGCAGCAGCTGCTCGTCATGATCATTGGCGGTTTCGACGCCAAATTGCGCCAGCATGTCGGTTAACAGCCGGCGCGGCCTCAGATGCATGCCCTCGACCAGAGCGACGGCGGCATCGCGTGCGGACCAGGCAAACTGCTCCTTGATGACCGTCGATTTGCCCGAGCCCGTGGGCCCTTGCAGCAGCGCCACGCCATTCGCTTGGTCCAGCGCCGACGACAGGAATCGCAACGCTTCCTGGTGCGACTGGTAGGCGACGACGAGCCCGGCATCATCGGCGTGTTCCCCGAACGCCTTGCTACTTAATATGGAATCATGTGCTTGCATGGTTTTATTCATTCTCGTTTGGGTCACATTATGGCGCTATTGCACCGTTTCGCGTGGCCGAGATTCCATAATGCAGGTAATTCAAAGGCCAGTTTATCACGCGAACGCAGGCACTTGGGATGACTTCCTCTCTACGTACACGAACTTTTCGTTGCTCAAAGCCTGCTCGCCGTCCCAGCGGTACGCTACGAGCTTGCCACCGCTTTTCGCGGCCACGCTGTAGTCGAGACAGGCCACATTGGGCGCCAGCAGCTCGGGTTTCGAGTCCAGCCAGTAGTGCCCGATGAACACGGGCGGATCGTCGTGCGAGTACTGCAGCAGGTGGTCTGCGCCGATCGGGTCCTCGGGAATGTGAGTCCTGGCTTTTTCGGGCCCCAGGAACGCTTCATAGTAGGTGCGAGCATCGCCGTCGAACCAGCGAATGCGCACCTCGTGCCGCGTATGGCCGTCCTTATCGAAAAACATGTGCCCTTTGGGCAATTCGATCTCCTTGCCTTTTAACAAGGTCTCGATCGCATCGTGCTCGCTGCGGCCCTCCCGTGATGCGCGCACCAGCAGGTTGTCGTCCAGGTACTGATTGATCGACGGAAAGCACACCTCCAGATCCTGCATCAGGGCATCGTCCCAGCAGGCGTGCACGACACGCAGACCCGGCAGGTCCAGCCACAGCGGCAAGGAGCGAAACCACTCGATGAGGTATGCTGCCTGAGGTACTGGCCAGGATCGTCGGGATCCTCTGTGAAGTACGCAATGGCGTTGAACTCATGGTTGCCCATGACCGACAGCGCCGCGCCCTCTTCAATCATCGGGCGGACGATCTTGATAACGTCGCGTTGATTGGGTCCGCGGTCGATGAAATCGCCGAGGAATATGACCCGCCTGTCCGGCTGCCGATACACACCGTCAGAAAGGCGATAGCCGAGCTTTTCCAAGAGCTCAACTAGCGGCTCGCTGTGGCCGTGAATATCGCCGATCAGGTCGTAGTTCACCACTCGTTCGCGGTCTCCTCAAAATTGTGCCGGCCGGCGCGGATTACGCAAAAACGATGCCCGGTTGGCGCTTCCATCACCCACCAGGTCCGGATCTGCTCAACTCGTCTCGCGCCGAGTGCTTCCAGCCGCTGCACCTCGGCTTCGATGTCGTCTGTCTCGATGTCAATGTGCACCCTACTCGGATGTTCGACGGTCTGTACTTCTATGTAAGGTTCATCGGCTCCGGTATCAAGGCCGCGATACCTGGCATCCTCCGGGTCGGTCAGCGGCTTGGGGCTGAAACCCAGCGCCTGGCCCCAAAACTGCGCGGCCGCGTCCAGGTCCTCGCCCTCACAGTCGATGATAATTCCTGCGAACTGACTTCGATGCATGACTGATCACCTGCTTGCCGTAGTGAATGCTCAGCATAATCCGGAAACGGCCACCTGCCAATGCAGTTCTTCTTTGCGAGTGTCTGGTCCTGCACGCAGGAATCGTCACTCCCCATGCGGTTTTCCCCGATTCTCGTAAGTGCTTCTTCATGCTAAAAATAACCAGCAATGGTTCGAGCTAGCTCGATCAGGAGGTCTGTCATGAACGCACGTTCCGTATTGGCATTACTCCTGGTCAGCCTTGTCGCAGTGAGCGGCTGCGATCAGCAGGCCAGGATGTCGGAAAAAGGCTTTCGGTTACCGGACGGCGATCCCGAAGCCGGCCGCGAGGCTTTCCTTTACATGCAGTGCAACCAATGCCACACAATCAAAGGTGAGCAGCTTGCCAGCATACCGGGTTACCCGCCGCCGTACGTTGAACTGGGCGGTTCTGTGACGCAGGTCAGGACTTACGGGCAATTGATAACGTCGATCATCAATCCGTCACACAGACTGGCCACCGGTTATGCGAAAGAGGTCGTATCGGAGGACGGCGTGTCCAAGATGTACATTTACAACGAGTACATGACTGTCCAGGAGCTGGTCGATCTCGTCATGTTCCTGCAGCCGTATTACAAGGTCGTGCCACCGGACTTTCAGTACCGCATGTATCCGGGCTAGTCGTAGCCACGGAATCCAGCCGCCTGCCTACTCCGGCTGCAACGTGACCAGGTCAATGCCTGCCGCCGTATGGCATCCCTGGCAGTTGTCCGTGATACGTTTGGCGGCTGCACGAGCTGCCGCAAGATCGGGCGCGTCAGAAACGGCGATGGCAGCGCTGCGCATGCCATCGACATACATCCTCCATTCATCGGGCACAGCGATGGTGTCATCATGCCCGGACAGCCAATAGGCCGGCCTTTGCGCCGCTGCGAGACTCCCCGCCTCCAGCGCCGCATTCAGGCGCTCGAGCTGGCTCGCGTGATGGTGCATGTGCGATATGAATGCCGCGGTTCCCATTTCCTCTTTTTCGGTCTCCGGCGTATCGGCCTCAGTCGTTTCGGCTGCCGCCATTTCGGCCGCGGTCGTCGCGTCCTCAACGCCCTGCGGCGATGATGCCTTTTCCTTCTCGGCGCAACCCGCAAGGCCAAAAACCAGCCCGATGATCAAAAGTGAGTAAAATTTCATTGCTGCTCCATTTTCAGTAAAAAGTGGACAGGCCCCGCCAGGCGTCCGATCGGCTTTGGTTTCGCAAGCAAGAGTATTCGATTTCAGTGCTTTGTGCTAACAAAAAACCTCGGTTCGACCCTATTTAATCGCCTTCAACACCTCATGCGCCAGATCCCAACGGTTAAACCCCTGTTTGCCGTAGTCGAGACCCCGTCGAACGATGACCGTGTCGTGCGACGGTAGGATCACGACGTACTGTCCGCGGTTGCCCGCAGTCGAGTACGCCGATCTCGGCACGTCATCCCGGTCATCGGGAACCAGCCAGAACTGGCCGCCATAGTCGTTACCACGCCGGGCCGATGCCGGTGCGGGCGTGCGTACGAACTCGATCCAGTCTCCTGAAATCAGGCGCTGGCCCTGCCAGACGCCATTCTGCAAGTACAGCAGGCCGAAACGCGCGAGGTCGCGAGCGGTCGTATACACCTGGCTGCTGAAGATGAAGTCGCCGAAACGATCGGTGCTCGCCAGCGTATTGCGCATGCCGATGCGATCGAACAGCGCTTTGCGCGGGAACTCGGCGTAGGTTTTGGCATCGCCCAGCGCGCGCTTCATCGCATACACCGCGAGCAAGGTATCGTAATTCTCGTAATCCCAGTGCGTGCCCGGCTCACGAATCAACCCACGGCGACGCGCGTTGTCAACAGAGCTCGCCCCGGCCCAATACGCAAGGCCGGATCCGGTCGCGTACTCCATGCCAAAGCTGTCGACCGGGTACAAGCCGCTCGACATGTTGAGCACATGCCTCAACGTAATCGCGTCACGCGGATCAGCGTCATCACGCTCTACATCCGGCAGCCACTCGATGCCGAGCGGCGCATCGAGTTCTAGACGGCCGTCATCGACGAGCATGCCGATCAACGTTGTTGCAATACTCTTTGCCGTCGACCAGGTTCGAGTGCGCGTCATCCTGTCCACGCCGTCGGCATAGCGCTCGTGGATAATCTGGCCCTTGTGCACGACGAGCAGGCTCAACGTCACCTGTTCCGGCGACTCGCGATCGAAAGCCCAGTCCGAGGCGGCGTTCAGCGCGGTCGGGTCGACGTTGCCTGGCAACGGTTTCGGGTCGACAACATCGCCCATAGGCCAAGGCGTTGTCGCCGGGTCGTTCGCAGGATACGGCAAATCGAGGACAGGTAGCGCGTCGATATCGTCGAAGCCCTGGTTCGGTGCCATCACAACGCAGCCGATGCCTTCACGAAACGCTGCGTGCATAACCGGGCCCGACGCCGGTCCGCCGACGGCGACAGCCCTGCGTTCCAGATCGATCAGGTACTCGCCACCGTCAACCGTCCCGACCGGATGAGTCACATAGGCCAGTTCCTGGGCAAATACCTGCTCGAGTGAACGCCTGGACGTAAACAAGCCGTTGCACGTCAGGAGTGCCTGTAAACCGTTGCGGATTATGATGCGATCGGCCAGGAAATAATCGAAGTCATCGACCTGCTGCGCCTGCGACGTGCAGGCGAATAGCAGCATCATCAAGATTGCGGTGCGCTTCCGAGCGCGAAATGAACTCCCTCTCATCGGGCCTGGTCTCCAGCGAGCTCTCGCAGGATGATGCTCCAGTGATCGAGCGCGCCGTAAAACCCGTCAATGGGCACACGCTCGTTGAGGCCGTGCGCATACATCTCATCGGGGTCCATGAAAAGACCACTGACGGCCCAGGTTGGAATGCCAGCATTGCGAAAGTGCATGCCATCGGTGCCGCCCGATTCCATGATGGGAATAATGGGCACGTCCGGATAGCGGCTGTGCACCGCACTCGATACGGCCGCAACGACGTCCTCGCGCAGCTCTGAAATCGGGCTCTCCGTGGGCTCGTCGAGCAACACGAAATCAATCTCGGCATTGTCAACGACGTCTTTGAGCGTCTGCCCTACTTCCGCAACCGGAATACCGGGAAAAATGCGGCAGTTGACCGTCGCCGTTGCCGACTGCGGCAGCGCGTTTTCTGCATGTCCGGCTTTCAGCATCGTTACAACGCAAGTAGTTCGCGTCGTACCCACGTAGGACGATTCGAGCGCCAGCCGATCGGTGGCTGCTTCGTCCTCGGGATCATCGGCAAAGCGAACCATGGCTTCACCCAGTTCACCGCCGAGCTTCTCGCCGGTCACGCGGAAGTAATCGAGCGTCATCTGGCTCCAGCGAACCGGGAAGCGATACGCTTCGATTTTCATGATTGCGTCGGCGAGATCGTAAATTGCATTGTCAGGTCGCGGCCGGGAACTGTGGCCGCCGGGATTGTGAACGGTCATCTCCCAGGTCGCGTAGGTCTTTTCCGCGGCCTGAATGTTGTAAGTAACTGCACGTCCCTGTTTGTCCAGGGCACCGCCGCCCGCATCCGAGTTGAGCGCAAATTCGGCCTTCGCCAGGTCGGGTCGTTCGTAAGCCAGCATGCGCGTCGTCGTCATGCCGCTTTCTTCGTCGCCCGTGAACGCAATAATCAGGTCGCGGTTCGGCTGAAAGCCTTCTTTCTTCAAACGAATAAAGGTGGATGTCAGCTGTGCAACGCCAAACTTGTTGTCGTCGGAACCGCGCGCGTAGAAATAGTTGTCGTCCTGGGTCAGCGTAAACGGCGGCCGCTCCCAGTCTTCGGCGTTCGCTTCGACAACGTCCATGTGACCGAGCAGCAGTATCGGCTTCTTGTTGGAGCCCAGCGCACCGCGATAGCGGGCGATGAGTGCGGCGAACGGCGGCTTCGGCACGACCTCGATGTCCTCGGCAGGAAAGCCGGCCGCCAGCAGTTCATCGGCGAGGTATTGCGCCACTTTCGGCCCATTGCCGCGGTTCTTGGACGTATCGATTTCGATAATCGTCCGATAGATTTCCAGCGTCTTCTGGGCATGCTCGGACGATCTGTCGTCCGCAAAACTTGCGGTCGCCAGCAGCACTGCAATCGGGATCGCGATGGATGATCTCATGAGTGGTTTTCCTTGTGGTCCCCTAGTCCCATATAGCATAAATGCCAGTAAAAACAGCATACCGGCTACGCTCGTAATTGTACGCGCGGCGCTTATTTTGAGCTAACGCACAGAAAATTTTGACCTAACGCACAGAAAAATGCCCCCGCCTTGCGTAGTAATAACCCCCTCGCAAAGAGAAGGCGACAGGGACGCATGGAATGCGAAGGTTGAGAAAGCAGGCTTGGAAATCGCTGCTCCCCGCGCTCGTGTTTACAGCGCTGGGCCTTTCCGGCTGCTCATTTGCCCCGCCACCTGTCGAGCCGACCCCCCCGCCGGAGATCGTCGAGCCTGCGCCCGAGCCCGTCATCGTTGTACCGCCGCCCGCCATCAAGCCAAAAGCAAAGGTCAGGATACCCGAGCCGGCGCCACTGCCGCCGCTCGCAATCGTGCTGACGAGCAGCCAGGCCGCTTATGCCGATGTTGCCAAGGCGCTGGCACTGCAGTTCGAGAATCACGAAGTCTATGACCTCAGCGACCGCAGTCGTCCGCCGGTCACCGTGCTGCGAATGATCAACGATTCCGATTCAGGCATCGTCGTGGCCATCGGTTTGCGCGCTGCTAAATCTTCGGTCGCGATGTCCAACAAACCCGTCGTCTTCAGCCAGGTGTTCAATTACCAGGATCACGGTCTCCTTAATGAAAACACGCGCGGCGTTGCCGCGGTCCCGCCACTCGACGCGCAGCTCGCCGCTTGGAAGGAAGTCGATCCCACGCTATCGCGCATCGGCGCCATCATTGGTGAGGGCCATGAGGAACTGATCACCGAAGCCGAAGTCGCGGCAGCACGACACGGTGTCGAACTGGTTGTGCACGTGACACACTCGGACCAGGAAACGCTGTATTTTTTCAAACGCATGATCCTTGAAATCGACGGTTTCTGGCTGTTTCCGGATAACCGCGTACTTAGCGGTCGAGCATTGCAACAAATCATGGACGACGCACAGCGTCAGCATGTGCCGGTGCTCGTGCCCAGCGAATCGATGCTGCAAATGGGCGCGACTATCAGCATCAGCAGCGTGGCGTCTGACATTGCAGCCGCCATCACCAGAGTTGTTCGGCAGATTCAGGCCGGTGATATCGGGAAGGTGCCGCCGATCAGCCCGCTATCCGCTATCCGTGTCCTGACGAACGATGCAATCCAGGTCGCCGACCAATGAAGGCGATTCTCGCAAACATCATTAATTGGGGACGCTCAAAAAACTGGCGCCGCGCAAAGGACTGGGGCCGCTCAAAGGATTGGGGCCGCATAACGAGCCGGTTTCAAGCGCCGTTTGCACGCCGCGGTGCGAAAAAAGGCGGTCGCGTGCTGGTGCACGAGATCCTCTCCATCCAGGTATTCAGCGCTGCCCTGGCCGGCGTGCTTGCCATCGCCAGCCTCTATTGGGGCGGCCAGTGGGTACTGCAGGACAATTACAGCCGCTGGGCGTTGCAATGGACCCAGGAACTCAACGAACTCGGTGCACCACTCTTCCTGTCCGATGACGGCGAGGCGTTACTCCGACTCGAAAGCTTCGTCAACCGTTATCCCGAAATCGACCGGGTTGCGTATTTTGGTCGGGACGGTACGGCGCTATTCACGGTTGGCAACGATGACGGCGTCGAGGCTGTCACGGACCTGTCGTCCGATGCCCTGAATGAGGCCGTCAACGTTGTCGGACACAAAAAACCCTTTCTCATGAGTACCGGCATCCTCAATCCGCAGCGGTTCGAAATACTGGCGCCGGTATGGAAGGAGTCGATTCCCGAGGATGGCTTGTTCGATTTCGATCCGACGTTGCCGCAACAGCCAGTGAAAACCGAAATGCTCGGATTCGTCAGTATCAATCTCGACTTCGTCATTTTTCACGACCGCCTGCTGGTCAACATCAAGGGGGCCATCCTGATCCTGTTGATACTGCTGGTCGCTTTCGCGCTTTACGGCAGGCACGCGCTTCGCAATGCGCTGAAAGCGATATCCAACCTGCAGGAGCCCATCAAGGAACTCGCCAAAGGCAACCTGCAGGTCGAATTTCAGCCCGCCGAACACCGTGAAATCGCAGAAATCGTTGAAGCACTCGAAACCACTGCATCGGCGCTTAATGCGCGTGACGCCGAACTGCTGCAACTGGCCAATCACGACAGCCTCACCGGGCTTTACAACCGGCGGCGTTTTCTTGAAGAACTGCGCAAGGAAATCCTGAACATCATGCACAAGGGCCACCAAAGCGCGATGTTCTTTATCGATCTCGACCAGTTCAAGTACATCAATGACGCGTGTGGGCACCCGGCCGGCGACCGTCTGATTCGCAAAGTCGCCGATGAATTGTTGCGCAGCGTCGGCAAAGGCGACATCGTCGCCCGCTTTGGCGGTGACGAATTTGCCATTCTTGTGCCACGCACTGACGAAGCCGGGGCGCGACTGGCTGCGGAGACCATTCTCGCGAACATGCGACGTATGGCACACATCGAAGAAGAGCGCGTATTCCACGTTCACTGCAGCATCGGCATCACGATGGTGACCGAAGACAACATCCTCCACGACGAGTTGATCAACCAGGCCGATATCGCGTGCCGGGAAGCCAAGACCGC
>CAMYIS010000222.1 GCA_947258485.1 uncultured Woeseiaceae bacterium
TTCACCCCTTGCGGGGCGCCTGCGGCGTCTAAAACGCTGGCGCGTTTTATCGAACAAGCTCCGACTCCTTGGGCGGGACACACCCGTAAACAAAATCGGGCCCACAGGGGGCCCAATTTCTGTAGTGCTCGACAGATAGCTTACAGAATGTGTCCGGCGGTGGGTGTAAACCATGTGACCGGTCTTCACCATCTGGAAACAGGCCGTCTCCATGCAAAATGTCGATTGGTTCCACGCTTTTGCGCCGATTGTGTGCGATTTTGTGCATGAAACAATGTGGAGTTTCTAAATGAGAGATTTGGCCAATGATTCGACCGGAACCTGACTTGGTGAACAAGGGTCCAGGAACGAGCCCCGCACATCTTGAGGTTGTACCTCAGGAGCGACAATTCGCGCCAGACGCCGGGCAAACCAGCGGATACGGCCAACGCCTGCCCGTGCGACTGAGCCGAAGCGTCTTTCATGATCTCGCAATCTGGATGATTGGTGTCGGAATCATAATTGGCGCGGTATTTCCGCCCATGTTGGTTGGCTTTGGTGTGCCTGCCGAGATTGTTCTTACTCCGTTCTTTTTCTGCATATGTCTGATTGCGGGCATTATGGTCGGAGGTGTCAATATCTGGCTGATGCGCGTAGTGGTTATGCCGAGATTGCGTGCGCTCGTTGACGGCATGCGAATGATCGAATCGGTTGTTGAAAGCGCAACCTACACAGGCGATTGGACGGATTGCGATCCGGAAAGCTGTCAACTGCCGGTCGACAGTGACGACGTTATCGGCGAGTCCGCTTCTGCGTTCAATCACTTGATTCGCGTTCTTCAGCACAGCCATGAAGTTGAGGAGCGAGTTGGCGACTTCAGCAAGACCATGACCAGCCAGCTGGAACTCGGTCCCTTGTGCAATGGCGCGCTCAGCGGTTTTATCGCGGCGACCAGTGCCACGGCAGGAGCCATCCTGGCCGATGTGGGTGGAGAGCTTTCCGTCCTGGCCAGTTTCGGAATCGTTGAGTCCGAAGGCCTATGTGAGAATGACCAGGTGCGAATGGCGCTGCGAACGGAGGAACCTGTGTACGTCGTGTTGCCCGAGGGGCTATCCGTAAATGCCGGATTAGTCGAGTTTCAGCCGCGGGAAGTTGCTTTCGTGCCCCTGGTCTTCCAGTCGAAGGCAATAGGCGCTGTTGTGCTGGCCAAATCGACGCCTTTCGAAAGAGATTCGCGTTCGATGTCGCAGATCTTTGGCAGAACCTTCGTTACAGCCCTATCCAACGCCATGAAGCACGGGGATCTCCAGCGTATCGCGGCGCTTGACCCGCTGACGAACTGTTACAACCGACGCTTCGGCCTTACGCGCCTGCGCGAGGAGTTTACGCGGGCGCAGCGCCACGAATCGTTATTGGGTGTGATCATGTTCGACATTGATCACTTCAAGGCAGTCAACGACACGCACGGGCACCTTATCGGTGATCGGCTTCTCATGAGTGTTGCGAGAGTGGCCAAGTCGAGTCTGCGCGAGGGCGACATACTGGTTCGCTATGGCGGGGAAGAATTCCTGTGCATATTGCCTGGCGCGTCGGCTGAAGGTGTCGCCGAGGTCTGCGAGCGCATACGCCATGCGATCGAGGCGACGACGGTGCAGGATCGTGACCACACAATCCGTTGTACAGTGAGCCTGGGATTCGGCAGTTTCCCTGCGACACCTGCTGAGGATGAAACCGCCCTGCTCCAGGTGACCGACGAGGCGCTTTATCGAGCCAAGAACGACGGTCGTAATCGCGTTGTCGAAGCTGCCTGAAGAACAGGAATTCCTAGGGGAGTTTCAGGCCGGCAGACTCCAGTCATTTACTAACAAACAACTAGTTACGCGCCTTCAAACGATGTGAAATCTCTATAGATGCGTGACACATTCAGCTCTTTTCTCCCGGTTCTAAATCGCGATACTCGTTGGCGGTCTCGTGAGCGTGCTCATTGCCAGACGAAGACCGTGATCAGGTAGGTCATTTTAATGGCAAATCAAACCTGCTCCTGAAGCAAGGAATACGTCCAATTGCCAGTAATGGATGGAATTGGATGGACAATTGGAGGCGCCTGTGACATGCTGCTAAATAGATGGAATTGGATGCAGAAATGGGTGGCCAGATTCAAACGGATACGCTGGCAATCACACCGAAGATACTTGGCCTGATTGCTGAAATCGATGAATTCAAGGGTGCGTGGGCTGCGATCGGTCGAATATCACCGGACCGACTCACCGCACTGCAACACGTTGCCACGATCGAGAGCATCGGTTCATCGACCCGTATAGAAGGAGCGAAGTTGAGCGACCGGGAGGTCGAACGCCTGCTCACCAAACTGGACGTGAATGCATTCGCTTCGCGGGACGAAGAGGAAGTTGCGGGTTACGCGGACGTCATGGAAAAAGTC
>CAMYIS010000223.1 GCA_947258485.1 uncultured Woeseiaceae bacterium
ACACCCAAGGTCATCGAAAACAGCGAAGGTGATCGCACGACACCGTCGATCGTCGCATTCACGAAGGACGACCAGGTGCTGGTCGGGCAGTCCGCCAAACGGCAGGCTGTGACGAATCCTGAGAACACGCTCTTTGCGATCAAGCGCCTGATCGGGCGTCGTTTTGAAGACGATGTCGTGCAGCGCGATATCAAGATGGTGCCATACACCATCGTCAAGGCCGACAACGGCGACGCCTGGGTTGAGGCGGGTGGCAACAAGATGGCACCGCCAGAGATCTCGGCACGTGTCCTGATGAAAATGAAGAAGACCGCCGAGGACTATCTCGGGGAAACAGTGACCGAGGCTGTTGTCACGGTACCGGCGTACTTCAATGATTCACAGCGCCAGGCGACCAAGGATGCGGGCAAGATCGCCGGGCTTGAAGTCAAGCGCATTATCAACGAGCCGACTGCTGCGGCCCTTGCCTATGGCATGGACAAGAAGCGCGGTGACAAGAAAATCGCTGTCTTCGATCTTGGTGGCGGCACGTTCGACGTATCGATCATCGAGATCGCGGAAGTCGACGGCGAGCACCAGTTCGAAGTACTCGCCACGAATGGTGATACGTTCCTCGGCGGCGAGGACTTTGACATGCGCGTCATCGAGTACCTGACGCATGAGTTCCAGCGCGAGAGCGGCATGGATATCAGTAAAGATGCGCGTGCTATGCAGCGCCTGAAGGAAGCGGCCGAGAAAGCCAAGATCGAACTCAGCACGCAGCAGCAGACTGAGGTCAACCTGCCTTACATCACCGCAGATGCAAGTGGTCCCAAGCACCTCAATATCAAGTTGACTCGCGCCAAGCTGGAGTCCTTGGTTGAGAAGCTTATCGAACGCACTATCGGTCCTTGCAAGATTGCTTTAAAGGACGCCGGGCTGAAAGTGAACGAGGTTGACGATGTCATTCTCGTGGGCGGCCAGACTCGCATGCCGAAGGTCCAGGAAGAGGTGCAGAATTTCTTCGGCAAAGAGCCACGTCGCGACGTTAATCCTGACGAGGCTGTCGCGCTGGGTGCGGCCATCCAGGGTGGTGTACTTGCAGGCGATGTCAAGGATGTTCTGCTGCTCGACGTCACGCCGCTGTCGCTCGGTATTGAGACCCTCGGCGGTGTCATGACCAAGCTGATCGACAAGAACACGACCATTCCGGCTAACGCGGAGCAGGTTTTCTCGACGGCCGATGACAATCAGACGGCAGTGACGATTCACGTTTTGCAGGGCGAACGCGAGCGTGCGCTGGACAACAAGTCACTCGGTCGTTTTGACCTGGCGGATATCCCGCCGGCGCCACGTGGCTTGCCACAGATCGAGGTGAAGTTTGACATCGATGCCAACGGTATCCTGAACGTGTCTGCCAAAGACAAGGCGACCGGCAAGAGCCAGAATATCGTTATCAAGGCATCCAGCGGTCTGTCGGAAGACGAGATCGATAAGATGGTTGCCGATGCCGAGAGTCATGCGGAAGAAGATCGCAAGTTCCGCGAACTCGTGGATACGCGCAACCAGGCGGATGGGTTGATTCATGCCGCAGAGAAGACGCTGAGTGAACTCGGCGAGAAGGCAAGCGCTGAGGAACGGCAGGCCGTTGAAAACGCGGTGTCCGATCTCAAGGGCGCGCTCGAGAGCGACGACAAAGACGTCATCGAGAAGAAGATGGCCGCATTGGGCGAAGCATCCGGCGGGCTGGCCCAGAAGCTCTATGCGGAGCAAGCGGCTGATGGTTCCGACGGTGACGATTCCGCGTCGGCATCCGATGACGATGTTGTGGACGCGGAATTCGAGGAAGTCGACAAGGACGACGCGTCGAAATCTTAGTAAGCTGACGCAAGCAGGAAAACGTCCGGGCGCCCCATGGGGCGCCCGAACTCAGCATCAGCTGACGAGATCAAGAAGGCCTATCGTCGCCTTGCCATGAAGCATCATCCCGACCGCAATACGGATGGTGACGGCTCCGATGAGCAATTCAAGGAGGCCAAGGAAGCTTACGAAGTCCTCAAGGATGCCGATAAACGCTCGGCGTATGACCGCTTTGGACACGAAGGTGTGCGCGGCGGTCCCGGTGGTGCGGGTGGATTCGGCGCTGAGGGATTCAGCGACATTTTTGGGGATGTCTTCGGCGACATTTTCGGCGGTGGCGGCCGCCGCGGCGGCGGTCCACAGGTTTTTCGCGGCGCCGACCTGGGTTACGAACTGAGGCTCGACCTCGAGAAGGCTGTCGCGGGCGATAACGTCAAGATCGATGTGCCGACGCAGGTCGCCTGCGAGACCTGCAGCGGCAGCGGCGCTAAGAAGGGCAGTGAGCCGGTCCAGTGCACGACTTGCGGTGGCGTCGGCCAGGTCCGCATGCAGCAGGGGTTTTTCTCGATACAGCAGACCTGTCCCGCCTGTAAGGGCGCGGGGACGACGATCGCGGATCCCTGCAACGATTGCCATGGGCGTGGGCGAACCCGGAAAACGCGTACATTGGCCGTCAAGGTGCCGCCTGGTGTAGACGACGGCGATCGCATCCGGCTCTCGGGCGAGGGCGAGGCAGGTCGCAACGGTGGACCAGCCGGCGATTTGTATGTCGAAATTCGCGTCAATCCTCACAAGATCTTCGAGCGCGAGGGCTCCAATCTATCGTGTGAGGTGCCGGTTAGTATCGCCACGGCAGCGCTCGGTGGTGAGGTCGAACTGCCGACACTCGACGGTAACGTCGCACTCAAGATCCCGCCCGGCACACAATCGGGCAAGGTTTTCCGGCTACGCGGCAAAGGGGTCAGGACCGTTCGGGATGCGCGCCAGGGCGATCTGTTCGCCGAGGTCGCCGTGGAGACGCCGGTGCATCTGACGGCCCAGCAAAAGGACCTGCTGGAGCAATTCGAAGCTTCGCTTCAGACCGGCGGCGACAAACACAGTCCGCGGGCCGAAGGCTGGCTGGACACGGTGAAGCGCTTCTTCGAGCGCATCAGTTAAAGGCAGAAACCAATCGGCGCGCTGAGAATAGGTATTGCCGGTGCGGGCCGCATGGGTCAGGCCATAGCTGCGAGTATCGAGCAGCAGGCGGACCTGGAGTTAGCCGGTATCTGGACACGCGGCGGCAAACTCGACGACGTCGTTGCTGCGGCCGATGTCGTCATCGATTTCAGTTTGCCCGACGGGACTGTCGAGGTTCTCGCCGCGGCAGTTCGTCACGAAAAACCGCTGGTCTGTGGTGTCAGCGGCCTGGACGATGCCCAGATGGCGTTGCTGGATCAGGCCTCGGGCCAAATCCCGATCGTCTACGACCGCAATATGAGCCTCGGCATAGCCGTCCTCGAGCATTCCGTCCGGGAAGCCGCTGCATCGCTGGGGCCGGATTTTGATATCGAAATATCTGAGACCCATCACATTCACAAGAAAGATGCCCCGTCGGGTACGGCGCTCAAGCTGGGCGAGGCCGTTGCTGCGGCCCGGGGGGAGAACGGAACGGGAACT
>CAMYIS010000224.1:0-1625 GCA_947258485.1 uncultured Woeseiaceae bacterium
TCAGACCCAGTCGAAGTGGGCCGTAAAATGCCGCAGGTACTTCGGCGCTTGCACAATCTTCATGCCGCGGATGCTGTCTCGCCTTTCCCAAACGAGTCCGATGGCCTCGAGCACGTAGTCCATGTGACTTTGGGTATAGACGCGACGCGGAACCGCGAGACGCAGCAGGTCGAGCCGGGCAGGGTGTTCTTCACCCGTGTGCGGGTCGGCACCGAACATCACGGTTCCAATCTCGACGGCACGAATGCCGGCTTCGATATAAAGCTCCACGGCCAATGACTGGCCCGGATACTGCAGTGGCTCTATATGTGGCAGGAAACGCCGCGCGTCGAGGTACACGGCATGCCCGCCGGCCGGCGCCATAACCGGGATGGCGGCTTCACGTAAATGGTTAACGACATAGGCGTTCGAATGCAGGCGGTAGTCGAGGTAGTGCTCGTCCAGTATCTCTCGCAGGCCAACGGCGATTGCTTCCAGATCGCGCCCGGCCAGCCCACCGTACGTTGGAAATCCCTCAGTGAGGATCAGAATATTGCGCTCCTGGTGCGCCAGCTCTGCGTCGTTGGTACACAGGAAACCGCCAATATTGCCGAACGCATCTTTCTTCGCGGACATCGTGCAGCCGTCGGCATAGCCGAACATCTCGCGGGCGATGTCGATCGTGGGTGTGTTTTCATAGCCAGGCTCGCGCTGCCTGATGAAGTGAGAATTCTCGGCGAAGCGACAGGCATCTATGTAAAAAGGAATACCGGCAGCCCTGGCGACGCGGCTAATCTCGCGTATGTTCGCCATCGAAACAGGCTGGCCCCCGCCCGAGTTGTTGGTCACGGTCACCATGATGACGGGAATTTTTTCCGGACCGTTTTCGGCAACCAGTTTCTCGAGCGCTGCGATGTCCATATTGCCCTTGAACGGGAAGTCCGAGTCGAGGTCGTCGGCTTCGGCACAGACAAGATCCAGCGGCTCGCCGCCAACGAACTCGACATTGGCACGCGTAGTGTCGAAGTGCGTGTTGTTGGGCACGATGGAGCCCGGCTTAACCATCACGCTGAACAGGATGTGCTCGGCGGCGCGTCCCTGGTGCGTTGGAATGACCTGCTCGAAGCCGAAGATGTCTTTGACCGTGTCGCGAAACCGATACCAGCTGCGGGCGCCCGCATAGGACTCGTCGCCCCGCATCATCGCACCCCAGGCTTCCGACGACATCGCGCTTGTACCGGAGTCGGTCAGCAGGTCGATGATGACGTCCTCGGCGCGCAGCAGGAACGGATTGTAGTGCGCCTTTTGAATCAGGGTTACGCGTTGCTCGCGAGTGGTGAGCTTGATGGGCTCAACCATCTTGATGCGGAAAGGTTCGATTACCGTTTTCATTCCGTGACTGTAGCCAGCGAGTCGGGCCCGCGCAATTCGAATAAGCCGGATGAGCACTCGATTCGCGCACAAAAAAAGGCGAGACCCATAAGGTCTCGCCCTTCGTTTCTAAACCGTTTCGAGCTTAGAGCGGTACGATGTTCTCAGCCTGCGGTCCTTTCTGGCCCTGCGTCACTGTGAACTCAACCTTCTGGCCTTCGGCCAGCGTCTTGAATCCATCGCCCTGGATGTTGCTGAAATGAGCAAATACATCA
>CAMYIS010000224.1:1653-14125 GCA_947258485.1 uncultured Woeseiaceae bacterium
GGTCGCGAGTTGATGCTTGTACTTATGAAAAACAGGACGAGGTACTAATGAGGAACTTCGAAATGGAATACACAAATATCAGCCGATCAATCTAGCTGGCCGCAGTATATCCCCGGCGGGGCGCAAGTCAATGGATTTAGGGAGAAATATCAGAGACCCGGGTCGCATTCTTGCGCCATAACCAGGCAAAAAACGCCAAATTCAGGCCAATTCCGAGGATTCCGACCTCTGGCCCGAAGATATGAGTCTGCTGTATCCCGAGCGCACCGACCTTTTCACCGAAGCCGTACAGCGGGTAATCGAGGCCGTTCCAGATCGCGTGACAAAATGCCGGAGCGATCACCGAGCCCGACATCAGGCGGATCATGCCGAAAACGGCCCCGAGTAACGTGGCATTGATCAGGTAAATGGGTACCTCGGCCGCGGGAACATCGAAGCCCGTATCCAGGGTGATCGCAGAGATGTGCCA
Organism: uncultured Woeseiaceae bacterium; assembly: GCA_947258485.1. Classification (GTDB taxonomy): domain Bacteria; phylum Pseudomonadota; class Gammaproteobacteria; order Steroidobacterales; family Woeseiaceae; genus UBA1847. Next base: position 2,123 of record CAMYIS010000224.1, read on the forward strand.
GGCCGTGAATGCAAGTGTGGACCAGACCAAGACCTGTGTGTCAGTTTGGCCGCTTCGTTTGAGTGAGGCCCAGAGCCATCCGCGGAAGAAGCCTTCTTCTGTGATAAGGACCATCAGAACGCCGGTGGAGCTCATCAACCCGATATTGGCGAGCGTTTTATTCCAGTCCGCATCGCTGGTGTCGATGGCTCCCAAAGCAAAGGCGAGCAACGCGGTTACGCCGAGCACGAAAATCGGGTACGCCAGCGCCAGGCCGTAGTACCTCGCCTGGCCCCAGAGCAGGCCGATCTCCTGCCTCGAGAATCGTTGCAGAAACCAGAAAAGGCCTGCGAGCGGCATTAGCGGCAATGCGCTGAACAACGTGTAGCCCGTTGCGTCCATCGTCGTTGTTACTGCAATCGCGGCGATGGTGCCGCCGATTGCCGGCCATAATCTCCTGTTCATCGCGATACCCTTTTGGCTTTGATACCTACAGATGCTTGGGAAACAGGATCGGATGCACTGAGTCCCGGGATCCAGGTGATGATCTCAGCCGAGATGCTAGCCATAAACGTCTGCGATCAGTTTGATCTCCATTAGCACGAAGATCGCGATCAGGATCTTCTGGAAGACAGCGTCGGAAACCTTCCCGGCGAGTCCAATACCCGCCTGTGTGAATACAAGCGTCGGAATCAGCGCGATCATGCCGATTGCCAATCGATCTGCAGTAAACAGCTGAGTGCTGGCCGCCGTTACCAGCTGGGCACCTGAAAACGTCATAAATGCGCACGCGATCAGGAAAGCGTAGGCGTCGGGCGCCAGCTTGCGACCGTGGAAGTAGGGCGCAACGATGTGTGCCGAGATCCCGGTCGCGCCCTGAATTGTTCCAGCCGTGAAGCCGACGGCCGCTGCCGTTGCTCCTTCTGCCTGAAACAATGATCGCAGGAAATTGCCAAACACGAATTGAACCAGGTACACCGCCAGCCAAACGGCAAGTGTCAGCTTGAGCCATCGGTCATCGATGGCCGTGAGAAGAAATGTGCCGGCGATTCCGCCAGCCAATCCGGCCGCCAGGAACGGCACATGCGTCAACAGCAGGTTTGCAAATCGTCGATGCGTGCCCACGAGCCAGAGATTCGATCCGAAGGTCGGGATAATCATGAGTACAACGGCTTCTTCAACAGAAGCAAATGTCGCAATGGCCGGAACCGCGATCAAGGGTAAGCCCAGACCGGTCATGCCCTTAATCAGTGCGCCGAGTGCTATTGCAGTCAAAGCGACGACGACCAGTCCTGCGCTGATTGAGCTCAATTCCAAGTGCGCTGCCTGTGTTTTTTGCGGATCGGCTGTTGATCGTAAAGCAAACCAATAAAGAAGTCTGGCGGTGCTAGACTACGCGCAGCAATTTTCCAGAATCCCGTTCCAGGAGTGTCCATGAACATCAGCAGCAGCGCGATCGCAATTAGCAATACCGAGAGTATTCCAGGCCGAAAAATTGTCGAGTTCTACGGCGTGGTCACAGGCAACACCGTGCGTGCCAAACACGTTGGTCGCGACATCATGGCCGGCCTCAAGAATATTGTCGGTGGTGAGCTGAAAGGCTATACCGAGTTATTGCAGGACTCTCGCAATGAGGCTACAGAACGAATGGTGGAGCAGGCCCAGTCGATGGGTGCCAACGCCGTGGTGAACGTCCGCTTTGCAACGAGCTCAATTTCACAGGGCGCAGCCGAGCTGTTTGCTTATGGCACCGCGGTTCGGGTTGCGTGAGATGGAAGATTCTTTTGAGAAGCTGAATGTGTTTGTGAACTTTGGACTGCCGCTGCTTCTGCTCATGATCGCTTACTTCATCGGCAGCATGATCGAGAAAAATCACTTCCGGAGTATTCGAAAGCGCGAGGATGACCTGCATGGTTTTCCGGTCGTGTCATTCGATACGATGCCGGACGATTGGAGGGTGTCGTCCTCCGATATGGTCACAGGCAGCATTGTCATTTCCCTGGATTATTTCAAGCGAGTCATCGCAGGTCTTCGCGGTTTGATCGGCGGACGCATCAGGACCTACGAACCACTGCTGGAGCGAGCCAGGCGCGAGGCGCTGCTGCGCATGACCGAAACCGCGCGTGAGCAGGGCTACGACGCGATTTTTAACGTTCGGCTGGAGACATCCCGTCTCGCGAATGCCAGGCGTGATGGCAAGGGAACAGCAGGCGTAGAGATGCTGGCTTTTGGCACCGCCGTCAAGTTCGCGAGCCGATTCGGATGAAGATGCAGTGAAGTTCATTGCGAAAAAACCGCGAGAAGGCATCAACGTTAGCGATGAGCATCCGCTGGTGGAGGCGGGCACGCTGATCGTTGGCCTCACGGCAATTTTTATCGTCATCGCGCTGGCACTGATATTCATCATCGAGGTTGCTCTGTACTTCGTGTCCACCGAGGCGGAGGCCGAGCTGTTTTCGGGCTGGCTACCGGAGGACCTCGTGACGGTGTCGCCAGCCGATGAACGCCTGGAGCAGGCGCAGCTGCTGGTTGATCGTCTCGCCGGGCACTGGGCCGAAACACCTTACGAGTTTCGGATTGAAATCGATGACTCGGACGCAGCAAACGCCATGGCGTTGCCCGGCGGTCTCATTATCGTTACACAGGGTTTGCTCGATCAGGTCGAGTCCGAAAATGAGCTCGCGTTCGTACTCGGGCATGAACTCGGCCATTTCAGGAACCGCGATCATCTGCGTGCGCTGGGCCGCGGAATTGTCCTGTCGTTGTTCTTCGCGGTGATCACCGGTAACGATGTGGCGGGCCTGGGAATCAATGCGACCGATATTGCGCTGCGCGGGTTCAGTCGCGAGCAAGAGTCCAAAGCCGACGCGTTTGGCCTGGCTATCGTGCATTCCGAGTACGGCCATGTGAACCAGGCCGCCCGGCTGTTTGAGCGCTGGGATACCGCAGATGAAAACGCGCCCGGTATTGCCGCCTACCTGTCCACGCATCCTCACCCAGGTGATCGGGTTAAGCGGCTGCGGGCGCTCGCTGAACGAGACGGTTGGCGAACCGAAGGGCAGGTTACGTCGCTGGGCTGGCAGCGCCGCTAATCTGTCGCGAACCCGGGCGACAAAAAAATGCCCCGCCACCTTGCGGTAGCGGGGCAGAGCCAGTTGATAAGGCCTACGGGGTGGATTAGGCCCTGTCGTTTACAAGGGCTCCAGCAAATAGACGCCAATCTTGTAGGCCGTAAATACGTTGGTATCTACGTCGTACTTGCCGCGGGCATGCATCGATCGCGCCCTGTCACCGCCGATCAGGCTCGTACTCAGATCGTTGGCAAAGTCATCGAAATGCGAATACATGCGGATGCTGTCAGCTGACTTGATATAGAACGCCAGTCGGCCAGTCTCGCGCGGCAGGATGGTCGTATTCGAATCGAGCGCCGTGAGATCAATCAGGACAGGACCCTGCTTGATGTAATGGCGTTGATCGATGTCCGGATTCTTGTTGAAGAGAACCAGGCCGTCGGGACCGACGCTGCGGAACGGTTCTGCAGTGCCTTCCACTCCCCAGCCAACGCCAAGGACACTTCGAACGTCCGTGTAGTCGATGACGGTACGACCCGTGAAATCAGGCGGTGCCCAGCCGAACGCTGTCGGGAAACCGCGCGCAACAATCGGTTTGCCTGTCGAAAAGTCGGCGAGCGTCAGGTTACCCGTCGAAATTTCGTAGTTGTCGGGATCCGCATCTTCGCCCTCAGACTTGCCGGTGCCGCTGAAGTCGAAGATTTGTACGCGACGACGGTCGATCGAGTGCAACGTGATGTCCGTCTGGCCAGTCATGACCGAGTTCACGATGCCGGACAGGTGCGTTACATGCATTCGTACCGAGCCCTGGGTCGCGTCAAACAGGATTTGCGGCGCCAGTGCGTCCGTAGTCGGCATCGGTTGATTGCCGCGGATCGTAACTCGCTGGCCGATCGAGATAGCGTCGATGCTCAGGTCGGACGCGCGATGACCATCCTTGAATACTTTTGTTTCAGGCCCGACTTCAACAACAACATCGTTGTGGAAGTGGGTGGGACGGTCTGACGGAACAATCGTTGCACCGCGAATAGTCAGGAAGTTGTCGTTTCGCGCTATGACATTACCGATAACAGCGTCCCTGTCGATGCCCGGTACGCTCGAGCCGGCAAGCACGATGTCTGCCGTAAACTCGCGATCGGCAACGTTCAGTGTTCCTTTTGCGACGGTCGGTGTGCCGGTCCCTGCATCGGCGAGCGCGCGCAGGCCGTCGACACCGGCATACATCACTTCGTCGACTTCGAATTCAGTCTCATCGGTGACATGCACCCTGACCCGGCCGAAGTCGCCGATGCGGTCATGGAAGGGCCGCAGCGCAACCGTGTAGGTCATTTCGTCGATGCTGACGCCGGCAAGCGGGCCGCGCACACGAATTTCCTTTTCGTCGACAGGTACAACTTCTGCAAGGATAAATTGTTCCGAAATGGCATCAGCCGGTGTTGGAACGATATCGACGGTGTGAGACGCGTCCAGGTCGAAGTCGAGCTGCAGAAGAGCAGGGCGGCCTCGCGTCACAATCAGCTGGTCGCGGTTGGACAGGCGAATCTTGAGTTCAGTCTGCGTCAGAATATTGCCATCGATGTCCTTGACGACGGCTGCCTTCGACCCTCTCATCGGATCGTCCTCGACGCTGCTGTCTTCGACGAAGATTTCAGCGTTGCTGTAGTCGAGGCTGATGGTGCCGGACACGTAGACCGCGGGTGGAATGGTCGCAACGGTTACCAGTTCGGTCAGGTCCACGTAGTCGGTAAAGTTGATGCGCGTTTTGCGCGGCATGGTTTCGACGACGCGGCCATTGGCCGTTTCGAGCGTCAGCGACAGCACGTCAACGGTGTAATTGACGAAGTCGCCGTCAGCGTCCGTAAGGGCCACCAGGACGGTGCCGCACTCTGCGAACGTGTTTGGGTCGTTCGGATCACACTCGGCCGTACCGGTATTCTGGTTGGCCGTGGTGCCGGCGCCTCCGCCACAAGCCGCCAGGACAACGGCTGCAAACAGCATCGTCGTCCAGCCGACTAACTTCCTTGTGCCTGAGCGTTCTGCCAGGTCTTGATACGCATGTTTCATGGGGGTCTCCTTTCAGCCCTTGCTGCGGTGTTCAGAGCTATAACGGCGCAGGGATGGATCGGTTGACCGGCCGACGGCTTGAAGGCTTATGTAAAATGCCTTTTGAGGCAAAGAAAGCAAAAAAATACAGCGACTTATCTTGTATTCCTCCAGCATCGTGTCAGAATGTTTTCCCGTAATGACGAGTCCGTCCAACACGACACCAGCAACGGGGATCCGGCACCGCAAACCGCGGGCCGGGGAGCGTACCCGCGGTGCCGTGGATGCGCTGCAGACCAAGATTGCTGTCGGCGTGCAGAATCTCGATCCCACGATCTATCTCGACCAGCTGCAGGCCAATATTGACGAGCTGCCAGAGGCGACGGGTGCCGACTCGGCGTTTATCGCACTCATCAGCGATGATGGCGCCAAGGTCGATGCCGTAATGGTGTCTTGCGATGGTTTCGCGCAGTGTCGTCCGGGCGTGCTCATGGGTGAAAATCTCGACGACTGGCCCTGGCTGCGACAGCGGCTCGGACACCTGAGAGTCGTCGAGGTCGCCGACACCCTGGGTGGGCCAGGGGCTGCCAAAGCCGAACTGGAACGCCTGAACGAACTACACATTGGGGCGGCCCTGATCATCGGCTTTTCTGTGCACGGTGAGCTCGCGGGATTCCTCGGAATCGTCAACGAACGTCCGGTAGCTGGTTGGGATGCAAACCTGCACCTGTTGATGAAGCTATTTGGCTCCTCGCTGGCAGTTGGCCTGGAGCGAGTCAGCGACAAAGCGATTCTGGATGAGTTTCATGAGCGTAATTCGCTGGTCGCGATGACGGCAAACGATGGCATCTGGGATTTCGACGGCGAAAGCAAACACATCAGGTTGTCACGTCGATGGAAGACCATGCTTGGCTACGACGCGGATGACGAGGACGTGAAGCTCGACTGGTATCACCTTGTGCATCCGGACGACATTGCGCGCGTCCAGATGCAAATGCGTGAACACCTGGAAGGCAAGACACCGCTTTTCGAATCCATGCATCGCATGAAGCATCAGAATGGCGAATGGCGATGGATGAAGAGTCGCGCCAAGTGCGTTCTCGACAAGAACGGCCGCCTTTTGCGGCTGCTCGGCGTCGAAGTCGATATTACCGAGCGCAAGCTCTATGAAGATGCGTTGTTTCGCGAAAAAGAAAGCGCCCAGATTACGTTGCGATCGATTGGTGACGGTGTCATCACGACGGATGCGAATAACATCGTTGAATACGTAAACCCGGTGGCCGAAGAGCTCACCGGCTGGAAGGTTGATGATGCCAGCGGTCGACCGATTGACGAGATTTTTCGGGGATTCCATGAAGAGACCTGTGAACCGCTCGAAAATCCACTGGCCGTGTCCATTCGCCGTGATCGTGCCATCAAGTCCGTGCGGCCGACGTTGTTGATTCGAAGAGACGGCAACGAGCTTTACATCGAAAGCACGGCCTCACCAATTCGTGACGGCAGAGGCAGTGTGACGGGTGGCGTCCTGGTGTTTCACGACGTCAGTGAGTCGCGTGATCTCAACCGCCGCCTCAGCTATCACGCCAGTCACGACATCCTGACCGGTCTCGTCAATCGTCGCGAATTCGAGAATCGCGTCGAGCGCGCGTTGAAGAGCGCCAAAGCTCGCGAAACATCCTATGCGCTTCTGTACCTGGATCTCGACCAGTTCAAAATTGTCAACGATTCCTGCGGACACAGTGCCGGTGATGCTCTGCTCGGCCAGCTGGGTGCATTGTTGAAATCGAAGATCCGCTGGCGCGACACGTTGGCGCGGCTCGGCGGCGATGAGTTTGGTGTGCTACTCGAGAGTTGCAGCCTCGAGGAAGCGATGAATACGGCCGAAACGCTGCGCATGGCGATCGGCGAGTACAAATTCGTTTGGGAGGAGCGCAACTTCCGGCTCGGCGTCAGCATCGGCGTGGTGCCGGATATCGACCTGATGCGGCGCCGTCGCGAGATGCAGTGGGCCGCGCGCATCAACAATGCGCTCGAAGAAAATCGCTTCGAACTGTTCCGCCAGACGATTCAGCCGCTGCAAGCCGAGGAAGATGGGGCACATTATGAAATTCTCCTGCGCATGCGCGACGAGAATGGCGGAATCATCTCGCCCGGCCTGTTTATTGAAGCGGCCGAACGCTATGGCATTACGCCCAATATCGATCGTTGGGTCATTCGCAGCGCATTCCGCTGGCTGGTTTCTGAAGCCGATGAGCGCGAACGACTGGCGCTGTGTTCGATAAACCTGTCGGGTCAGAGCCTCGGTGACGAAAAGTTCCTGCCGTTCGTTGTCGATCAGTTCCAGATGAGCGGCATCGATGCGACGAAGATCTGTTTCGAGATTACGGAAACCGCGGCCATAGCCAGCTATTCGCAGGCGAATCGCTTTATCAATGCGCTAAAGGAGCTGGGCTGCAAGTTCGCTCTCGACGATTTTGGCACCGGCCTGTCTTCATTCGGCTACCTCAAGCACTTCCCGGTCGATTTTCTCAAAATCGATGGCAGCTTCGTCAAAGAGATTCTGCATGACCCGATCGATCGCGAAATGGTGCGTTCGATCAACGAGATCGGTCACCTCACCGGCAAACAAACAATCGCTGAATTCGCCGAGAACGAAGAGATCATCACGATGCTGCGTGGCATGGGCGTGGATTACGCGCAGGGCTATGGCGTTTCGGAACCAAAGCGGGTCACGCGAGCCGTCGCGTAGCAGCAAGAGCGTTCTGCTCGTGTCTAGTTCGCATCAATACGGTAGTAGTTTTCTCTCATCAGCAGACTAAAGCCGTCGAACCGGAATTCGACGTTGCCGTCCGAGACGGGAACTGGCACGACCTTTCCGGCAAGCACGCGGTCGAGGTTTTCACGCAGTCGAATAAGCAGGGCAGGGTCTGCTTTTGGCGTGTTGTGAGCAGGAAAAACCGCTTTCAGCCCTGGTGCCAAAGACGCAAGTTTCGCCACAGATTTTTGATAGGCCAACAGGTCTGTCTCCGGAAAGAAGAGCCAGACAGGACCTTCGTAGAAGCTATCGCCTGACCATAGAAAACCGGCGTCCCTGTCGAGTAATGCAATTGCATCATCGGTATGTCCGGGGACCTGCAGTACTTCAAGTTTTCGACCGCCTATATCCAGTACATCCCCATCGGCGATTTTCCGGCTAATCGTGAATGCCCTTGTCTGGTGATTCTGCTCCGTAACGCCGACGGGCAGGCTAGTGCACAGCGCCTCCGGCGATACTTCCATCGACAGCTCGTCGCTCTTAAGGCCATCAGTCCGGCCCAACGAAAATTCTGTTGCGACAGACAGGATTTCATCAAACTGGTAGTTGCCGCCGATATGATCGAAATGGCTATGAGAGTTGAGTACACGAATCGGTCTGTCGGTAATCTGATTGACAATGGATTTGATATTTCCGATTCCGTTGCCTGTATCGAACAGCACGGCAGACTCCGAGCCGACGATCAGATATGAAATAACCTCCTGCCACTGAAACGGTTCATAAATAGCCCAGATATCGGGTTCGATCTCATACACCTCGAACCAGCCATCACTGCTTCCGTGTTTTTGAAAATCGGCGTACGCAGAACGTGGCAGGCGGTCACAGAAGCTGTCGAGATCGGCAGCGCTCGCATAGGACGCCGGCTTTTCGACCGCCTTGTCTTCTGAGTTCATGCAGCCAGCGAGAATTCCGAGGCACAGGCCTGTCAGCAAGAACTTCTTCATTTTCCATTCCAACCGAACATCACACCTGATCGATGCTGAATAACATCGAAAAATCGATCGCGTTGACATTTTTTGTCAACGCACCGGTTGATATATAGTCGACGCCGGTCGCGGCAATTGCGCCAATCGATTCGAGCGTGATATTGCCGGATGCCTCGATTTCTGCTGCGACATAGCCGTAGTCCCGGTTTGTTTCCACCGCTTGCTTGAGATCTTGCAAGGTGAAGTTGTCGAGGAGAATGCGCGTCGCGCCCGCATTCAGAGCTTCGAGCAGTTCTTCATGGTTTTCGACTTCGACTTCGATCAGGACATCCGCGTCAAGATCGCTTGCGCGCTGCAGGGCGGCGGCAATACTGCCCGAACTCCTGATATGGTTTTCCTTGATCAGAATTGCGTCGAACAAGCCGAATCGATGGTTCATGCCACCGCCGCACGCGACTGCGTATTTTTGTGCCAGGCGCAAACCGGGCAGCGTCTTGCGCGTATCGAGAATCCTGACCCCGGTGCCTTCGACAGCCTTGACGTAACTGGCCGTGATGGTTGCAGTTGACGACAGCGTCTGCAGAAAATTCAGAGCGGTACGTTCGCCTGTCAACAATGCACGAGCGGGTCCGACCAGCTTGCAGATGACGTCGTCGGCGTCGGCCGTCTGCCCGTCACCGACATACCAGTCGACGACAACCTTGTTGTCCAGTTGAGCAAACACCTCGTCGACCCACGGCTGGCCGGCAAGAAGCAGTGACTCCCTGGCGACGATCGTTGCCCCGACGACGGCATCCGCATCGATAAGTAACGCCGTCAGGTCGCCATCACCGACGTCTTCCGCAAGTGCTGTTGCGACGGTCGCGCCAATGGATTCCCTGAGTTCGTCTGAGAGTTGCATGTAGTTTCGAAAACGAAAGAAGCCCGACACGAATGTCGGGCTTCGGCTTGGACAGTCTCGCCAGGTCCTACATTGGCCAGCCGTGACCCGCGCCGACCATGCTCATTACCATGGGAATCGACATCAAGGTATTGGAGCGCGACGCCTGAAAGGCGATGTTTTTTGCTTTGGCGACCTGGTCCGCGCTGGCTTCGACCATGCCGAGAACCTTTTTCTGGTTGGGCCAGATCAACACCCATACGTTAAATAGCATTATGGTGCCGAGCCATGCACCCACGCCGATAGTCATGGCGTACTGGTTCACCGGATCGGTGTTCAGGCCCAGCATAAACGCGTTGTGCAACTGGCCTTTGTGAAGCAGGAATAATGCGCCGGTGAGCCAGGTGGCCAGTGCGCCCCAGCGAAACCAGGCCAATGCGCGGGGTGCAACGTATTTGGCAATACCGGCTCCACCCGGACCACCCTCGTCACTCGCGGCCTCGCCGAGTGCCGGAACCTGGACAAAGTTGAAGTAGTAGAGCAGGCCGATCCAGGTGATGCCGGACAGGACATGCAGCCATATGATCAAAGACTGTGTACTCATGCCTGCCACCATGTGATTGCCTTTGGTGACGAGTACAATAATGACTGCGAGGACAACGCCACCGATTATCGTGCCGCCAATGGTCTTCAAGGGATTCATCGTTTGGTTCTCCGAAGTGTTCTTGATTATTGATTTATTCTGGATACCAGGCGCGAATGATTGCGCCGGCGCGCTGTCGGTATTATAGAGAGTGCCGTTCGGAAAAGAGAATTATTTGCATCGACCGGCAGCGGTTATTTCTTGAGAATTTGTTTAGATAAATTACGTAAATTACTGATTTTAAAAATAATGATTGACGAAAGTAACAGCCCTTGCACCGACAGAAACGAGAAACCGCTGTCGCCCTGTATCCTGATTTGCACGCTGGATGAGGACAAGGTTTGCCTCGGCTGTGGTCGAAGCCTGCAACAAATCTCGCGCTGGGCGCTGATGAATGCGGACGAGCAGTGGGCGGTTGTCGACGAATTGGCGGCTCGTGAGACGGCAGTTTGACGGTACAATCCGGGCCTGTCCCTGGAGGTAAGCAATGCGAGTATTGATTGTTGTTTTGTCTGTGCTGATGCTGGGTGGCTGCGCGGGCATGATGGTCGGCGGCGGCGCCGGGGGTGGATATCAGGCTGGCAAGGACGAGCGCCCTGCAGGCGTTGTCGCGTCCGATTCAGCGATCACGACCAAGATCAAAGGCAAATATGTTGCGGACTCGATCGTCAGCGTGTTTAACATTGGCGTTCGCACGTGGCGGGGTACAGTGACCCTGTCGGGAACGGTGGGCAGCTACGTTGCCCGTGAACAGGCAGAATCGATAGCGAAAGACACCAATGGTGTAAGAGCCGTAAACAACCACATCGTGGTTGAGGATCGTAGCAGCGATAATTAAAGGCCATACCATTGAAAATTCTGGCAGCGACCCAACCAAAGGTGGCTGTCGATACACAAACAGGTACCAGACGTGGACGTAAAAATCAGGATCAAAGATCAGCTCGAATCGAACGATGTGCTGCTCTACATGAAGGGCACGCCCGATTTCCCGCAATGCGGGTTTTCCGGACAGACAGTTGCGGCGTTGAATGCGGTCGGCAAACCGTATTCCTATGTGAATATTTTTGAAGACCCCGAGATACGGGAAGGACTGAAGGAATACTCGAACTGGCCGACCTTTCCGCAGCTCTACGTCAAGGGTGAGCTGATCGGTGGTTGCGATATCGTCATCGACATGTACCAGTCGGGCGAGTTGCAAAAACTGCTCGAGGAAAGCGCAGCCTAGAAGCCGGTCGTCCTACGGCTGCGGTGGCGCGTTTCTCAGCGCCGCTTCGTAAATATCGCGGTAGCGATTGACGATTTCACAGAATAGATCGGCCGTTACTTCTGCGTCGTACGACGCAGAATGCGCCTGTGTCTCGTCCCATCCCATTCCCGCGGCTATTGCCGCGCGGGCGAGCACCGTCTGACCGAAAGCCATCCCACACAGTGTCACCGTGTCGAAACAGCTGAACGGATGAAACGGATTGCGTTTTATCGAGGAACGCTCGACCGCCTGATTCAGGAAACCCAGGTCGAAATGTGCGTTGTGGCCGACCAGCACGGCGCGACTGCATCGGCTTTCACGAACGGCACGGCGAACCTCGCGAAACGTGCGCTGCAACGCGTCGCGCTCGTCGATAGCGGGGCGCAGCGGGTGAAACGGG
>CAMYIS010000225.1 GCA_947258485.1 uncultured Woeseiaceae bacterium
AGATCCTGTCTATCCTGCTTGTGCAATTCAAAAGCATCGTTGTCGTTCTGTTACTGGGCGCCGGCTTGTTGGCACTGGCTTTTTCAGAGATTGCCGAAGCGATTGCAATATTTGCTGTCATCCTGATCAACGCGAGCATTGGTTTCTTTACCGAGTGGCGGGCGACTCGCTCAATGGAGGCGTTGCGGCAGTTCGCGCGCGCGGAATGTACTTTGCTACGCGATGGCAAGATCGTCAGGGCGCAGGCCGATGTTCTCGTACCGGGCGACATCGTCCTGTTCGAAGCCGGCGACCTCGTTCCAGCGGATTTGCGTCTCATATACGCCGCGAAACTCGCAGCAGATGAGTCGACATTGACGGGCGAGTCCTTGCCTGTGAAAAAACAGGACACGGTACTCGATGAAGATACCGTTGTGCTGGATCGCCACAACATGGTCTTCAAAGGTACCTGCATCACGCGCGGATCGGGCAAGGGCGTCGTTGTTGGCACCGGCACGCACACCGAGTTCGGCAAAATTTTTGAGCAGGTCGTCGCGGCAAAAGAACACCAGACGCCGCTCGAAGAGCGCCTTAATGCTCTTGGCGCCAGTCTCGCCTGGGCAATTATGGGTATTGCCGTGATTATCGGCGTCGCAGGAATCGTTGCAGGACGCGAGCTGTTTCTGGCGATCGAGGTCGCCATCGCATTGTCGGTAGCGGCAATCCCCGAAGGCCTGGTTATTGTGGCGACAATTGCCCTTGCACGTGGAATGTGGCGCCTCGCAAAACAGAATGCGCTGGTCACACGCCTGTCCGCCGTTGAGACGCTCGGCGCGACGAGCGTAATTCTTGCCGACAAGACCGGGACACTGACTGAGAACCGAATGGCCGTCTCGAAAGTGCTCTTGAGCGGATTCAATGTCGACGTCGATACGGCCAGCCATGCGACCGCTGAGAAATTTCGCGTGAATGAACAAGCGCTCGACGCCGGCCAGTCAGCGGCGCTCGATGAACTCCTGAGGTGCGGGGTGCTGTGCAACAACGCATCTCTGGAAGAAGCGGGGAACGGAGAAGCCACCGGCGTCGGCGATCCCACCGAGCTTGCGCTCCTGGCTGTTGCCGGCGCTCGCGGTTTCTGGAGAAAAGAGCTGCTCTCGGTTGAGCCTGAAATCCACGAAGATCCGTTCGACCCGGAATCGAAACGAATGGCGACCATTCATCAGGTGCCGGACGGATTCAGGGTGGCGGTTAAGGGTGCGCCCGAGAGCATCCTGCCGGGATGTACGGCGGTTCGTGGCAATGGCAAGGATACTGCGATCGGCCCGTCGGAGCGTAAGCAATGGCTCAAACACGCCGAGCGGCTGGGTGCCGAGGGGCTGCGCACCATCGCGATCGCCGAGAAGACCAGCCGTGCCGAACGCGACGATTCCTATGAGCAGCTGGTGTTGCTCGGTATCGTGGGTATGGAAGATCCTGCGCGCGCGGGAGTGGACCAGGCGATCAGGCGATGTCACGAGGCGGGCATCTCTGTCGTCATGGTGACCGGTGACCACGCGGCGACAGCACGGCATATTGCAATCGAGATCGGTATCGTAACAGCGTCGGACGGGTCGGATCGTTTCCTCGGCGGATCTGAAGTCGACCAGCTGTTTGCCGATGCCGAAAACGAAAGGTTGCTTGCTGTGCGCGTGTTCTCGCGCGTTACGCCCGAACAAAAGCTGAAACTGATCGATCTTTATCAGCAGAGCGATCATGTGGTCGCCATGACCGGTGATGGGGTCAATGATGCGCCCGCATTGAAAAAAGCCGACATCGGGATTGCCATGGGGCTGCGTGGCACGGCCGTGGCTAAAGAGGCCGCCGTCATGGTTTTGCAGGACGACGAGTTCAAGACCATTGTTGCGGCGGTTGCGCACGGTCGGGCGATCTTCGCGAATATTCGGAAGTTCGTCGTTTACCTGATGTCGTGCAACACCAGCGAGGTCCTGGTTGTCAGTCTCGCGACCATTACAGGTGCGCCTCTGCCCTTATTGCCGCTGCAGATCCTGTTTCTGAACCTGGTTACCGACGTTTTTCCGGCGCTGGCACTGGGTGTTGGCCGAGGCTCACGACTGTCGATGGGGCGTGCGCCGAGGCCCGCGAGAGAGAGCATCCTGACGCGCGCGCACTGGATGCGCATCGGCCTGCACGGTGCCGTTATGGCCGCAACGGTGCTGGCGGCGATGGCGATCTCGATCTTTTATCTGAACTTCGATAACAGCCAGGCGGTTACGATTGCGTTTTGCACGCTGGCGCTGGCACAGATGTGGCACGTGTTCAACATGCGCGATGAATTAAGGAAGCCTGTTGATAACGAAGTCACGCGCAACCGCTGGATCTGGGCCGCGTTACTCATCTGCCTGGCGCTGGTGCTTGCCGCAATCTATGTGCCAGCGTTAGGCAGGGTGCTCGAGCTCACTGATCCAGGAACCAGGGGATGGGCCCTGATAGTTTCTGCAAGCCTCGTGCCGATCCTGGCAGCACCGATTGTCAGCGCGGTAGTCCGGCGGCGGCGGCCATCATGAGCGCCTGGCGGAGGATCGCGCTAGAATACCGGCCGCTAAAGTCACCAGTTCATCAGGAAATCGAAAATGCGTATCGACGCCATCACTATCGGCGATAATCCGCCCGACGACGTCAACGTCATCATCGAAGTGCCGCTGGGTGGGCAGCCCATCAAATACGAACTCGACAAGGAGGCCGGTACGCTGGTTGTCGATCGCTTCCTCTATACGCCCATGGCGTATCCGGGCAACTACGGATTCGTTCCCCACACGTTGTCGGAGGATGGTGACCCGATCGACGTACTCGTCGTCAATACGCGAGAACTCGTGCCTGCCTGTGTGATCAACGTGCGGCCCGTCGGCGTGCTGATCATGGAAGATAACGCCGGGCAGGATGAAAAGATTATCGCAGTACCGTCACACGCGCTGACCAAACGTTACGATCATGTGCTCAATTACTCGGATCTGCCGGAAATCACGTTGCAGCAGATCGAGCATTTTTTTGAGCACTATAAAGACCTTGAGCCCGGCAAATGGGTGAAGATCGGGGACTGGCACGGCGTGGACGACGCGAAACAACTTATTGTCGATGCGATCGAACGCGCTGCATCACTCTGAAGTATTAACGGGCGATGCCTGCGGTTACAGATTGTCGAAAAATACTTCCTGGCGC
The DNA here is from genome assembly GCA_947258485.1 of uncultured Woeseiaceae bacterium. Classification (GTDB taxonomy): domain Bacteria; phylum Pseudomonadota; class Gammaproteobacteria; order Steroidobacterales; family Woeseiaceae; genus UBA1847. The sequence continues at coordinate 3,196 of CAMYIS010000225.1, forward strand.
CGGCGCTCTTCCGCATCGGGCAATCGGCCATGGGCCGCGCCGAAATTGTCGTCGACATGATGCAGTTTGGTCATGCCGGGAATACTGAGTGTCGCGGCAGGATGGCCAATCGCGTACTTCAGCAAGAACTGGGCCCAGCTTTCGCAACCGAAGTTTCGCGCCCATTCGGGTAAGGGCTGGTCGCCGACCTTGTTGAAAATACGGCCGCCGCCAAACGCCCGATTGATCATCACAGCCATGCCGCGATCAGCGGCCAACGGCAACAACCGCTCGGCTGCCTCTCGTTGCTCCAGAGAGTAGTTGAGCTGCACGAAATCCAGCTTTTCCTGCTGCATGATTTTTTCGAATTCCTCGTACTGACTTGCACGCGAGGTCGTGATCCCGATATAGCGGATGCGACCTTCCTGCTTCCATTCGCGCAGGACGGGCAGGGCATCTTTCCAGCCGAGCAGGTTGTGTACCTGCATGAGGTCGATCGTGTCTGTCTTGAGCCGGGCCAGCGATTCGTTAATTTGCGCATGCGTGCCCGCGCTGCCGTCCGTACGATCTGTCTTTGTAGCCAGAAACAGATCGCCGCGGATGCCGAGTTCCTCGATCAGGTCGCCCAGCACAAATTCCGAGGTCCGGTACATGGGCGCTGTGTCGATGACCGTGCCGCCGAGGCGGTGAAATCGCTCGAGCGCTTGCCGGAGCGGGGCACGCGCCGCCTCTGATTTCCCGACTCCGTAGCGGTTGGTGCCGAGCCCGATGATCGGCAGAAGTTCACCCGACGAGGGGATCGCTTTGCGGATCATTTCGTCCGGGCCGGCCAGCGCGTTGGAACCACCAAGCGCCGCCAGTGCTGCGGCACCGAGGCCCGCTTTGCTGAATTCACGTCGAGTCAGTTTCATAACTAATCCTCCTGTCCGTGTCGGCAATTATGCACGGCACTGTATTGATGTGCACGACGCTGGCACAATTGTGATCCAATCCTGAAACAGCTTGTGAGCCGAATATGCCGGGACTGTACTTCGAGGAATTTACGGTAGGCCAGACCTTTGACCACCCGATTCGCCGCACGATCACCGAAGGCGATAACGTGCTGCTAACTACGATGACGCACAACCCGGCGCCGCTGCACCTTGATGCCGAGTATATGAAGAAAACGCCATTCGGCAAACCGCTGGTAAACAGTTGCCTGACTTTGAGCTTTATGGTGGGAATTTCCGTCAACGACACGACGCATGGAACCACGGTCGCGAACCTGGGCTGGGACGAAGTACGATTTCCGAAACCGCTTTTCTGCGGTGATACGATTCATATCCAGACCGAAGTCCTGGAATTGCGCGACAGTAAATCGCGTCCGGACAACGGTATCGTGATTTTTTGTCACCGTGCCTTCAATCAAAAGGACGAGCTTGTAGCGGAATGCAAGCGTTCAGCGCTGATGCTGAGAAAGCCCAAATGAACCGCAGTTTCCTGTTCGTTCCGGCCGACAGCGAGCGCAAGATGAAAAAAGCCGGCGATACGGGCGCGGACGCGCTAATCCTCGACCTGGAGGACGCGGTTGTGCCTGAAGTGCGAGCCGATGCGCGCCTTATGGCGTCCGAGTACTTGCAGGGCAAGCAAAACGTCTGGGTACGAATCAACCCGCTCGATAATGAGGATGCTGCCGCCGACCTGGAAGCCGTCATGCCCGCTGCACCAGCGGGCATTGTCCTGCCCAAAGCGCGCAGCGCCGCCGATGCCATCGCGCTGGCGCGACGCATCGATGAACTCGAGCAGAGGCACGGAATCGAGCAGGGGCAGACCCGGATAATCGTGCTTTGCACGGAACGGCCTGAGGCTTTGTTCACGCTGCACGGCTACGCGGGTTCGACGGAACGGCTTTACGGCCTGTCCTGGGGTGCAGAAGACCTCAGTGTTGCAGTGGGCGCGAGCGCGAATCGTGACGAGCGGGGCAACTGGCTCCCCACCTTCGAGATGGCACGTTCGCTCTGTTTGCTGGCGGCGGCGGCCGCGGAAGTTACGGCAATAGATACGGTCTTTACGGACTTCCGTGATCACGAGGGACTGCTACGCTATGCGGCGAATGCGCATCGGGATGGATTCAGCGGAATGCTGGCGATTCACCCGGCGCAGGTCGATGCAATCAATACCGCGTTCGAGCCCTCGACGGCTGAGATCGAACGCGCTGAACGCATCGTCGAGTTGTTCGAAGCAAACCCGGGCGCCGGGACGATTGGGCTGGACGGGAAAATGATTGATCGGCCGCATCTCGTGCAGGCGCAACGCTTATTGCAACGAGCGAAACACATAAGAAACCGATAAAAGAAAGGCAAGGCAACATGGTAGAGCAAGTTTATCCAGTTCCGGAAGCAGTAAAAAAACGCGCACTGATCGACGAGGCCGAGTACGAAGCGATGTATGCGCGTTCGATCGAAGACAACGAGGGGTTCTGGGCGGAGCAAGCCCAGCGAATCGACTGGATTAAGCCATTCACGAAGGTGAAGGACGTATCCTTTGCCAAAGACGACCTGCACATTCGCTGGTATTACGATGGCTCTCTGAACGTCTGCTACAACTGCGTGGATCGCCACCTGGCGACCAAGGGCGAAGATGTCGCCATACTTTGGGAAGGCGACGATCCTGACCGGGATCTCGAGATCACTTACAACGACTTGCACGCACGTGTGTGCAGGTTTGCCAATTCGCTCAAAGCACTCGGCGCGAAAAAGGGCGATCGTGTAACGATCTACATGCCGATGATTCCCGAGGCGGCTGTGGCGATGCTGGCCTGCGCCCGCATTGGCGCGGTGCATTCCGTGGTATTCGGCGGTTTTTCGCCCGATGCTCTGGCCGGCCGCATTCACGACTGCAAGTCCAACATCGTCATAACGGCGGACGAAGGTCGCCGCGGCGGCAAGCGCGTGCCGCTCAAAGCCAATGTCGATGCCGCTGCGGCCGATCCGAACGTGACCACGCTCGAAAAAGTGCTCGTCGTTAAAAATACGGGTACGGACGTGGGCTGGGTCGAGGGTCGCGATGCCTGGCTGCATGAAATCGAGGCAACCGTTGACGCCGATTGTCCCTGCGAGGAAATGGGCGCCGAGGACCCGCTGTTCATCCTTTATACCTCCGGCTCCACGGGCAAGCCCAAAGGCGTCCTGCACACGAGCGGCGGCTACCTCGTTTTCGCGGCAATGACGCACGAGCATGTCTTCGACTATCACCCGGGCGACATCTACTGGTGCACGGCTGACGTTGGCTGGGTCACAGGCCACAGCTACATTGTCTACGGGCCGCTCGCCAACGGCGCCATCACGCTGATGTTTGAAGGTGTGCCGAACTACCCGACCTCATCGCGGTTCTGGGAGGTTTGCGACAAACACCAGGTCAACATTTGCTACACGGCACCGACTGCGATTCGTGCGCTCATGCGGGAAGGGGACGAACCCGTCACGAAAACGTCGCGCAAGAGTCTGCGCTTGCTTGGATCGGTGGGCGAGCCGATCAACCCCGAAGCCTGGGACTGGTACTACCGCGTTGTCGGCGACTCGCGCTGCCCCATTGTCGATACCTGGTGGCAGACCGAAACCGGCGGCATTCTTATCAGCCCGCTACCAGGCGCCACCGCGCTGAAACCCGGCTCGGCGACCAAGCCACTGTTCGGCATCATGCCGATGATCGTGGACGGCAAGGGCAAGGAGCTCAAAGGCGCCGTCGAAGGCAACCTGATCATTACGGACAGCTGGCCAGGCCAGATGCGCTCGGTGTACGGCGATCATCAGCGCTTTGTCGATACCTACTTTGTGACCTTCGAAGGCAGCTACTTTACGGGTGACGGCGTACGTCGCGATGAAGACGGCTACTACTGGATTACGGGCAGGGTCGACGATGTCCTCAATGTCTCGGGCCATCGTATGGGAACGGCAGAAATCGAAAGCGCGCTTGTTTCCCACCCGAACGTGGCCGAAGCCGCGGTCGTTGGTTACCCACACGACATCAAGGGGCAGGGTATTTATGCCTACGTTACGTTGATGGAGGGTATCGAAGCCACTGACGAACTGCGTGCAGAGCTGCAAAAATGGGTGCGCAAGGAAATCGGACCGATCGCGAAGCCCGACCTGATTCAGTGGGCGCCCGGCTTGCCGAAAACGCGTTCGGGCAAGATCATGCGGCGCATCCTGAGAAAGGTGGCCGCTGATGACTTTGGCAGCCTCGGAGATACGTCGACGCTGGCAGACCCGGGAGTCGTCGATGACCTGATCGACAACAGGCAGAATCGTGACTAAATCGGCCGTTTATGCCTCGCGCTCGCCCACGGGTCTATTTCTTCGGCCATGCTGTTGATCGATCTCGTTGGCGCCGGTCTCTGAAACGGCGTCGGCGACTTCTTCATCCTTGCGTGGCGCCTGGCGCGGGATCGTCCGCGGGGCCAGTTTCTGGGTGACCATCAAATCAGATTCGCTGATGGCCGATTGCTCGCTGACGGGTTTCCTGACTTCCTGACCTTCACGGTCATGCCGCTGGTACTCGGCCACCTGGCGCTCGTATGCTCTGACAAACTCCTCGCCAAACATCTGCGGGAATCGGCCGCCGCCTTTCTCGGTAATGATCGGGTAGAGATCGCAATAAAGATCCCAGTACTTGGACTTGTTCGAGAAAGAAAACAGTTTGCCGCCCGACAATGCGCGGTCGAAGCCGTCCTGGAGTTCATCCGGTTCGAAACGTTCGGAGAATTCAATGAACGCGCTGTTCATTGCATCGAGGAAGGCATTCTGGTGATTCAGAAGATCGTTGCAAACCTCGTGGACTGCGTCCTTGGCACCGAGATAATCGCCCTCATCGCCGACCAGTAGCTGTTTGATCAGGTCACCGCGGCTTTCCGAGAACTTCAGGGGATTGTTGTGCTGTGGCAGTAAGGTGGTCTGATCCAGGCGGAATGTATTCTTGAGGTTCGCGCGGGCCGCCAACAGTTTGATGATGCCATCGACGAATTCACTCAACACGTGACCAGCTTTGAGCATCATCTCGGGGCGATTAATGGAGGGATGAAGCTCGGCACGATTAATGCCGAGACCATCCAGGAATGAGTCGAAGAGATCTTCGGCCGAAACACTTAGCGCCGCTGCTTTCTTGCGCGCGGGCTTCGCGTCATTTGCCGCCGGCTCGGGCTCCGGTATGGGTTTGGGCGGCGGTGGTGACAATGATTCTTCAGGTGAATCACCGAACAGGACGGACTGAAATTCATCGTCACCCGTAATCTCTTCCTCATCGAGTAATTTGACGCCCGTCTTCAGCGAAACTTCATCGACAAATTGTTCGACATGATCCGGTGCTACCGAGGGCTCCTCATCGAGCGGCATCGCGAGGCTTTCACCGGAGTCGAGTGACACGGCGAACACGAAGTCGCCCATGCGCAGTTGGTCTCCGTCAAACAGGCGTCGCGGATTGCCCCTGCCGATCGGTTCAACCTCGTCGTTGACGTAAACGCCATTGCTGCTCGTATCCAGCAGGTAATACATGCCGGCTTTATGATCGATTGTCGCGTGGCGACCCGAGATGTAACGATCGGGATCCGGCAAAATCCAGTCATTCTCCAACGACCGGCCGATCGTGCCGCCTTCCTCACGGAATTCGCGCTCGGCGTCGTTGCTCACTAATTCGCGGTGCTCACTGACGATCTTGAGTTGGAGTGCCATACCTGCCCTCTTCAATTCCGGTCAATTGTGCAATGAATCAAGGAGATAGGCTGCTACGCAGTTCACATAATCGAAGCCGATATTGCGCGCTAAGGCCTTGTTTTCCGCTAAACTCGGCCATATCCGGATTTCTCTATACCACTTCGGCGCCGATTATGAGTAGCAAGCAACTTTTCAAGGTCGTCTTCATGAGCCAGGGACAGGTATACGAGGTCTATGCCCGGAGCGTTGGTCATGGCGAGCTGTTTGGCTTCGTTGAAGTCGAGGAGCTGGTTTTCGGGGAGCGCACGACGCTCGTTGTCGATCCCTCCGAGGAGAAGATCAAGTCCGAGTTCGAGAACGTGCGCCGCACCTACCTGCCCATGCATTCCATC
>CAMYIS010000226.1 GCA_947258485.1 uncultured Woeseiaceae bacterium
GGGTGGCAACTACGCCGCTGCGCTTGGCCCAACGCTCGACGCCAAGGAGAAATACGGTGTGGATCAGGTATTGTTCTGTCCGAACGGGGACGTGCAGGAGACGGGCGCTGCGAACTTTCTCCTGATCAGTGACGACGAGATCATCACCAAGCCACTCGATGCATCTTTCCTGCACGGAATGACACGCGATTCGATCCTGAAGCTTGGCGCTGAACTTGGCTACAAAATCAGTGAGAAGAACTTCACGGTTGCCGAGTTGCTCGAATGGGTATCGACCTATGAGGCGACCTTATCCGGCACGGCGGCCTGCCTGTCGCCCGTCGGCGCACTCGTTTACAACGGAGAAGAGATTGCTGTACGCGACGGTAACCCCGGTGCCAACACGGCAAAGCTACAGAAAGTGCTGCAGGATATTCAGTACGGTCTCGCAAAGGATACCCACGGTTGGCTGACCGAAGTCGGCTAGCGCGCGTCAGATGGCTTTCGAGAAGCGGTTGTCGTTCTCGGCCTGGTCGATATAACGGTCAAAGACCATCGCAATACTTCTGAGCAATAAGCGGCCTTTTTGCGTAATGGCGACACCGGAGTCGCTCACTTCAACGAGTTCGTCTTCGGCGAGGGGCGCCAGCCGCTTGATCTCGGTGGCGAAGTACCTGCGAAAATCGATACCGTGCCCGGCGCCGAAATCGTCGAATGACAGGCTGTCGTAGCACATCAATGCCTGGATGACGTCGGCGCGTAGCAAATCGTCGTCGTCGACTTCAATACCTTTCCGTATTGGCATTTCGCCGCTTTCGATCAACGCCTCGTATTCCATAGTCGTTATAGCGTTCTGCGCAAACAGGTTGCCAATATGGCTAATGCCGCTGACACCGAGCGAAACGAGGTCGCAATGGCGGTGCGTTGAATAACCCTGGAAGTTGCGCTGCAGCGTGCCGTTGCCGCGAGCTTCGACGAGCTCGTCGCCTGGTAATGCGAAATGATCCATACCGATGTAGACGTAGCCGGCATCACACAGCTTGTCGATCGTGTGGCGCAATAATTCCAACTTGGTTTCGGGCAACGGGATATCGTCGGCGTTGATCATGCGCTGACCTTTAAAACGCTGCGGCAGGTGCGCGTAGTTATAAACGGCGAGCCGGTCGGGCTTCATCGTGATCACCAGATCCAGCGTTGTATTGAAACTCTCGACGGTCTGATGTGGCAGACCATAGATGAGGTCGAACGAAATAGACCCGAAACCTGAATCGACGGCACTTTTCACGAGAGTCCGCACTTCATCTGGCGTCTGGGCACGATTCACGGCTTCCTGGACACCGGGATCAAAATCCTGGATGCCGAGACTCAGGCGGTTGAAACCGAGTTCGGCAAGATGGCGGATGCGATCCGCGTCGACGGTCCTCGGGTCCACCTCGATTGAAAACTCGCGATTCTCGCTGTCATCGAAATTGAACGCATTACGCAAGTGATCCATAAGGTCAGCGAGCTGATCACGGTCGAGGTAAGTCGGTGTGCCGCCGCCAAAATGCAACTGTTCTATCTTGCGGCTGCGATCAAACAGCGCCGCCTGCATGTCGATCTCCCGATACAGCATCTCGAGGTAGCGATCGACGCGCGCCTGGTTATGCGTGACTATTTTGTTGCAACCACAGTAATAGCAGAGCGAGTGACAGAACGGGATGTGCACGTACAACGACAACGGCACGTCGCTGTCGTTGCTCGCGATGGCGTGACGTTTGTAATCGTCTTCCGTTACGCTGTCGCTGAACTGCAGGGCTGTCGGATATGAGGTGTAACGCGGCCCCCGGCCGCCATAACGCACTATGAGATCCGTGTCGAAGCAGACGCCGGTATGGCCCTGCGATTGGTCGGTGTCTGTAATCATAGGTACAAATCGTCCTCGATTTTGCCGCGCCCGGCCATGGGTAATTGCCGAAATTGCACTGTGGTTTGACGCTCAGGCACGCCGCAGGGCGTGAACCAGGTAAAGCGCGACCGTGAAAAGCAGCATGGCCACGGCCTGGTGTGCGGCCCCGAGCACGACCGGAACGGCGAGCAACAGGGTAGCGATGCCGAGAGCAACCTGCAGCACAGACGTGTGCAACAGCGCGTTCACAGCGGGCCGCGCGCGTGTTGGCAAATCTGCTTTCCGGGCATGGAACCAATAGACCACGATGGCGACGAAAGTTGTGATCGCAAGCCAGCGATGATCGAACTGCACCGTCGTCATGTTGTCGAAAAAATTCCGCCAGAACGGCTCGAGGGCCATCAATCCCGGCGGTAACCAGTAGTCACCCATCATAGGGAACGTGTTGTAGATCTTGCCGGCCTTGAGCCCGGCGACGAAGCCGCCCGAAACAATCGTCACGGACGCCAGCGCAGTGAGGGCGAGCGTTCTGCGGTACCAGGGATGCTTTGCGGCGGATGCGGGTGCCGGAAACAGCAAAGACATCGCCACCCAGAACATGTACGCGTAAATAAGAAACGCGGCGACCAGGTGTGCGGTGAGGCGGTACTGGCTGACCCGCGGCACATCGATGAGGCCACTCTTCACCATGTACCAGCCAAGCAGGCCCTGTAGTCCGCCCAGGACGAACATCAGCAGGTATTTCGGCCACTCCTGCTTCTGAATGTAGCCCCTGATAACGAAAACGACGAACGGTATGAGAAAAACGATGCCAATCGTCCGCCCCAGCAGTCGATGCAGGTATTCCAGCCAGTAGATGCCCTTGAATGCGTTGACATCCATGTGGGAATTGACGTTTTGAAACTCGGGCGACTGCTGGTAAAGCCCGAACACGCGTTGCCACTCCGCGTCGCTCATCGGTGGCAGAATGCCCATCAATGGCCGCCAGTCGACCATCGAAAGCCCGGACCCGGTCAGGCGTGTGAAGCCGCCCAGGACAACCATCGCAAAAACGAGTCCGCAACAGAGAAGTAGCCAAGTCGCGACCGCGCGATCCTGTGCGTATTTTTCCACGTCATCATCCATTTCCAGGAGCGCCTGCCGATTGCGGCACTCGGCGAACAATCTTAACAGGCTCAGAAGCAGCATGGCAGTCAGTGATCGCGATCAGGTCGTCAATGCACGAACACTGCCGGGAAGTGCAATCAGGCAAGTTGGTTTTACGTGCTAATCTCAGCCTATGCGAATCAAAGACTGCAACAACATCATGGACTTCCGGCGTATCGCGCGCCGCAGACTGCCGGCACCGGTGTTCCACTACATGGACGGTGGTGCTGACGACGAATGGACGCTTGCTCGCAACACAGATGCGTTTAATGACTACGAGCTTCTGCCCTCGCAACTCTCGGACGTCAGTACCATAGACCTCAAGTCAACGCTGTTTGGGCAAGCCGTCGACTGGCCCGTCATGATTGCGCCGACCGGCGCATCCAAGCTGTTCCACCGTGACGGCGAGCCCGCTGTCGTCCGTGCCGCCGAGAAATTCGGAATGATCTACAGCTTGTCGACGCTCGGCACGACGACAATCGAGGATGCGGCGGATGCGGGACGTTGCCCGAAGATGTTCCAGATTTACGTCTTCAAAGACCGGGGACTGACGCAGGACTTCATCGATCGCAGCAAGGAAAAGAAATACGCGGCGCTGTGCCTGACGGTTGATACGCCGCTGGCCGGCAACCGGGAACGCGACATCGTTTATGGCATGTCTGCGCCCCCAAAATTCAAGTGGCGTAGCGCGATCAGCTACGCGCGACATCCCGGATGGCTCTACCGGGCATTGGTCCGAAAGGACCTCGACCTCGTCAATATTACGAGTAGCGACGCGGGTGCGAAAATCGATAGCGGAGTGGTCGAATACATCAACAGCCAGTTCGATCGCTCGTTGACCTGGAAAGACGTCGAGTGGCTCGCCGGCCAGTGGGAGGGTCCGCTGGTCATCAAGGGTGTACAGACCGTTGCTGATTGCCGCAAAGCCGCGAACTCGGGTGCGACTGCGGTCATGCTTTCCAATCACGGCGGTCGCCAGCTCGAATCGGCACCGGCGCCGGTCGATTGCATTGCAGCGGTCGCGGATGCGCTGCACGACCGCCTGGAAATCATCTGCGATGGCGGTATCCGTCGTGGCACACACGTCGCCAAAGCCCTGGCGCTGGGAGCGAACGCCTGCAGTATCGGTCGTGGCTATCTCTATCCACTGGCGGCTGGTGGTCAGGCAGGCGTTGAACGCGGTCTTTTGCTGCTGCGCACCGAACTCGAACGGGCGATGGCGTTGCTCGGCTGCGACCGCGTCGACAAACTCGGCGAGCAGTATATTCAGCATCAGGCGTGACGCGCCGAACAATATCACGTGAAATGCGAGGCAATAGGGGGTACCATTTCTCGAGCCTCGACCACCATGGCGCGGCGTTGGAACCGTCCTTGTGACGGATAGCAAGTTAAGAGGTAGTTATGTCAGGCGAAAGAGTGACAAGGGATTTGGTTTCATCGAGCGTGAAGGTGGGCAGGACGTATTCGTGCATCATACCGCGATCCAGATGGAAGGCTTCAAGACCCTCAAGGAAGGACAGAAAGTCACGATGGAAGTGACGCAAGGACAAAAAGGACCGCAGGCCGAAAACGTTATTGCCGACTAGGTTGTTCTTGTAGCGAAGATCGGCGCGTTGCCAATTCGCGCTTGTTCAACCAGGCTGCCAGCCGCTGGTGGCCCTCTCGTTATGCCTGCACGTATTTACGATCGAACATTACTGCCGCGCCATACGATCATCGACTGTTGGCCAATAAGAAAAAGTCAGTTGAAACTCCGGATCAAAGACAATTCCATCCGATTGCGCCTCTCGCGTGGCGAGGTCGATGCATTGCGCGAAAGCGGTGTCGTGGCAGCAATAACGGGTTTCCCGGGCGGCAGGTCGCTTGAATATCGGGTTGAAAGCAGTCCAGCCAGTGTCAAACCCGCCGCATTCTTCTCCGACAACGCAGTCACGGTTCGCTTGCCCGAAGCGGCGGTCCTCGCATGGGCCACCACCGAGCAGGTTTCCTTGCCCGGCGAACAGGTCCTGGATGACGGCGCCACACTGCAGGTCCTCGTAGAAAAGGACTTCGCCTGCCTTACGCCGAGAGAGGGCGAGGACGAATCGGATATGTATCCGCATCCTGGTGCGGGCACTGACAGCTGTTAATCGTGGCGCCTCGCTATGCCAGGTTCTATCCGGAGACGATCCGCTTCCTTGAGCAGCTCGCCGCCAACAATAATCGTGAATGGTTCCAGGAACACAAGGGCCGCTACGAAGAGCGGGTCCTCGATGTTGCGCTTCGGTTTATTCAGTCAATGCAGGATCCGCTGGCAGATATTGCGCCACATTTCGTGGCCATGCCAACACGTGTCGGTGGCTCGCTGATGCGCGTGTACCGGGACACGCGATTCTCGAAAAACAAAACGCCTTACAAGACCAACATTGGCATTCAGTTTCGTCATGAACGGGCCAAAGACGTGCACTCACCGGGCTATTACGTTCACGTAGCACCGGACCAGGCCTTTATCGGTGTCGGCATGTGGCGGCCGGATTCCGATCCGTTGCGCCAGATTCGCGAACGCATAGCGACACGACCGGCCGAGTGGAAACGTGTCATGAGCGATCGCTCGTTCAAACGGCAGTTTGAGCTTGGTGGCGAATCGCTCGTGCGCCCGCCACGCGGTTTTGACAAAGACCATGAGTGCATCGACGATATCCGGCGCAAGAGTTTCATCGCCGTCAAAGAGCTCGAAACGAAAGACTGTTTGAAACCGCAGTTCCAGCGTAACGTCGAAACATCATTCAGGGCCGCAGAGCCGTTCATGCGTTTTCTTTGCGGCGCCGTCGGCGTCAGGTTCTGAGCGTCTTTTTCAGTTCCCGCAACAGCAGCTCCGGTTCCGGACGGTCCGACATCTTCCTGGATAGCGCGGTATAGCGAATGACGCCTGCCGCATCGACGACGAGGGCGGTGGGCCAGATCGTATCTCGCCCGTATTCCTTGTTGTAGTCGGTAGGCACGCCGGCTTTAAGCAATAATCCAAGCTGATCGGTGACCGCCAGGGAATCGTCGAGCCAGAAGTCGAACTCGACCTCGAAGAACCGGGCTACGCGGCGCGTCGTTTCCAGCGGCTTCGGTGTCAGCAGTACCAGCCTGGCACCAAGGTCGATGATGTCCTTGTAGTATTTCGTCAGGTTGCTGACCTGGGCGCTGCAGAACGGGCACCAGTTGCCGCGCACGAAAAGAATAACGGCCGGCGCGCCGTGCAGTGCAGTTGATCGAACCGGATCCCCTTGTTCGTCAGTGGCATGAAAATCAGGCAATGGACGACCGGGTTTGAGCTGCGCCGGCACAGGGCGAAGGCCTCTCCTGGCCACCCAGATCCAGGCGCCCAGTAGCACAACGACGATGCCTGTGGTGATTGCCAAAATCGCGGTTGACATGGACTCAGTATCACCCTGTAAGGGACATGGACACAAGGCAGTATTTATGGATACTGGCTCGACCGAAGGCACCTACGTATCCGACGAATAAGACTATGGCGAGTAATCCAGTCATCTGGTCACCTGACGCGAACCGCGTTCGTGAATCGGCCATGTACCGATTCATGCGAGAGACTGGATTCGACAATTACGAATCACTCTATCAGTGGTCGGTGGATGATTCGCCCATGTTCTGGGAAGCAGTCTGTGATTTCTGCGAGATTCGTTTCGACAAGAAGGCCGATGAGACGCTGTTGCGCCCGGAAAACATGATGGATGCCGGCTGGTTCGACGGCAGTCAGCTGAACTATGCCGGCAACCTGCTGCGCCATGACTGGGACACAACGGCAATTGTATTTTTCGGCGAAAATGGAGCGCGTCGCGAGCTCAGCCACACCCAGCTTCGCGCTGAGGTCGCATCTATTGCGGCCGGGCTCAGATCATGCGGCGTCGGCAAGGGCGATCGCGTCGCCGGTTATCTGCCCAACTGTCCCGAGGCCGTTGTCGCAATGCTCGCGACAACCAGTCTCGGCGCTGTCTGGTCTTCGTGCTCGCCGGACTTCGGGATAAACGGTGTCGTTGACCGCTTCGGCCAGATACAGCCCAAGGTCCTGTTCGCGCCCAACGGCTACGTCTATAACGGCAAGATTTTTGACACGCGTTTGATAGTCGAAGGCGTAATGGAAAAAATACCGGACATCGAACGCGTCGTCATTGTTCCATTCGTGGACAAGCTCCCATCGGACACATCGCCTGGTAGCGCTGTCAGCTGGGGCGAGTTCGCGGCTGCCGCTTCATCGATTTCTTTTGTACCGGTCGACTTCGATCATCCCCTGTACATCATGTTCTCGTCGGGTACGACGGGCGTTCCAAAGTGCATCGTCCACGGACACGGCGGGACATTGCTGCAACACATGAAAGAACATGTGTTACACACCGACATACGCGCCGGGGATCGGCTGTTCTATTTCACGACCTGCGGCTGGATGATGTGGAACTGGTTGGTCAGTGGGCTGGCAGCGGGCGCCACGCTGGTGCTTTTCGACGGCTCGCCGTTCTGGAAAGACGGACGCATACTGTGGGAAATGGCCGCTCGCGAGCGCGTCACCATTTTCGGCACAGGCGCAAAGTATATTTCTGCGCTGGAGAAAGCCGGCGTCCGTCCCGGGGAGGAGTTCCAGCTGCCCGAACTGCGTACGGTACTCTCGACGGGTTCGCCGCTCGCGCCGGAGAGTTTCGACTTCGTCTACGATGCGATTGGTGACGACCTTCAACTCGCTTCGATCTCGGGTGGAACCGACATATTGAGCTGCTTCGCGCTGGGCAATCCCGTGCTTCCGGTTCGACGCGGCGAATTGCAATGTCGTGGGTTGGGGATGGCCGTGCAGATTTTCAATGAAGAAGGCAGGCCCGTGGTCGGGGAGCACGGCGAACTCGTCTGTACGAAGCCTTTTCCGTCAGCGCCGGTAGGGTTCTGGGACGACGATGACGGTTCACGCTACCGCGCCGCCTACTTCGAGCGTTTCCCCGGAGTCTGGGCGCACGGCGATTTCGCCGAGCTCACCGATAATGGTGGCATCATCATATACGGTCGTTCGGACGCCATCCTTAATCCAGGCGGGGTCCGCATTGGCACGGCCGAGATATATCGGCAGGTCGAGAAACTGGACGAGGTCGTCGAGAGCCTCGCGATAGGGCAAAACTGGAAGGACGACGTGCGCGTCGTTCTTTTCGTCGCCCTGCGGGATGGCACGGACCTCGATGCGGAGTTGCAGAAACGGATCCGGGCCGTTATTCGGGAAAATACGACGCCCCGGCACGTACCCGCCAAGATAATCGCAGTTCCGGAAATACCGCGTACCAAGAGCGGCAAAATAGTCGAACTGGCCGTGCGCTCGGTCGTTCATGGAGAACCCGTGAAAAATACCGAGGCTTTGGCGAACCCGAAGGCGCTGACGTATTTTTCGGGCATTGCTGAACTGAGCGAGGATTGAAGCCGATGCCAAAAACCGAAATGCTGGGGACCGAAGTAGCACGCGGGCAGGTCCTGCCCGAGTGGATCGATATCAACAATCATATGAACGTTGCCTACTACGTGCTTGCGTTCGATCAGGGTGTCGACCCTACTACGTGCTTGCGTTCGATCAGGGTGTCGACTTTTTATGGAGTCACTTTGGTCTGACCGATGAATACATCAGGACTCACAGCAGCTCGACTTTCGCTGTCGAATCACATATCACCTGGCAACGGGAGTTATCGGAAGCGGACCCGTACATCGTTACGTCCCAGGTTCTCGCTTTCGACGAAAAGCGCATTCACCAGTTCATGCGGATGTATCATGCCGATCAAAAGTACCTTGTGGCGACAGCGGAGTGGATGAATCTGCATGTCGATCTGGAAGTACGTCGCGTGGCACCATGGCCGGATGAGATTCGGGAACTCATCGCAAAGTACGTTGCAAAGCAGGGCGAGCAGCCCTGGCCCGACGAGGCGGGTAGAAAAATGAACATAGAAAAACCGCTGTTTAAAGCAAAGGCGGAAGTGGCATGAGCAAGAAATACCTGTTAGCGATCGACCAGGGGACCAGCAGCAGCCGCACCGTCCTGTATGACCATGGGGCGCAGGTCGTGGCACATGCGCAACAGGAATTCCCGCAGATCTATCCGCAGCCCGGCTGGGTTGAACACGACCCGGAAGCCATATGGGATTCGGTCACGGCTGTTACCCAACACTTATCTGGGATCGTGAGTCCGGCGATTGTGTCTACAACGCGATCGTGTGGCAGGACCGGCGGACGGCGGCGTTTTGTCAGTCACTGAAAGACGATGGCCTCGAATCGAAAATAACAGACAAGACCGGGCTGCGCCTGGATCCGTATTTCTCCGCGACAAAGGTCGGCTGGATTCTCGACAACGTCGACGGCGTCCGCAAACGTGCGGAAGCCGGAAAGCTGGCTTTCGGCACGATAGACAGCTTTCTGCTCTGGCGGTTGACCGGTGGTCGCGTGCACGCGACCGACGCAACGAATGCCTCACGCACGTTGCTTTTCAATATCCACACCCAGCAATGGGACGACGACTTGCTCGAGATATTTTCCATACCGCGCTCTTTGCTGCCGGACGTGCGCGACTGCGCCGCAGATTTTGGCACTGCGATCGATGCTTGCCTGGGCGGCCAGGTGCCGGTTTCAGGGATCGCCGGCGATCAGCAGGCAGCGCTGATCGGACAGGCCGGGTTCAGCGACGGCATGACCAAAAGCACCTATGGAACCGGTTGTTTCGTGATTGCTAACACGGGAGACAAAGCCCTGCGTTCCGAGAACCAGCTGTTGACGACGGTTGCCATGCGCATCGACGGGAAGGTGACCTACGGTCTGGAGGGCAGTGTTTTCGTCGCCGGATCGGCGATGCAATGGTTGCGGGATGAGCTTCGCATAATCGATTCGGCGGCTGATTCTGAAGCGATCGCAAGGCGGACCGGGGTCGTCGCGGAAGTTCACGTAGTACCGGCGTTCGCCGGTCTCGGAGCACCGTACTGGGATCCCGACGCGCGTGGTGCAATCCTGGGACTGACCCGCGGCAGCGGTCGGGATGAAATCGTGACCGCGACCCTGCAGGCCGTCGCCTACCAGACTCGTGACTTGATTGATGCGATGTCCGACGACGGGATCAAGCCGAGCGTCATCCGTGTGGACGGCGGCATGGTGGCGAACGACTGGTTCCTGCAATTTCTCGCCGATGTACTCGACATTCCCGTGGAACGGCCGACAAACGTCGAATCGACCGTGCTGGGTGCTGCTTACCTGGCCGGTTACCGTGCCGGCGTCGTCAAGTCCGTTGGTGAATTATCGGCGTTATGGCAACGCGATGAGATTTTCAGGCCGGAGATGAGCACAGAGCAGCGGGAGCGTTTGCTGCAGGGCTGGCAGGATGCAGTGAATCGCGTGCGCGCCGTGGAACAGAAACATTGAGGCTCAGAGCGCGGCAAAAAATCGGCAAGTATCGAATTCTTGGCCGCGTCGCGTCGGGTCCTCTCGCGGATGTCTATCGAGCGTATGACACGATTCAAAACATCAGGGTCGCGCTAAAGATCCCGAAAAAAGACGACCAGACCGGGCACGAGGAATTCCTGCACGAAGTTCGTGTCGCAACCAAGCTCAGGCATCCGAATATCCTGCCCGTGCTTAACGCGAGTTATATCGATGGCCACTTCGTCATCGCCATGGAATTGGGCCTGGAGTCGCTCGCGGATCGCATTGAACGGCGGACATCGACAGCCCGGGCGCTGGACCTGGCTGGCCAGGGGCTCGCCGCACTGGCCCATGCCCATGATCACAGAATTATTCACTGCGACATCAAACCGGAGAACTTCATCCTGTTCGCCGGCAATCGGCTCAAGCTTGGCGACTTCGGTTTCGCGAAACTCAGTTTGCGGACGCTCAAGGCTTCAGGCTCGGGCACGATCGATTACATCGCGCCGGAACAGGCGATGGGGCGTCCGAAATTTCAATCGGACGTATTCTCGATGGGGCTGGTTTTGTACCGCATGTTCTCGGGCAAATTACCGGAATGGCCTTTCGAGTGGCCGATGGCGGGTTACGACAAGCTCAGCGCACGCGTTCGGCCCGAGGTGATCGAAGTACTCAGGAAGGCCATACAACTCGATCCGGCGAAACGCTATCGCGACGCCGTGCAGATGCAATCCGATTTCGAGCGGTCACACAGTCACGCCCGCAAACAAAAACGGCCGAAAGCGAAAAATGGCAGCCGTCGCGGCACGTCGTGGCGGCAATTGCAGTGGCGCGAGTTTCAACGGCAGTTTCGCAAGGTCCTGGATACTCGGCATCACTGCCGGCGTTGCGAAGGGCCAGTGTCGGAGAGCATGCAGGCATGTCCGTGGTGCGGATTCGACAATCCGGCGCGCGGTTCCGAGTCCAGGATGCCCTCGAGCTGCCCCCGCTGTGAACGCGGTGTTAAGAACGACTGGGACTACTGCGCGTGGTGCTATGGGCAGGGCTTTGTGGAAGAGACGACGCGTCATTACCCGGACAAGCGCTATACGGCGCGCTGCGCCAACGACCGCTGCCGTGGTCCTTTGATGCAATTCATGCGCTATTGCCCATGGTGCAGGGTGAAAGTGCGACGACCCTGGAAGCTGAAAGGCAGCAAACAGTCGTGCAAGGCTTGCAATTGGGGCATTGCGCGGGAATTCTGGAACTTCTGCGCGTGGTGCCGGGAGCCCGTGCGACGCAAGTAGGATTTACAAGGACCGCCGATGAGGAAACGGGTCGAAGATATCCTGTTGCTGGATGCGGCTGACGAGCCGCAACAATTACAGGCGGATGTCGCGGGCGGCATTGCAATAGCCTATTCCTGCCGGGAGCCGGGTAAGGAAACCGAGAATGAAGATTCGGTTGCAATCATCCCCTACGGCCCTGGCGCTGCCGTACTCGTGGTTGCTGATGGCGCCGGCGGATTGCCGGCAGGCAAGCGCGCGTCGCTGACGGCTGTCACGACGCTTGCGGCGTCCCTGCAGTCCGCGATCGACAAGACCATGTTACTGCGAACGGCCATACTGAATGGTATCGAGGCCGCGAACGAAGCGGTATTGGCGCTTGCCAACGGCTCGGCGACGACGATGACCGTTGTTACGATCGAAGGGCTGGTCGCGCGGTCATACCAGATCGGTGATTCCGAGGCGATCATTGTCGGCCAGCGCGGGCGCATCAGGCTCCAGACGACGGCGCATTCGCCCACGGGATTCGCCGTCGAGGCGGGATTTCTGGATGAGCGCGACGCGCTGCACCACGCGGACCGGCACCTGGTGTCGAATTTCCTGGGCACGACCGATATGCGCATAGATGTCGGTGCCACGGTCAAACTCAACCCGCGTGACACGGTCATCGTTGCCAGCGACGGACTGATGGACAACGTGCACGTTGACGAATCGGTCTGGCCTCACAACGCATGCACACGGCTGATGACGGCGAACCCAGCAAACCGGACGACCTGTCACTGATCCTGTTTAGAAAGCCGGGTGGCGGCGCGACTTAACAGTATCAAGAGCTTAGGAGTTGATCGTGCTCATGGCGCGTATTATCGTGATCTCTGCGGAACATAACGTCCCGGTAGCGCTCAAACCTATGAATAGGTAGCGAAAGTCGGTGTTTTCGCCGTCAATCTTTTCCGAGAGGCCTAAGATCATGCACCAGACGCACCCAATCCGGTTCCGAAAATCATTCCCGAGGGCCTGCATCGCCATTGTAGCTTCGGCCGTTTTCGCGACGGGTTGCGCGTCGGTGAGCGTCAGTGGCGGCGGCAGCGGCGGTTCGGGCGGCGGCGGGATCGAGCTTCCCGGTGGCGGCTCGTCAGGCGGCGGTATGCCCGGCGGTTCGTCGGGTGGCGGCATGCCCGGTGGTTCGTCGGGTGGCGGCATGCCCGGTGGTTCGTCAGGCGGCGGTATGCCCGGAGGCGGAATGCCTGGCGGTTCGTCAGGCGGCGGCATGGACGGGGGTTCGTCAGGGAGCCCCTCGGGTGGGTCGTCGGGCGGCTCTGGCGGGTCCGGCGGCTCCGGGCCCATGGACAGCGTGGAAATTCCCGGGGACGGTGGCGGTGGTGCTGGGGGCGACTGCAGTGATGGCGGCGTAGTCGGTGGCGGCATCGGCGGTGGCATGGGCTGCGAAGGTGATCAGTCGGGCGGCGTCGGGGAATTCCCGGGTGGCGATGCCGAGCGCGCCGAACAGCTGGGTAAGGAACTGGACGAGTCCGTCGGGGACTTCGATGAAGTCTTGATGGAAGAGCAACGCGACATAGAGACCGTCGGCCGAAACACCGAAGGCTATGGAACCGGGTCCGGAAGCGGATCGGGCGGCAATATCAGCCTGGGTGAACAGGCGGCCGGTGCCCAGGGCGGGGCCAGCGGTGGCGGTGGCGGTGGCGGCGGTGGCGCCGCGGGAGCCAGCGACCCTCTTGCAGGCATGAGTGAGGGCGAAATCGTGAAACGTACGCCGGACGACATTAAGGTCATGATGGACGACGATATTGTGGCCAAGCAGCTGCGAGAAGCTGCGTTGGCAGAAGACGATCCTGAATTGCGCGAACGCCTCTGGGAGGAATACCGCAAGTACAAGGGAATGTAAGAGGTTACATTGCGAACCATGGGCAGGATTTTCTTACTTATCGCGTTCTTAGACAATGATCCGCAAAAGACACGCGTTTTCGAAGAGATACGCACCGCCGAAACGAAATTCCTCGCCTACCATCTGAAGACAACCCTGCAAGGTACCGGGCATTGGGGTGCGGTTCGCGTTATCCCTTCGCGGCGTGCGTTTACCGACGTCATCATCAGCGGCGAAATCGAAAAGTCGGATGGTGAGTTCGTCACCCTGAACATCTCGGTCGACGACGCGACGGGTCGGCACTGGTTCGAAAAGTCTTACGAGACGCAAACCGGCAAGACCTCCTACTCGGAGCGCCGCGATCGCCGGCGGGATCCGTACCAGAAAGTATTCAATGATATTTCAAACGACCTGCAGGCCTTCGTCGCACAATTGCCTGCCAGGCAATTGCAGCAGACACGGCAGGTCTCCGAACTGCAGTTTTTCGCAGACATGTCGCCGTTGGCCTACGGTGAGCACCTGCAGGCAGGCGAAGATGGCCTGGTCAGCATCAATCGCTTGCCGGCCGAGAATGACCCCGCTGTAATGCGCCTGCGCCAGATTCGCGAGCGGGACCGGTTGGTTGTTGACACGCTTAACGAGCACTACGCGAATTTCTACTACGGCATCGCGATTCCGTATCGCAGTTGGCGCAAGAATTCCCGCCAGGAGGCCGTCGATTTTCGTGAGGTGAAACGCTCGGCACGTATGCAGGCGCTGGTCGGTGTTGTGGTCCTGGCTGGTTCGCTGGCAATCGACACAAATAGCTCGAACCGCAGGACAAGGAACGTGAATCGCGGCCTGCAGAATATGGGTATCTACGAAGGTTTGAATCGTGTGATTGGCGGATTTCAGCGCAACAGCGAGGCGAGCCTGCACCTTGATACGATCGCGGAGTTGTCCGAGTCCTTCGGCGCCGAAGCGGCCCCCATGGTCGTCAATGTCGAAGGTCAGGAGCGGCGCCTGACGGGAACCGCAGCTGCGCAATACGAAAGCTGGCGCAAGTTGCTGAAGGAAATTTACGAGGCGGAGACGGGTTTTAGCCAGGCCGCCGACGTGATTGCTCCGGTTCGTACTGCTGAAAGCACGCTGTAACATGAGCAGTGACTAATCGTACGCGATGCCGCAACTCAGCAAAGGAATCCAGCTAGCCGACAGATACACGCTAGACCGACATCTCGGTGGCGGTGGTGAGGCAGAGACATGGCTGGCAAAGGACCGGCTTACCGGCGCGGCAGTCGCCCTCAAGATAGCAGGCGAGGAACCCGGCGCTGCCGAACGTCTGCGTGGAGAGTGGCAAACCAATATTCGCCTCATGCATGCGCACATCGTGCGCGTGTTCGAATTTCACGGTGACGCGGATCGTGCTTTTTATAGCCAGCAATACATCGATGGCCCTGACCTCGGCGAGCTCGCGGGGAAACCGCTGCAACAGGTACTTGCCCCGATCGGATTGATCGCCGACGCGTTGCGCTACGCGCACGGCAAAGGGGTCGTGCACAGGGATATAAAGGCATCCAATATTCTTCTGGACCGGAACGGTGCGCCCTATCTCAGCGACTTCGGCGTGGCATCGAAAGTCGGTGCGCACAAAGGCGGTGGCTCGCTGATTGCCCGGAGCCCGCAGTCGCTTGCCGGCGAAGCCGCGCAGCCGTCCGATGATATTTTCGCGTTGGGTGGCTTGATTTATGAATTGGTCAGCGGCCGTTCCCCGTATTCATCGTCGCAGACAGCCAGCGATATTCAAAGCCATACGCCGAAGCCGCTGCAGGCAGCCGACGGTTCAGACGTTCCGCTGGCTTTGCAGCAGCTGGTCGCCAGTATGCTGGACAAAGACGCGGCGAAACGACCGGACGCTGAGCGCGTCCTGGCGGAATTGCGCGCTGCGGGTTTTATGCCCGGGCCCGCCAGGATCAAGATCGCGGCGCGACCAACCGTGGCGGACGAGCGCGTGGATACGGTTGAGTCGATCCATCCTGCAAGCCTGGCGCAAACAAAGGCACAACCGGAGGTGGCAAAGGTCCCGCAACCCGGAATCAGCGCAAAGACGCTCGGGATCGCTCTCGGTGTCTTGTTGATACTGCTGTTGGGGGTTGTATTCCTGCTGCCGCAAACCGTTTCAACGGATCGCACGCCGACAGCGGGCCGGCAGGCCGCGCCGGCAAGCACGGCAGATCCGGCGGTTGATGCCAGCGAAGAAAGCGACCTGTTGCAGGGTCAGTCTCGGGCCAGGCGTGATTACCAACCTGAGTCCCGCGGCATCGGCGGCGAAGAGATCCTGTTTAACGAAAACGAGGCCGATTACAGCGGCCTCGACGAGGCTGGCAGGGCTCGATTCAATGCGGAGATGATTTTGGGCGAGTTGTTGTCGAATTTCGAAACGCTGGAACGACGAGCCGTGCACCGTTGGGCCGGTTTGCAGTTCAAGCGGGCACAAGATTTTTATGCCGCAGGCGACAGGGCTTACCTCGAGAGGGACTACGCTGCTGCCGAGACCAATTACCTCGATGCGATTTCGGTCGTGGAGCCGTTGTTCGACCAGATCGAGCCGGAATTTCAAAAGGCGCTCACGGGTGCCCAGACCGCGTTTGAGAACGGGGACAGGGCGGAGGCGCTGCGTCTTTATGAGCTCGCCGTGGCAATTACTCCTAACAGTCCCGTCGCGCGCGCCGGATACGAGCGGACCAAGAATCTTCAGAGTGTAATGCGGCTTGTTGAACAGGGCCTGGCCTACGAAAAGGATATTGAGCTCGAAGCAGCCGAAACCAGTTTCAGGCAAGCGGTCACCATCGATCCTCTTTGGGAGCCCGCCGTCGACGGCCTGGCGCGTGTGCAGAGAACCCGTACTGAGATGGAGTTCGACCAGCGCATGAGTGAAGGTCTCGGCGCACTGGCCGCTGGCGACTACCTCGCTGCAAGGGCGGCATTTCGCATGGCAGAGCGGTTAATCCCCACGTCGCCGGAGCCGGCCGACGGGCTGCTGCAGGTTGACCAGGCACTGCGGCTCGATAACATCAGTGTCCTTGAGCAGGAGGCTCATTCACTGGAGCAGGATGAGCACTGGGAGGCCGTCGCGACGACCTACGAGGAGATTCTCAAAATCGACAGCAACCTGGCTTTCGCGATTGACGGCCTTTCTCATGCCCGCGAGATGAGTGCCTTGCACAAGAAACTCGATGAGTATCTAAGCGATCCTGACAAGCTCAGTAATCCGTCCGTCATGCAGAAGGCAACCTTGCTGGTCGTCGACATCACGCGAATGCAACAGATTGGCGCGCGGCTTGCGGCGCAGCGCGACGAGCTCTCGCGCTTGCTCAAACGCGCGGTAACACCGGTTCCGGTAGCGCTGGTTTCCGACAACCTGACCAATGTCTCAGTTTACAGGGTCGGTAACCTCGGCAACTTTACGAGCCGGGAACTGACGTTGAGACCCGGGACTTACGTGGCTGTGGGTGTTCGTCCGGGCTTTCGCGATGTGCGACTCGAGTTTCGCGTCGCACCGGAAATAGATATGCAGCCCGTCGTCGTCCGCTGCGAGGAACAGATTTGAGTCTCGATCATCTGTTCATCAGGGACGTGGAGGGCGAGCGCCGCATAGTGGAAAGCCAGCTGCCGCTGCGCGTGGGAACCGGTAGCGACTGTACATTGAGGCTGCCCGGCCCCGCCGGGGGAGCACCGGTGGCATTACTGGATCTGCTCGACGGCGATCCATTCGTGCAACCGGTTGGCCGGGATACGTCGCTGCAAATCAATGGAATGCCGCTGGAGGCCAGTCGACGGCTCGAGAACGGCGATGAACTGCAGTTCTACGGGAGCCGCATCCGTGTCAGCGTCGATGACGCGCGTATAGTACTCGACGTTAAACTCGAGGATAGCGCCTACGTTACGACGCCCCCGGAGGACACTGATCGGGAAGGACTCCCGGATGACGAAGCGATCGCGCCAACGGCGTTTCGACGCGCCGCAGAGATTACCGCGCAAATCGAGACGGACAGGAAGAGCCCGCTCAAGATGATCGTCGGCAGCGGCCTGGCCTTGTTGTTGCTCGCTTCCTACCTGCTATTCAGCGCGAAATCGGTGGAGTTCGAAATCGACCCGCCGGGTCCTGACGGATTCAACATCGACGGCGGGTGGTTTCGGCTCCCCATCGGTGATCGCATGCTGCTGCGCAAAGGCACGTACACGGTCAATGTGAAAAAACAGGGTTACTACGACGTCGAGCAGAGCTTTGTCGTTGGCGACGATCAATCGATGACGATTTCACTAAGCATGCGCAAGAAACCGGGCAAGCTGTTGGTCATTGCGGAACCACCGGTCGGCGCAATCGTCACAGTCGATGACGATCAGGTGGGCAAAGCGCCGTTCGGGCCCCTGGAATTGCAGCCCGGAACACACACGCTGCGCGTTGAGTCGCCGCGGTATTTGCCGTTCACCGATACGATCGAAATGGCCGGACTAGACCGCTTTGAACGCCTGCATGTACAGCTGGTGCCGCGATGGGCCAATGTCTCCGTACAGTCGGAGCCATCCGGCGCAGACGTTCTTGTCGGCGACGAAAAGGTTGGTGTGACGCCTGCAGTGATTGAATTGCTGGAGGGTACGCACGAGATCACGGTTGCCAAGGATGGATACGCGGCATGGGATGGCAGCGTGGCCGCCCGGCCAAACGTGGATCAATCGATGCCGACGATCACGCTGCAACCTGCGGACGCGAAGCTGCTCGTCAATACGATTCCGCGCGGCGCGAATGTCACGGTGAACGGCCGCTACCGTGGCCAGTCACCCATTACCTTGTCGCTGTCGCCGGACATCAATTATGACATTGGCATGTCAAAAGCGGGCTACGGCGTTACGAGTCGGAGTGTCAGGCTCGAGTCGGCGGCCAGCGACTCGATTACCGTAGATCTTTCCGCCAGGCTTGGCACGGTAACTGTGAGTGTCCAGCCGGAGGACGCCACGGTGTACGTCGACGGCCGGGCGCGCGGAACCGGCAAGACAACCTTGCGCCTGAGTTCGGCGCCACACCGCATAGAGGTGCGCAGGCAGGGCTACCAGTCATGGACGCGCACGGTGACGCCGCGGCCGGGGTATCCTCAGACCCTGACGGCGCGGTTGCGGTCGCTGCAATCGATAGCACGCGATTCGGTTGCACAAACCGTGAGCACGGCGGCGGGTCAGACCATGCGTCGAGTTGAAGGCGGCACGTTTTCGATGGGTGCCTCGCGGGCGGAGCCAGGCCGGCGTGCAAACGAGGTCATACGACCTGTGACGCTGACGCGACCTTACCTGATCAGTATTCACGAAGTGACCAACAAACAGTTCGCCGAATTTCGGAAAAACCATGACTCGGGCGCTGATGTCCACGCGTCCCTGGCCGCCGACGATAACCCGGTAGCAAACGTCAGATGGGAAGACGCAGCGCAATACTGCAACTGGTTGAGTACACAGGAGGGGCGAGCGCCGGTGTACCGGCAGGAATTCGACCAGTGGGTGCCGATATACCCGACGCCGGACGGCTATCGTCTGCCGACGGAGGCCGAGTGGGTGCTGGCGATACGGTATTCCGGCGGCAAACGGGCACTGAAATTCCCGTGGGGGGACAAATGGCCACCGCCGGAGGACAGTGGGAACCTGGCGGACGTTTCGGCGAGGGAGCTGGTACCGTCTATTCTGCCCGGGTATGACGATGGTTTTGCATCAACGGCACCCGTGGGCAAGTTCAAGCCGAGTGCCATCGGTCTTTACGATACGGCCGGCAATGTGGCGGAATGGGTCAACGACTGGTACACGGTACCGACGCCCGGTATTACCAAGCCGGCTGTCGACCCCGTCGGTCCTGAGCGTGGTACTAGCCACGTCGTTCGCGGTTCCAGCTGGCGCCATTCCGGCATCACCGAATTGCGCCTGAGCTACCGGGATTACAGCGCGACGCCGCGACCTGACATCGGTTTTCGTATTGCGCGGTATGCGGACTAAGCAGCAGGATCAGAATTTCATGAGACAATTGCGCGTCATCGCTGTCAAAAGCTTACGCTGGTCTGGAGGAGGTCCGACATGCATCGGCCGTTGATGTTGTTATTACTGCTTTTCGCGCTACCCGCCTGGGCGCAGGAATCTGACGATGTCGATCCGCAACCAACGGAGGCAGAGCCCGAGGAGACCACCGAAACGGCTGAAGAGTCGACGGACGAGGCGATTGAAGATGATGCTTTTTCGGACGAGCTCTACACCGAAGAAGAGGATGCGTTCATTCCGAGCGAAAACGTCAAGTTCGGGCAATCGATACCTTTCCCCACGGACATTTGATCCACAGCCAGGTCTGCTTTTATGAAAAAGAAGAACATTCCGGTCGAGTTCGTCTTCCAGCTCTTTGCGCTCATCATCGCGATCATCGTCGTGCACGCCTTCTATGTTTCGGTTGTGCGCCCGAATGCGGTCGAGGTGATTGAGGAACAAAACATGATGGCTGCAGCCGACCCGGACTATGTACGCGATCGCAGCATCTGGGTCCTGATAAAGGATTGGGAACAGGAAGCCTGCTTCATCCTGATGTTCTGGGCGCTGGCAATCATGGGCTACAAATCCGTCAGGCTCAGCGGCGAGCGGCGGCTGCTGGAGGTGGATCTCGTGCCGGTCGCGGAGGGGATGCGAATACTCCCCGAAGACACACGCGAGTTTGCCCGCCAGGTTCAGGCGCTGCCTGAAGACCGCCAGCAGATGTTGCTGCCGCGCGCACTCCTGAATGCCTTGCGACGATTCAGTTCGACGCGCAACATCCAGGATGTTGCGACGAGCACGCACACAATCTGCGAATCGGAGGCTGAGCGACTGGACTCCGAGCTGTCGATGATTCGCTATATATCCTGGGCCATTCCATCGATAGGCTTTATTGGCACCGTGCGTGGAATCGGTGAGGCGCTGGCACAGGCCGACAAAGCCGTGCAGGGCGATATCGCGGGGGTAACGCAAAGCCTGGGTGTTGCCTTTAACTCGACATTTATTGCACTGCTGATCAGTATTTTCCTGATGTTCCTCGTACATCAGCTGCAGCTCATGCAGGAGCGGCTCGTGTTCGACAGCGAATCGTATTGCGATGACAAGGTTATTCGGCACATGAAGGCGGACTAGGCGGAGCTTGTCGAAGCAGTGGGCATACTTGCAGCACATTTGAACGACGCCGCCATCCTGGTCATTAACGACGAGCGGATTCTCTATCGCGAGCCGGGTTTCGCGCTGCTTGAAG
>CAMYIS010000227.1 GCA_947258485.1 uncultured Woeseiaceae bacterium
CCGCGAATGTTTGTTCTCGCCCGTGACCACAACCATCCGTGTGTCGTTGCCGAAAGCGATGGCTTCGGCGTTCCTGAAATTGCCGAGGCTGACGCGCCTGGGCCGTGTGTTCAGTGCATCGAACCAATCCTGGTCAGGCTGCCGCGTATAGTAGTACACCGCGCGGTAGGTCAGTATGACGGCGGCAAGATTGTCCGCTGAAATATCCATGCCCACGGGCTGCCAATGCCAGTCGTTGGTCTTCGGCGCGAACTCGACGTCCCGCCGGGAAGGCGGCGGCAGGCTCCGGATCGTGCCCAGCCATTTTGCCATGACCTTCTTGTCATCGGCCGGCTGCAAAGGCACTTCATAGAGTACCGGTGGAGTGTTGCGTTTCGTCAGCACCAGTACGCGCTGGTTTTCGATATCAACCGCGACCGACTCGGCGTCGCGCGGCCCGTCCGGGTACCTGAAGTCGATCTGCCAGGCGACCTTTTTCTTTTCATTTTTGGCGGCGACCGGTTCCTTCACGATGTACAGCGTGCGTGACTTGCGTTTTGCGTCGTTGTCGCCAATATCCGCAACGAGGAGATACGGTTTGCCGTCGATGCTGAATGAAGCCAGGTCTTCCCAGTCAACGTTGTCGGACTTCCTGAGGTCGAATTCGCCGACACGCTTGCCGCGGGGATTGACGGCATGAACCCACTCCTTGGCGCCGTTATCGTTGATGATCCAGAAAAGATCGTCCTGTTGCTGCGAGCGCGCAAGGCCGCTGGCCTCGCGAATGTTGGGGTCCTCGAGCCTGCCGATGACGACGGGCGCGAGGGTCGGCACTTGCTCGGTCGGCACCTGCTCAGCGTCCGAGCAGGCGCTGGTTGCCATAAGCATCAGGGCTGTGGAAGTAAGGAAAAGCCGGCGCATCGGGCTATTGTAAAAAAAAGCCCGGCAAGAAGCCGGGCTATTCGTGTTGCTTAACAAATTTAAGACTAGTTACCGAAATCGTAGCGGACTTCGGCTCCCCAGTACCTCGGCTCATTCACAAATGCCGTCAGGTTGAGGAAGTTAAGCGCACCGTCAACAACGATTTCGTCGGTGACGTTGCGGCCAACGGCTGCAACGTCCCAGTTGCCGTTCGCGCTACGGTAGCCAATGCGCAGGCCACCCAACCAACGCTCTTCCGCGACAAACTCGACGGAGCGGTGCAGGAAGATGTTGGATTCGCTGCGATAGTTCCAGTCCGTGTGGAAGTAGATACTGTCGCCCGATTGCAGCGGAATGTTGAACTGCGCGATCACGTTGCTGATCCATTCCGGCGTGCGCGGCAGCGGGTTGCCGTCAATAGACACTTCCGTCACCGGCCCGAACGGCCCTACACGGCTGCCGACGACCGGGTCGAGGCCCGTGCAGGTCGGATTCGATCCGCACAAGTCGTCGCGCAGGTTCGGGTCGTCGATCTCAGTATCGTTGTAGCTGACGTTGGCAATCAGGCGCAGGTTGTCCGTCATCAATACTTCAAGCTCCGACTCGACACCGAAACCATTAACCCTGTCGGCGTTGAGCAGCTGGTTGACGTTGCCGGCGCCGCCGGTTGCCGTCAGCTGATGGTCATCGTTGCGGAATGCATAAACAGCTGAATTCCAGCGCGCCCTGCCGTCAAACAACGTGCTCTTGAATCCCAGTTCGGCGGCATTGCTGGTCTCGGTTTGCGCCGAACTCGTAAAGCCGAATCGGCCCAGAGTCACGGGCCCACGCGACGCGTTGGCGATGCGGCCGTACAAACTCAGATCGTCATTGGCGTTGAAGTTAAGTGCTACATCCCAGTTGACGTACGAGTCGCCGATATCGATCGTGTCCGCCGGCGATGGTGAATTCACGCCGGGAATAACGGCGAGCTTTTTGTCGTCATCGGTATAGCGTGCGCCAACAACCAGGTTGACCCTGTCGCTAAGCGAGAAGTCGAGCTGGCCGAAGATTGCGTAGGACCGGGTTTCCTGGTTGACGATGTCCGAGAAGTTCTGCTCGAAATCACGGGACAGGACGTCGATCTCTTCGTCGAAATAGTACACGCCGATCTGCGAGAACAGATTGTCCGACTCGGTCGTGAAGCGGAACTCCTGCGTTATCTGGTGATGGTCATCGAGGCCGTCGCCGGTCGCAACGCTGAAGAATACCTGGCGACCCAGTGAGCCGATGTCGGCAGGGTTGAATGACAGCAAGCCGCCGTCAACATCCGCACTCTGGAAGTTGGTGACAGAATCGTAGGCAGAAATCGACGTCAACGTCGCGTCGCCACCCAGATCCCACTGCAGGTTCAGCGAGCCGCCACCGTGCTGCAGGTCCATGCTGGCGCTGCCGTCATGATTCGCGACGTTAATATCGAAACCGCTGCGCAGGCCCGGTGAACCCAGTTCAATGGCATTCGCATAGAAAATCTGCGGGTGCGTGCCGTCCTGGTTAAAGCCGTGCAGTTTCAGGAGGCCCCGGAAATCATCGGAAGGCTGCCAGAGCAACTGCACGCGCAGGGCCGTTTCGTCGAAGGCACCGAAGTCATCCTCAGGGTCACTGTCGGCGAGGTTGTAGATCCAGTTTTCGCGCTTTTGGTATTTGAACGACGCTCGAGCCGCGAGGGTGTCCGTCAGCCCGGTTCCGGCCGCAAATTCGAAACCCGTAGTTTCACGACTGCCGTAGGAAAGACTTCCGTATCCGTTAGTTTCGAAGGTCGGCTTCGCGGAATCGATCTTGACGAGTCCTGCGTTGGTGTTACGGCCGAAAAGCGAACCTTGAGGACCTTTCAGGACCTCGACGCGTTCAATATCGAATAACGGCAAGCTGCGCAGAACGTTGTTTTCAAGCGAAACTTCGTCGAACACCATCGACACCGGTTGGTTGGCGTTGTTATCGAAATCGATATTGCCGAGACCGCGAATGTAAAAGCGCGGCTGCGTTCGGCCATTCGATGATTCGATCTGCAGGCTCGGAACGCGGCCGGCCAAAGCACGAATGTTTTCGGCTGAGCCGAGGTAATCGCGAACGCTGTCGCCGGATATCGCCGAGACGGATGCCGGCACATCTTCGAGACTCTGCTCGCGCTTCTGGGCCGTAACGACGATCTCTTCCAGAACGCCGGGCTCTTGCGCACCGGCCGGAACCGAAAACAGGCCGGTCAATGCCAGGGCAGCGGCGCCGCTGATCGCCAGCCTCAGCGAGGATCGAGAATTAGCTGTTGTATTTTCACCACACATCGGAGGTCTCCTGCTAAATGTTGCGCGCAGTATACCGCCGCTATTCGAGCGATGTGTAGCATTTCTGCGAAAATTTCGGGGTGCAGACACAAAGAAATACCAGGTCCGCCTGGCCGCTATTGGTCACCTGCTGAGCGATATTTTTCGGTATTGCGACGGTGTCGCCAGCGCTCACGGCAATTGGCACCTCGTCGCCGATGCGCATCAGGCCGTGTCCGGCCTCGATGACGTACCATTCGAACACGGACAGCCGGTGCAGTTGAGTCGTGACGCCCGGCTCGACACGGGTACGTGCCAGCGAAACCTCGGGTTGATCGTCGCTGTTCAGAAGCTCGGTGATGAAACAGCGCTCGGTGGTCCACAGCTCTTCCTGCGGTTTCGCTTTCGTGGCCATTGGGAGACAATACCGCGATCGCCGCGTGCGGGAAAAGAGTAAGGATCCTAATGCCAACCAAACACATGAATGCGGCGCCCGGCGATTTCGCGGACACGGTGCTGATGCCCGGCGATCCTCTGCGCGCCAAGTACATTGCCGATACCTATCTCGACGGTGCGCGGCGCGTCAACGATGTGCGCAACATGTGGGGTTTCACGGGTGAGTACAAAGGGCGCCCGGTCTCGGTCATGGCGCACGGCATGGGCATTCCGTCGGCGTCCATCTATGTCACGGAGCTCATCACCGAGTACGACGTCAAGCGCGTCATCCGCGTCGGCAGCTGCGGCACTTCGCACCCCGACGTCAAACTGCGTGACATTGTCATCGCGATGGGCGCATCGACGGATTCCAACTGCAATCGCATGCGCTTCGGTGGCTACGATCTTGCGGCCCTGGCCAGCTTTGACCTGGTTGCAAAAGCCGTCGCCGCAGCAAAAGCACACGAGGTTCGCTATCACGTCGGCAACATGTTTTCGGCCGACCTTTTCTATACGCCGGATCCCGACATGTTCGAGACCATGGCGAAATACAATGTGTACGGCCTCGAGATGGAGGCGGCGGGTATCTTCCCCATCGCGGCCGAGAACGACGCCGAAGCCCTCGCGATTTGCACGGTCAGCGATGACCTGCGCACCGGCGAACACCTGACGTCGGACGAGCGTGCCACCACTTTTGACGAGATGATCCTGGTTGCACTGGAAACGGTTGTCGCCGCTGACTGATCGAGTCTGTGCCCCCGTTTCTTTTGCTTTATATCATAAAGTAGATTCCGTTCACGGCCCCCGATAACGCTTGACACAGGGTCGTTTCAGGCATGATACTTCGTGAAATAAAGTTAAATAGACCGTGAATCTTCACTTCGACGAAATGATCAGCGCCCCCTGTCGCCTAGGCATCCTGGCCACGCTTGTGCCTTCAGATCACCAGGCTCGGACTCGAACGCCTCCGACTTCATGTCATGAAGTTGCAAAAGGTCCTGGATGCCGAGACAGGCGTGAAACGATCTACTCAACGCCCCGGGCGACCCGACGATTCGGCGGTCTGGTCATGAGCCGGCCGAACAGGATCGCACTTGGTGCCGATCACGGCGGTTTCGAGCTGAAGAATACTCTCGCGCTTCATTTGAAAAAGGCCGGCTACCAGGTTGATGACCTCGGTACTTCATCACATGAAGCGGTCGACTATCCTGTCTTTGCCCGGGCGGTTGCTGAGGCCGTGTCGGAGGGCAGGGCCGACGTCGGCATCATGATCGACGGCGCGGGGATCGGCTCTTGCATGGTTGCCAACAAGATCCCAAACGTGCGGGCGGCTCTCGCCTACGACCTGTCGAGCGCGCGCAACAGCCGCGAGCACAACGATGCCAATGTGCTGACACTGGGTGCCGGTCTTATCGGTGGCGGCCTGGCCGAACAAATTGTCGACGTCTGGCTGGCGACTGAATGCACGGAACCGCGCCATCGGAAGCGGGTCATGATGTTTGCCGAGGACGCCGCGCCGCGGCAGGCTGAGTTGAGCCTGACCGACCAGGATCTCGACCGCGTAGTCGCCCGGCTGCAGCAGATCGTCGGCCCGATGGCGGGTGCCGAGCATGCGGGTCCCTGTGTCGGTGACAATCCCGAGGCAGCCCGGGAATTCGTCAGGCTCGGTGCGACCGGCCTGACGAGCGTCGCTCCGGCCGAGCAGCCGGGGAGCATCCCGGGCGACCTCGCGCGCTATATCGATCACACCCTGCTCAAGCCGAACGCGACCGAGGAACAGATTCGCACCCTCTGCGCCGAAGCCATCGAGTTCAACTTTCGTTCGGTGTGCGTAAACCCGACCTGGGTGTCTCTGGCGGCTGAGCTGCTGCGGGGCAGCGAAGTGCTTACCTGCACCGTTGTCGGTTTCCCGCTTGGCGCCAACGAGCCGGCGATCAAGGCGATGGAAGCGCGCCGCGCCATTCGCAATGGCGCTCGCGAGATCGACATGGTGATCAACATCGGCGCCCTCAAAAGCGGTAACGATGCGCTGGTGCTCCGCGACATACGGGGTGTCGTCGAAGACTGCGAGGATGGCAACGCCGTATGCAAGGTCATTCTGGAAACCGCGCTCCTGAGCGATGCCGAGAAGCGGCGAGCCTCGGAGCTCGCGCGACAGGCCCGCGCGCATTTCGTCAAGACGTCGACCGGTTTTTCGACCGGCGGTGCCACCGTTAGTGACGTGGCACTCATGGCGGAGGTGGTCCGCGGCGCCGGCATGGAGGTCAAAGCCTCGGGCGGCATCAGTTCCTACAGCGATGCCAAAGCAATGATCGAGGCGGGAGCGACCCGCCTGGGAGCGAGTGCCAGTATTGGCATCGTCCGAGAAGCAAAATCAACAAGCATGAGCGCTTGAGGAGATGAATCAATGGTCGATCTGAGAGCCTACGTTTTTCTTGACTCATTGCAGCCGCAGTTCGCCTCGTTTCAGGCGACGATCTCGAAGGGTTATCTGCCGAAGGTCGGACAGGCGAGTCTCTTCGTGGAGATAGCCCCCGGCATGGCAATCAACCAGATCCTCGATGTCGCGCTCAAGTCGACGGACGTCACGGCGGGAATGCAGATCGTCGAGCGCCATTACGGCATGCTCGAGTTGCATTCCGAAAGCCAGGCCGACGTGCGGCAGGCAGGGCAAGCGATTCTCGATTCGCTCGGGCTGAAAGAAAAAGATCGACACAAGCCTCGAGTCGTCGCGAACCAGGTAGTCCGTCACCTCGCAGACACGCAGACGATGCTGATCAACCGCTTTCGCCACGGCAACATGATTCTTGCCGGGCAGACGTTGTTCGTCCTCGAGGTTGAGCCGGCTGCTTATGCGGCGCTGGCCGCAAACGAGGCCGAAAAAGCAGCCGATATCAACATCCTCGAGGTACGGGCGGTCGGCAGCTTCGGACGCGTGTACATAGGCGGCGAGGAAAAGGACGTGGTGGTCGCGCACGAAGCGGCGACGCAGGCGATCAAAGCAGTCACCGGTAGGAAGGTACAGTAGTTTTGCATGGATTAACCCGGCCGTTAAGGCCCGATTCGCGAGGAGCAAGTCGATGTCAGAAGCATTAGGAATGATCGAGTGCCGGAGTTTTCCGGCCATGGTGGAGGCGGCCGACGCAATGGTCAAAGCGGCCAAGGTCGAGCTCGTCAGTTACGAAAAAACCGGCGGTGGTTACACAACCGCTGTTGTCCGGGGTGACGTTGCAGCCGTCAGGGCAGCCTGTGACGCCGGGCGAACCGCGGGTGCCCGCGTTGGCGACGTTGTTGCCGTGCATGTAATCGCGCGCCCGCACAGCGGCGTCGACCTGACGATCCCGCTGGGTCGCACCGAATCGGCCAAGAAGTAGTGGCCGGGGGAAGGGTGCTGCCGTGAAACTCGCGAAAGTACTCGGCACCGTCGTCGCCACCGAGAAGGATGCCAAGCTCGGGGGCTTGCGGTTCCTGATGCTGGGCGACTGGCGGCACGACAATAAACCGGCCGGCGGTTCGGTCGTAGCTGTGGACGCAGTCGGTGCAGGCGTCGGAGAAATGGTGCTCTATGCCAGCGGTTCCTCCGCCCGGCAGACCGAGCGCACCGACAAGAAGCCGGTTGATGCCGTCGTCATGGCGATCGTCGACAGCTGGGAAATCGAAGGCAAAGAGAAATACCGCAAGGGAGAGACTGACAAATGAGTCCACCGGGAGGAAACCCAGGCCTCCTGAGCGACCGGCAGGTGGACATTATCGCCACCCGCCTCGCCGAGCGCCTCTCGACCCCGTCATCTGCAAATACGCGTGTCGCCGCGGCCCGCAGTGCGCCGACAATCGCTCCTCGCGAAACGCTGGGCGAAGGCGTCTTCGCCTCGGTAGACGACGCCGTCGAGGCGGCGGGTATCGCATTCCGTGAGTTGGACGGCATGTCGCTCGAAGGGCGGCAGAAGATCATCGCCTCGATTCGTGAATCGATGCTCGAAAACGCCGAAGAGCTTGCGCGACATGCGCAGCGAGAGACCGGTCTCGGCCGAGTAGAACACAAGGCGATAAAGAACCGCCTGGTGACGGAGAAGACCTCGGGCACGGAGGTACTGACGCCGCATGCTGTCACCGGAGACAACGGTTTGACACTTACCGAGTACGCACCCTACGGAGTGATTGGCGCGATTACCCCGACGACCAATCCAACGTCGACGATTATTTGCAACACGATTGCCATGCTCTCCGCGGGCAACAGCATTGTTTTCAATGTGCACCCGAACGCGCGTGGATGCTCCATGGCCAATGTTCGACTTCTGCACCGGGCAATCGTACGCGGTGGCGGCCCGGCGAATCTCGTCACGGCCGTAGCCGAGCCAACCATCGAATCCGCGCAGGCCCTTATGACCCACGATGGCGTGCGCCTGCTGGTCGTAACAGGAGGCAGCGGTGTCGTGCGGCAGGCTATGACGAGCGGCAAGCGCGCTATCTGTGCCGGCCCGGGCAACCCACCCGTCGTGGTCGATGCAACGGCGGATCTCGAGCACGCCGCCCGAAACATCATCGCCGGAGCTTCCTTCGACAACAACATCGTGTGCGTCGATGAGAAAGAAGTCATCGCCGTTGAAAGCATCGTTGACGAGTTGCTGCGTCAAATGGATCGGCACGGCGCTTACCTCCTGACCGAGGGCGAGCTTCACCGCGTTGAAGGGGTGATCTTCAGCGAGCAGCGCGGACCGCGACGGCGCGCCGTGGTTGAGAAAGAGCTCATCGGAAAGAACGCGAGCGAGATACTCGCACGAGCCGGTATCGCGTGCAGCGGCGACCCGCCGCTACTGGTTGCTCGCGTGCCCAACGACCATCCGCTGATCTGGACGGAGCAGATGATGCCGGTGCTGCCGGTCACTGCTGTGCCTGACGTCGATCGCGGCATCGAGCTGGCCAGGGAAGCCGAGCACGGCTTCGGCCACTCGGCTGGCATGTACTCGCGCGACATCGATGCGCTGAGTCGCATGGCACGGACCATTAACACGAGCATTTTTACGAAGAACGGCCCGTTCTATGCCGGGCTTGGCGAAGGCGGAGAGGGCTATTGCAGCTTCACGATCGCCAGCCCTACCGGTGAAGGGCTTACCGGACCGATCGCATTCAGCCGCCTGCGGCGCTGCGTCCTTGTCGATCACTTCCGCATCGTCTGAAACGCATGGTGAAAAAAAAGCGACACGGGGCTCTCGCGTTACTGGAATTCGAAACCATCGCCGCCGGTGTCCTGGCGAGTGACATCATGGTCAAACGTGCGCCGATCGCGTTGCTGCGTTGCGGAACGATCCATCCGGGTCGCTTCCTGGTCCTGGTGGGCGGCAGCGTCGCGAGCACTGAGGAGGCGTTTACGGTTGGAGTCGACCTCGGCGAAACAGAGGGCACGCTGAGAGGAAGCATATTCCTCGGCGATGTTCACCCGGCTCTCCATGATGCGGTTCTGGGTATGAAAAGTGGCCTGGTGGGCGATGCCCTGGCCGTGGTGGAGACGCGCTCTTCGCCGGCACTGCTGGCGGCCGTCGACGCCGCCGTCAAGAGCACCCCGGTTGTTCTCTCCGAGGTCCGCCTGGGCGACGACCTGGGTGGCCACGCGTTGGCGCTGATGAGCGGTGACCTGACCGATGCCGAGACCGCACTCGGGATCTGCGCTGACCGCGCCGGCGACCAGCTACTTGCCCGCACACTTCTGCCGCGGCTCGACGCCGACCTGCGATCGCTTCTCGATGAGGGCACTCGTTTCAGTCTGTGCCCGGCCTTCGAGCCGGGCGGTGCTGAATACCCGGAGGAGATCGCATGCTCCTGGGACGCGTGATCGGGACCGTGGTTCCTGCAATGCTGGTGGACGAGCTGGCCGCCACGCCACTGCTGTGGGTCCAGCCACTCGACCGCGACGGCGAACCCGAAGGCGATCCGCTGGTCTGTGCTGACGGCACGCGCATGGCGGGCCCGGGCCAGGTGATCTACTGGGTGGCCAGCCGCGAAGCAGCGCTGGCGCTCGATCCGTGGTTCGTCCCGGTCGACGACGCCATTGTCGGGTTGGTCGATGAAGTGAAAATCTATCCTGCGGAGGATCCTTCCTGATGATCCTCGGCCGTATCACGGGCAGCGTTGTGTCGACTATCCATCACTCTATCGTCGAAGGCCGCAAGCTGCTCGTCGCCGAGCGACTCGACGCAAGCGGGAGTCCCACCGGCGGCTACGTCATTGCGATCGATGCGATCGGGGCAGGCTTCGGCGAGACCGTCCTGATCCTCGATGAGGGCAACGGTGCCCGCCAGATACTCGACGACAGCGAAGCACCGGTTCGGTCAGTCGTTGTTGGCATCGTCGATGCGGTCGAGCTCGAGGCAAGTTAAAGAGATTCGAAATCGTCGAGCAAGTCAGGCTCGATACGAGCCCCGAGCTGCTGAATAACCATTGTGGCGCAGTAGGTTCCCAATTTCGCACATTCTTCAAGCGAATGGTTGTTTGCCCATCCAAACAGGAACCCGGCGCAGTACGCGTCGCCGGCACCGGTCGTGTCGACGACTTCTTCGACCTTCGATGCGGCCTGCACGATTTTGACATCCTTGTGAACGATCACCGAACCTTGTTCCGAGCGAGTGATGGCGAACAAGTTTTTGTAGCCCTTCAATGCTTCGAGCGTTGCATCGATCGTGTTCGTGCCCAGCAGCGCAAACACTTCTTCCTCGTCGGCGACGATGATGTCGGCATCATTGCGCACGAAGTCCGCAAAGGAGTCGCGATGCCGTTCGACGCAGAATGAGTCGGAAAGCGAAAGCACGACCGCCGTGCCGTTGCTTCGCGCGATCTCTGCCGCTTTCCTGGCGAGCGCCGGGCCCTCGGCGATGTCCCAGACATAGCCTTCCAGCAGCATCGCTTTCGGCTCACCGACAGTTTGTGGCGTGATGTCGGCAAGGCAGAGTTCGAGGCAGGCGCCGAGGTAAGTCTGCATCGTGCGCTGGCCATCATCTGTAATGAGTACATGGCTTCTGGCTGTCGGTGCGCCTTTGGCAGCGGCTTTCAGCCGTATATCGACGCCCAGCGAACGCATGTCGTGATTGAAAATGGTGCCGAGCTGGTCAGCTTTGACTTTACCGATATAGGCGGCTGTGCCACCGAGGTTGGCGAAGCCGGCAATCGTGTTTGCCACCGAGCCGCCGGACATTTCGGTTGCTGGCCCCATTTTCCCGTAGAGTTCGCGCGCCTGATCCTTGTTGATCAGCGTCATCGATCCGGGCACGGCGCCGATATCTTTGAGGAAGTCGTCGTCGACATGTGCGAGTACGTCGACAATGGCATTGCTGATGCCGAGTAACTGAACGGAATGCGTCATACAAATATCTGCTGGCCAAAAACGCCGCATAGACTACCATCACATGGCGCCCGATGTGTGTCATTTGATATGGTTGGCGACATTCGGGTCCGTATCCACGATCCAACACACTGCATGCCGGAGCAACGCGATGAGAAAATCTGCAAGTCTGCTGATTCCACTCACCCTGATCCTGGCGTACTACGGATTCTGGTTCGGGGTTGTCATATTCCTGGTGTCGCGTTTCCCCGCGCTGCACGAGTACTTGCCGTTAGGCGGCATCGGTCAACTCGAGGCATCGAATATCGATTCGTTTGAACCCGTCTATTCGAGTGTCGAACGAACGGTCCTCTCGCCGAAGGGTCCGCTGCGACTGACAATGGCCAGTATCGGTTCACTGATTCTTACCGTGCCGATCTCGTGGGTTTACTTCATCACCAGCCGGGCGCGGCGCATCGACCAGTCGTTCCTGCAAACCATCATGATACTGCCGGTCGTCGTTACCGGCATTGCGATGATCGTGGTAAATAGCCTGGCGCTGGCGTTCAGCCTGGCCGGCGTCGTTGCCGCCGTTCGTTTCCGCTTCACGCTTAACCAGCCTTCGGATGCGATGTATATCTTCGTAGCAATTGGCATTGGCCTGGGATCCGGCATCGGCGCGCTCGGTGTGGCCAGTATAATTTCGCTGATGTTCGTGGTCGCGACCCTCGTAATCTGGAAGCTCGAGTACGGCAAGACGCTCTCCGGACCGTTCCTCACCATGCTGACCCGGCGAGACGCGGGTGAAGATGATTACTAGGTATTGTTGACCTCTCGATGGCGGCATTGCGTGCCGGCGTCGAACGCGATTTTCCAGGCCAGGTCAGCGGCTTCGACGCCCTGCAAAAGCACATCGCCTGGTACGGTGACCTCGCCGAGAAAATTCTGCAGGGAGCTGGCAGGAAGTACGACGTGGATCTCGATATTGGTGATCGGCGCAACGCGCTCAATGCGCTTCGCGAGGTCAAGGAGCGCAAACGTTTCGGGATCCGCCAATACGATCAGCTGCCCGGCAAGTCGGCTATTCCCGAGTTTGTCGCGGACCTGACGGCACCGGTGCTTGGCTCCGTCGGCCTCGCCATGCCTCTGTTGGGTTCCGTGGCGAAGGATTTCGCGGCCTACTTCGATGCGAAGCTCGATTTTGGGACGAACGTGCGTGAACGCGTACGCACAAAACTCTGCGAAATAATGGATCGCAACGATCGCATTATGCTGATAACGCACGGCACCGGCAGCGTTGTCGCCTACGACGTATTGTGGCAGCTATCGCATGATTCGGACTTCAAAGAGCAGTACGGCGACAAAAAGGTAGAGTCCTGGGTGACCTTGGGGTCGCCATTGGGTGATGGCAATGTGCAAAAGCGCCTGCTCGGTGCAAAAGAAAAAACGGCGGAGCGATTTCCGGCGAACGTGATTTCGTGGCAAAACGTGGCGGCCGAGGATGACTATACTTGTCATGACCATACGTTGGCAGACGATTACAAGAAGATGCTGAAGCAGCACCTTGTCAGTGCTGTTTACGACTACCGGGTGTTCAATCTCGCGGTCCGCTACGGCAAGTCGAATCCGCACAGCTCCATTGGCTACTACATTCATCCGCGCACGGCGAAAATTATTTCGGACTGGCTGGATTAAGTCGCTGCTGCAGCCTAGAGGCACCGTTTCCTGAGTCGGGACTCCAGTCGCTTCGGACTGTCGATCGTGGTGTAGAAATCGTCGATATATCGAATCAACTGTTTCCTCGTCTTAGCCGCCAGGTGCGTGAGTCCGTTCACCAGTTGATAGATATCCTGCTTGCGGTCCCGGTAGGCCTGTAAGGTATTGTCAAGATGTTCGTTGTTTGCGCAGCGCCCGCGATACAGGCGTGTGCGAACACTGCGGATTTTAAACCGCGGATTCGGTGCCGCGTATGCGGCATTCACAAAACCCGACATGTCGAAATCGTAAGGCACCGACACGAGGGCGCCATTATCGGGGCCAATGAGCACGTGGTTGTGGCAGCAGGATTCGCCCTCGGCGGCCTTAATTGGCGAAAAATCGGTGTTGCCAATGAGGTACTGAAAGACAGAGGTCAAATTGGTGTGTCGCCCGTCGAGCGCGTCGATGGTCGTGCCTTCAATGCCCAGTACTTTGCCCCCAAGGCGCTTGGCAAGATCGTCGTCGGGTTCGATCAGGAACCCGAATTCAACTCGATCTGCTTTTTTGGATTCGGTGTCGACGTACCTGATTCGCAGAAGTCGAACACGGAAACTCTGATCGGTCATCGTATTGAGGACGCGATACGCAAGAAATTCTCGCAGCACGCCCTGCGAATATCGTTCCGATCTGTCGCGGCAATGCGTCACGAGCTTTATTTTGTCCGTCCGCTTGAACAGCGTTTTCCGGGTTGTCTCCTTTTTGAAATTGAGGCGCAACGGCGTAAAGGAGCAGACATCTCGTTCTCGCCTGAATCGGCCCCTAGCGCGTATACCGACGTCCAGCACCACGGCTTCGGATTCCTCGTCCTGGTAGGTCAGCTGACCCATCAAATACTCTTCATTGGATCGTTTGCGCATTAGTGTAGAAATCGGCGCTGTGATCGTGATCTCGAGAAGCGAGTTATCCGCAAACAGGGGGTTGGGTTTCGGGGGCTTTTTTTCGTCGGCGCTCGCCACGGACAGATTGCCGATTAAAGCAAAAAGGCAAATCGTGGCAAATCGCAGAACGGACATTATTTGGATCGATTGGCTTGCAGACAAGTCAAAGTCTAGCATAGCCCTGATCGATGCTTCTATCGCGAATTGCTGATACCCGGCATTGCCACTAAACTGTGCTGCCAGCCAGGAAACGAGGACCCGGAAATCTTGTTGCGCATACTCATTATGCTTGTCCCGGTCGCGTTCGCTCTGCTGCCTTCGGCGTACGCCGATGAGTGGCGGGTCGATGGCGCAGGTCGCATCGTCGCCGTCGCAGACATACATGGTGCTTTTGCTGCAATGGTCGAGACCTTGCAGCAAGCTGACGTGATCGACGATCAAAAGGCCTGGTCAGGGGGTAAAACCAACCTCGTCATCGTCGGCGACATTCTCGATCGTGGACCGAAGTCGCGCGCCGCGATGGACCTGCTCATGCGTCTCGAGGAAGAAGCACGATCGGCGGGCGGCGCGGTGCACGTGCTGATCGGGAATCATGAATCCATGAACATGATTGGCGATCTGCGCTATGTCAGTAAAGCGGAGTATGCGGCGTTTGCTAACGATGAAACGGCGGAGGAGCGAGATCGATGGTTTGCAGCGTATGAAAAACGGTATGCGGCAGGCTCAACGCCTGAGGCCTTGCGCAAGAGATTTGACGAGCAGTTTCCCGCCGGTTTTTTTGCGCTAAGACGCGCGTTCAGGCCCGACGGCAAGTATGGTCGTTGGCTGCTGTCGAAGCCGGTCATTGTTGTTGTGAACGGCACGGCGTTTGTGCACGGGGGCCTTTCGCCGATGGTCGAGGAGCTTGGGCTTGATGGTGTCAATCGCGGCCTGAAAAATGAACTGGCCCGGTATGTCGATGCACTGGGTGTTTTGACCAAGGCCAAGGTGTTGCTGCCTACCGACAGTCACTATGACACCGAAGCGATACTCAACGCGTATCTGCCCTCATTGGATGAAACGCCGGCTGTGCTGGACGCTATTGCGGCGGCCAGACGACTGGGCCAGTCGGAACTTTTTTACTCGGATGGCCCACTCTGGTACCGGGGCAGCGTGTCGTGTAGCGAACTCATCGAGGAGCATCGACTCCTGGCGGCCCTCGCCGCCCTGGGTGCGGACCGAGTTGTGGTTGGCCATACGCCCACGCCGAATCGGCGCGTTCTGCAGCGGTTTGACGGCCGCCTTATCGAGATCGATACAGGGATGCTCAATTTCTATTACGACGGCAGCGGCAATGCGCTAATACTCGATGGCGACACCGTTTCGGTCGTCAATCAGGCCGGCACCGATCCGTATTCGCCGATTGAACATCCGCGCGCGGTCGGTGCGCGACCAGACAACATGTCGCCGGAAGCACTGCAGCATCTGCTCGAAAACGGCGAAATCCTGTCGCAGCAGGAGGATTCCTTCGGCCGATCGATTGTGCAGGTCAGTGATGGACGCAATACCGTTTCGGCGATATTCAAAAAGCGATCGGCGCGCGGCTTTTATCCTGGCGTGGCCGCTTATCGACTCGATCGCCTGCTTGAGCTGGATATGGTGCCGGTTACGGTTTTGCGTAAAGTTGGCCGCGCCAACGGTTCATTGCAGTACCTGGCCAACAAATTTTACGATGAGTCGCAGCGGTCGGCTTCCGGGCAGGGCGGCGGCGCGGCATGTCCCCTGATGGATCAATGGGGCGCCATGTACGTCTTCGATGTATTGATTTACAACGAAGGTCGCAGCATGCAGCGCATGGTGTATGACGCCAGAACCTGGCGCCTGATGCTCATTGAACACGAGCTGGCGTTCGCCAGCAGGAAAGGTCGCCCAAAACATCTCAATGATGCGCCAATAGAGATCTCTGACGGCTGGCGGCATGCGTTGGCCAGGCTGACCGACGAAGTGCTTGCCGAGAATTTCAGCGATGTGCTCGACAAACGCCGCCTCAAGGCCCTGGGAGTTCGGCGAAACGAGTTACTCGCAGCCCCTCAGTCACCGTAACAAAGCAGGACGTACCGCCCGTCAATCGACGACGGCAATGCACTCGATTTCTACGCGTGCTCCGAGTGCCAAACCGGAGGCGCCGAGCGCGCTGCGGGCCGGCGGG
>CAMYIS010000228.1 GCA_947258485.1 uncultured Woeseiaceae bacterium
GTCGCCGGTCGCCTCGGCAAACTGATCAATGCGATGCTGATCGATGACGACCCAGTCGGACAGTCCGACCTCCTCGCCCTCGAGCTTCTTGGCATCCTCTATGGATTCAATGAGCCGCAATCACTACGTCCTGTCCCCGAACCAGCGGCTAGTGATACCTGATACATAAGGAATCTGCAATGGCGGCGGCTTCGCGAGCCACGACTCAGCGCTGTGCATGCTCGGCACACCGTTCGCAGTTGACCCAACCAGAATCGCCGTCGACGTAGTGTTCCTTTTTCCAGATCGGTAATCGCACCTTGAGCTCGTCGATTATGTATCGGCAGGCTTTGAACGCCTCGTCCCGGTGCGCGGAGGCGACACCGACCCAGACCGCCATATCACCGATTTCGAGCAGGCCCGTTCGATGCACGCAGTGCGCTTCGAGGTAGGGAAAACGCTGCTGCGCGTCTGCGAGCACTTTCTTGCCTTCGGCGATCACGAGCGGCTCGTAAGCTTCGTACTCCAGTTGCTGAACTGACCGACCGTCGTTCTCGTTCCGGACCCACCCTTCAAAGCTGCAGAAACCGCCCGCACCCGCATGGCACAGGGCACGCTTGAGCTGTTCTGCGTCGATCGCAGCAGACGTCACTTCGATCATGTTAGCCACCCGCAACCGGCGGAAACAGCAGTACCGTGTCGCCATCATTGACCGGCGATGACCAATCCGCCATCTCGTCATTGATCGCCACCTTGCAGTGGCCGTTCGGTTCTTTTGAGCCATGTCGAAGACGGGTCTGCTCAAACACGTCTTTTGCCGTTGCCACATTAAGACTCAGCGTTTCCTCGCCGAGCCCGGCATGCTCTCTGAACATCGCAAAGTAGCGCACGGTAATCGTTTTTGCGGGCTGATTCATGAGGTCCCCCCGAGGACAGTGTCCTCCAGGTCTTCGGGCGTATTCACATTATGAAGTGAGTGCGGGACGGGTTGTTCAAGCAGCAGCGTATCGGAACGAATCAGCATTTTTCGCGGGCAGTATATGCCTTCGGCCACAAATCCTCGCACGATGTCCGCGCTAGCTGCGGTATAAACGGCGCAGAGCGGCTCGGGCAGGCCGTCATGACTGCTTCCATAAGCAGAGAACGGCTGATCCGGGGAGCGATGCTCGAGCAGGTGGGAAATGGTCAACGCATCGATGTTTGGCAAGTCGCACGCGACAACCAGCCAGTCAACCTCCGGGTGCTCGTCCATTGCCGAGAGGATGCCGGCGACCGGGCCCATGTCCTGGTAACGGTCAACGATCTGATCGAACCGGCTACGCTCCGTCTCGCTCTGCTGGTCCGCTCGCGTTGAAACGAATACCCGATCGACCAGCGGTTCGAGGACGTGAGCGATATAAGCAAGCTGCGACTGCCCACCACGCCTGAGCCTGGCCTTGTCCTGCCCCATACGTCGACTTTCGCCACCCGCCAAAACGAGCCCGAACAGAGGACGCGCTGACCTAAGACTGGCCACGTTCAAAATCCTGTTTGCCGCCGGACTTCGCCATCAACCGGGTTTCGCTGATAACGATTTCATGCGACATTGCCTTGAGCATGTCGTAGATCGTCAGCGCGGCAACGCTGGCACCGGTGAGCGCCTCCATCTCAACGCCGGTCTTGTGGACTACCTTGCAGCGACAGTCGATAACGGCATTGTTACCGTCCATTGCTACCGTGATCTTACAGTCATCGAGTCCGACTGGATGACAGAATGGAATGAGTTCATGCGTCTTCTTCGCCGCCATAACGCCTGCAATGATCGCCGTCGCGAATACCGGTCCTTTCTTTGTACCGATCTCATCGCCCGAAATGTGCTGCACGATACCGGGCGGCAAACGCACAATTGCCTGCGCATGCGCATCACGAACGGTCTCTTTCTTGTTACTGACATCGACCATCGTCGGTCGATTGTCCGCATCGATATGACTGAGTTTGCTCACGCTACCCCCCGATTCGGTACATTTCGACTTTACGCTGCATGTGTGCTTCGGCAAGTTCAGGGCTGCGAAGTTCACTGTAGCGGTCGGCCCGCTGCAACCAGATGCGAGACAGGATATCGGTCAGCTCTTCTTCGTCCGCGCCGTTTCTCAGCGACTCGCGCAGATCGGTACCATGGCTCGCGAAAAGGCAGGTATAGA
Source organism: uncultured Woeseiaceae bacterium (assembly GCA_947258485.1). Classification (GTDB taxonomy): domain Bacteria; phylum Pseudomonadota; class Gammaproteobacteria; order Steroidobacterales; family Woeseiaceae; genus UBA1847. The sequence goes on from CAMYIS010000228.1 coordinate 2,160, forward strand.
GTACCCCGTCCGCCGACAAACGCGCCCGACTGCAGCCGCCACAGAAGGGCTCAGTCACGGACGAAATGAATCCGATCTCGCCCTGGCCGTCCACGTACTCGTAGCGGCGCGCAACCTCGCCGGGGTAATTCTGATCGATCCGCCGAAGCGGCCATCGCCTGACGACCTCGTCAAGTAATTGCCGGGACGGCACAACCTGATCCATGCGCCAGCCGTTTCGATTACCGACGTCCATGTACTCGATCAACCTGACGATATGGCCGCTACCGCGGAAATGGTCCAGCAGGTCCATCACCGTGTGGTCATTCATGCCACGCTCCACCACGACGTTTATCTTGATCGGAGAGAGCCCGGCACGTTTTGCGGCATCGAGCCCGGCAAGCACCTTGCGCAGATCGCCGCGTCCGCCGCTCATCACCCTGAACACGTCTTCGTCGAGGCTATCGAGGCTGATGGTCACACGGTGCAAACCGGCCTCGGCCAGTTTCTCCGCCATGGGTGCAAGCAGCATGCCATTCGTCGTAAGCGCAAGGTCGTCGATTCCCTGCAGTCTCGCCAGGCCCGAGACAAGATCGGCCAGGTTCTTGTCCAGTAATGGCTCACCGCCCGTGAGACGAATCTTGCTGACGCCGAGCCCGACCGCAACCCCTGCCACCCTGAGTATCTCCTCGTAGGTCAGCCGCTGCTGTTTGCGCAGGAATTCGTAATCGGCATGGAACTCCGCCTCAGGCATGCAATAGGGACAGCGAAAATTGCACTGATCGAGCAAGGAAATGCGCAAATCATGCAACGGCCGGCCGAGCGCGTCCTTAGTCTCGGCGCGGGCCGTGACCGGAATTTCACCGAGCGTCAGTTTCGAACTCATCCGACCATTCTGCCTTAAGTTGACAGTGTTACAAACCACAACAGACGAAACCGTTGCGGTTTGCTAAGCTGCGGCGCTCGCCACAAAGGGATAATTTCTCATGCACGTTACTTTCAGCCCCGAGGAACTCGCGTTTCAGGAAGAAGTACGAGCTTTCTTCCGCGACGAATACCCCGAAGATATCCGCCGGAAGCGGGACAAGGGGATGGAACTCGAACCAAAAGACCAGGTCCGTTGGCAGCAACTTCTGCACAAGAAAGGCTGGGCCGGCATTAACTGGCCCGTCGAGTATGGCGGCACGGGTTGGACACCGGTTCAGAAGTACATTTATGCCACAGAAGAAGCCAACGCCAACGCACCGCTGGTGATCCCATTCGGTCTGAGCATGGTAGGTCCCGTCATCTACACGTTCGGCAATGACGAACAAAAGCGGCGCTTCCTGCCCGACATACTCGCGAGCAAAGTGTGGTGGTGCCAGGGTTACTCCGAACCCGGTTCAGGGTCCGATCTTGCCTCCCTCAAGACCCGCGCCGACCTGGTCGGCGACCATTTTGTCGTCAACGGGACCAAGACCTGGACTACGCTAGGCCAGCATGCGGACTGGATTTTTTGCCTGGTAAGAACGAACACTGACGTTGCACGGCGGCAGGAAGGCATCAGCTTTATCCTGATCGATATGAAGTCACCGGGTGTGTCCATAAAGCCGATTATCCTCCTGGATGGCGTCCATGAGGTCAACGAGATCCATTTCGAGAACGTCGAAGTGCCCGTTGAAAACCTCGTCGGTGAAGAGGGCAAGGGCTGGACCTACGGCAAAGTGTTGTTGCAGCACGAGCGTGCAAATATCGCCGGTGTTGCGCGTTCGAGGTATCGCCTGCGGCGGCTGCGAAAACAAGTCGAAACTTCCGTAAGAGGCGCTGCTCCGCTGATCGGCGACAAGAACTTCATGCGCAGGCTGGCCGCTGTCGAAGTCGAACTCAAAGCACTTGAGTACACCGAGTTACGGACCCTCGCCGCTGTTTCATCCGGCAAAGCACCCGGCCCTGAATCTTCGATTCTGAAAGTCAAAGGCACCGAAATTCAGCAGGCCATAGACATGCTGTCTGTACAGGCGGCGGGTTACTACGCGCTTCCGTATGTGCCCGAGCAGTACAAGCCCGATTTTGCCGACCAGTACATTGGCGAAGAAGCGGAAACTCAATCTTCGCTGCGGTATTTCAACTTCCGCAAAGCGTCGATTTACGGCGGCTCCAACGAAATACAAAAAAACATAATTGCCAAGCACGTGCTTGGACTTTGAGGAAGGACAATGGATTTCTCACTCAATGAAGTACAGGAGATGCTGGCCGACAGCATCGACAAGTTCATCGACAATGAGTATGCGTTCGATACTCGCCAGAAATTTGCCGCCAGCGACGCAGGGTTCAGTGCGGATGTCTGGAGCACTTTCGCGGAACTGGGCTGGACGGCTGTGCCATTCGGCGAAGACGACGGTGGTTTCAACGGCGACCAGGTCGACATCATGGTCATGATGCAACGCTTCGGACGCGGACTCCTGGTCGAGCCCTATCTCGCCAACATCGTGCTTGCCGGCGGCATTCTCAAGCGCGTCGGCAGCGCTGCGCAGAAGCAACAATGGCTGCAGCCGATCATGGCTGGCGAGCTGCAGGCGTCGCTGGCGTTCACAGAACCGCAGGCCCGTTACGACATCGCCAATATTGCAACGACTGCCTCCGCGGACGACGCCGAGTGGATACTCAACGGCCAAAAAGGAGTCGTTTTCAACGGCGGGACTTCAGATTTGATTATCGTACCTGCAAGAACCTCCGGTAATCAGAACGACGAAAGCGGAATCACGCTGTTTGCGGTGCCGACCGATACGGCAGGCGTGTCGCTAAACGCCTACCACACCGTCGACGGCCTGCGTGCAGCCGAACTGACTCTGAAGGACGTTCGCGTCAGCGGTGACACAATGCTTGGCGGCACAGGCGACGGCTTCGCAGCGCTGGATGCGACCATCGACGACGCGACGCTGGCCATTTGTGCCGAGGCCGTTGGCATCATGCAGGTTCTCAAGGACAAGACGGTCGAGTATTCGAAAAGCCGTTCGCAGTTCGGTGTCCCGATCGGCAGTTTCCAGGCTTTGCAACACCGCATGGTCGATATGCTGACCGCCTGCGAGCAGGCGCAATCGCTGTTGCTGTGGGCGACTATGACCGTTGCAGAAGGCGGCGCCGAAGCGAAGCGCGCTGTCAGTTCGATCAAGTACCTTATCGGCACGAGCGGTCAGACGGTCGGCGAAGAGGCAGTTCAATTGCACGGTGGCATGGGCGTTACCTGGGATCTCGACGTCGCGCATTACTTCAAGCGCCTCACTGCCATTAACCAGCTTTTTGGCAACGCTGACTGGCATCTCGACCAGCTCGCTGCCTGACAAGGCATCGGGCAACGCACGGTGTTCCCACAGGTTGTCGTCGACTTCTACTCTGCCAACCAGGAGCTGCTCTGGCTTACGACTTTGTTTGCCGACCTGGGCTTCACGGTTTTACTGTATCGACTGTTTGGTAAGGCCGGCCTTCAGGTTGCCATCGCCGTGGCGATCATCCTCGCCAATCTGCAGGGCCCCAAACTGACCGTCATATTCGGGCTGCAAACCAGCCTTGGCGTCATCTTCTATTCAAGCATATTTTTCGCGACCGACCTGCTCAGCGAAATTTACGGCAAGGCCGCAGCGAACAAAGCTGTTCGCATGGGATTTGTCGTTAGCGTTATCGTATTGGTCATGATGAGCCTGGCGCTGCTCTACGTGCCCAGCGGCAGGCCGGAGACGGCCGAGTTCTCCGCATCGATCCACAACGCGTTCGCGACGATCGTCAACTTCACGCCGCGGTTCATTTTCGGATCGCTGCTCGCGTACTACATCAGCCAGCACTTCGACGTCTGGGCATTTCACAAGATCAAGTCGGTGACCGGTGAACGCTGGCTTTGGTTGCGCAACAACCTCTCCACAATGAGTTCCCAGGTTGTCGACACCGTGATTTACTCGCTTGTAACATGGTGGGGTATCGTCGACCTCGAGACTGCACTTGCTCTTGGTGCCGCGAAGTACCTATTCAAAGTCGTCATTGCTATGATTGATACCGTATTTATCTACTGGGCAAGGCACACATTCAGAATGGCTAACCCGTCTCCGCAACCGGCCGAGTAACCAAGTGATCCCGTCGGGCGTCATCACGATCACCACCGATTTCGGCCACAAAGGTCCGTTTGCGGGCGTTATGAAAGGCGTCATCCTGAGCCGCTTTCCCGAAGCCCGGATTGTCGACCTGGCTCACGACATCCCTGCACAATGGCCACCTGAAGCGGGCTTTTGGGTCAGTCGATCCTATTCCTGGTTTCCCGCCGGCACGGTACACATGGCTATCGTCGATCCCGGTGTCGGAACCGAACGGGACATTCTCCTCGTCGAAGCGGATGGCCACATCTTCATCGCACCCGATAACGGCCTCCTGGGGCCGTTACTAGACAGTGCGGAATCGCCGCGAGTCTTCAGGCTGCTCTCGGACAAGACCAAGACGCTGAAGCTGCTGACGCCCAGCGCAACATTCCACGGCCGCGATATTTTTGCGCCGGTTGCGGCTGAAATTGCAGCCGGCCGCGTTGCGGTCAACGACATTGGCGAGCCAGTCAGTGAATGGGCACCGGGCTGGCTCGAGGAACCCGAATCGGCGGTGGGCAAGGTCAGCGGCGTGATCGTTACGATCGATGCGTTCGGCAACCTGATCAGCAATATTGACGCAAACCTCATCGAAGATTTCAGAGAACCTGTTGCCAACATCGCAGGTCATCAGATTGCACTGTTGCAGACTTACGGGCGCGCCAACCCCGGCGACCTTCTCGCGCTCGTGAATTCGTTCGGTGTCATCGAAATTGCGAAGGCCGAAGGCAGCGCAGCAGAAGGACTGGGCTCCGCTCGAGGCGCCCCCCTCATTGTAAGGGACGGCTATACGACCTGATTCTGCTGCTGCATCGCCTGTTTCTCGAGTTTGGCCCAGGAATCGCGCAGCGTGACGATACGGTTAATGACTCGCGCGGCTGCCGAGTCCTCTTTTTCATCCGCACAGAAGTAGCCCAGGCGCTCGAATTGCACGGCCTGCCCGGCCGCCAATTCCGTCAACGCCGGTTCGAGTTTACCGTCCACTATCTCGAGCGACTTGGGATTGAGTACGCCGTGAATATCGTTAACTGCGTTTGGATTCGCTTCGTTAAACAAGCGGTCATAAAGGCGCACGCTCGCATCGATGGCGTGCTCGCATGAAACCCAGTGGATCGTGCCCTTGACCTTGCGATCGCTGCTGCCCGTGCCACTGCGCGTATCAGGATCATAGCTGCAGCGCAGCTC
>CAMYIS010000229.1 GCA_947258485.1 uncultured Woeseiaceae bacterium
CTGGCGGGATGCGTAGTAGGCGACCACGCGCGGATCGCTTTCGATGCGTTTCTTATGTCCGACTAGTCCCGGCGCCAGTCGCTCAACGATATCCGGCGATACATGATCCAGCGTGCCCGCGAGCAGCGACTTTGTCTGCATGAAGACCTTCAGGTCAGCCACGGTCATACGATTGTCGGCGAAGTAATCTCCTCCACCGCGGGTCAAAAGCTCATCCAGCCCGCGCAAATACACGGACAGCCAGCCGTCGGCGAGTTTTTCTCGCGCGCGCCTGAGTTCCTCGCCCTGCAGGCCGAAAGTGGCCACAATGTAGTGCATAAGATCCTCCATGGCGTCCATCGCTTCATCGCAATACATCGCCTGCAGGTCATCCTCGGGGTACAAGCCCGCCATCTTGCCGATATAACGGCACATGGCGTTCGACTGGGTAACGGCCGCGCCATCGATTTCAAGCACCGGCACCGAGTTGAATCGAGTGGTCTTTCGCATCTTGCCGAATTCGGCAAACGATATGCGGTTGTCTTCGAATTCGATGCCCGCCGCGTGAAAAGCGATTCGAACGGGCTCTGCTCGCCCGCCATCGAAATCGAAATAAGTCAGTTTGTAGTGGGTCATCAGGCCTCCCCTCGCAGCGGCTCTTACAGCAGCTCTATTTCGAGTATCTTGCATTCCTGCACGACGTCGGCCGTCGTACCACCGTGCGTCTCCGCAGGCGCCCATACGGCGTCACCGATCTTGAACAACTGCATTTGCTTGCCACCGGCGCCGTCATCCTCCAGCCAGGCGCAGGACTGCAGGTAGACCATGACGCGATCAAGGTGCACACGAACTTTGTCGTTCTTGAAAACCAGCTCGTACATATGCGGTGCGACCAGAACCGGGTCTAGCGGCTTGGGCACAGCCGCGCCAACGACGGCGGCGAGGAGCAGCATAGGCACGATGGACAGCAGTTTGTTTGCAGGCATTGTGAGCTCCCTCGAGATCAGTCTCGTAGCGCTCTGCGAAGAATCTTCCCGACATTGGTTTTTGGCAGGTCATCGCGAAACTCGATGTGTCTTGGCCGCTTGTAACCAGTCAGGTGCTTTTTGCAATAATCAAGGATTTCCTTCTCCGTGACGCTGTCATCCTTACGAACGACAAAGATCTTCACGGATTCACCGGATCGCTCATCGGGAATACCAATCGCAGCCGCTTCCAGGACGCCATCGAGTTCGACAACAACGTTTTCGATTTCGTTGGGGTAAACATTGAAACCGGATACGAGGATCATGTCTTTCTTGCGATCTTCGATATAAAAGTAGCCGTCGTCGTCCATGCGGCCGACGTCGCCCGTCCGCAGCCATCCTCCCGGGAACATGGTCTCGGCTGTATCTTCAGGGCGTTGCCAGTACCCTTCCATGACCTGGGGTTCCATGACCTGGGGTCCACGAATGCAGATCTCGCCGACCTGGCCTGCCGGCAGCGGCTTCCCGTCATCGTCGGTAATCATGACGTCGGTCGAGGGTATTGGCAGACCGATAGTGCCCGTGAATTCCGAATCGACCCGACAGACGATGGCTGCCGGAGAGGTTTCGGTGAGACCGTAGCCCTGGAGAATGGTGTTTCCGGTAGCCTCTTGCCACTCTTTTGCGACGGCTGGCTGAACCGCCGTGCCACCGCCGATGCAAACGCGCAGGTGGCTGAAATCGATGTCCCTGAAGCTGGGTGTGTTCAGGAGCGAGGCGAACATCGTGTTGACGCCCGTGAACATATTGAATTCGTATTGCGCCATTTCCTTCGCAAATCCTTCGAAGTCTCGCGGGTTGGTGATAAGCACGTTTTGCCCGCCCTGTGCCATCACGCACAGGCAGTTGCCCTGTAGCGAGAAGATGTGATACAGCGGCAGCGCCGTGATCGCGACGATTGGATGTACGTCCTCATAAGCATCGCCCTGCCACGTGATGGTCTGCTGCACGTTATAGATCATGTTGCGATGGCTCAGCATGGCGCCTTTCGAAACTCCGGTAGTGCCGCCCGTGTACTGCAGGTAAGCAATGTCGGCGAAGCCGATGTCGACGGGTTGCAGGGACTTGTTTGCTCCGGCTTTGAGCGCGGCTTTGAAGGAAATGCGGTTTGCGATTTGACAGGCAGGCACTGCTTTCTTGACATGACGGAGTACGAAGTTGGTCAGTATGCTCTTCGGCCAGTTCAGAAGGTCGCCTATGCCGGTCGTGACAACGTGTTCGACCTCGGTGTCCGCAATAACTTCTTCAAGGACCTTGGCAAAGTTCTCAAGAATGACGATGCAACGGGCGCCGGAATCCTTGAGCTGGTGCTTGAGTTCCCGGGCCGTATACAGTGGATTGACGTTGACGACGACGAGGCCGGCGCGAAAGATGCCGCACATCGCAACCGGGTACTGCAAAATATTCGGCAACATGATGGCGACGCGCTCGCCGCGCGTTAGTCCGATCGTTTGCTGCAGGTAGCAGGCAAACTGCAACGACTGGCGGTCGAGGTCCGCGTAGGTGAGAGTCCGACCCATATTGGTGTAGGCCGGGTTGTCGGGAAATTCTGAAAAACCGTGCTCAAATAATTCGCGTATCGAACGAAACGGCGGTGTCGGCACGTCGGCCGGCACGCCTTCCGGATAGGATTTAAGCCATGTCTTTTCCAAAATATTTTCCCCTCATGTAACGGCGCTACGGTTTATTATTATCCGCGCCGCCTAAATCATAACGTACCGTCGAGCGTGGCGCTGATAATTGGCCAGGCATTGTCGAGCAATAACGGCTGCGCCTCGGTGTTCGGGTGGATGCGATCCGCCTGCAGCAATTCCTCGTTCATTGCCACACCCTCCATGAAGAATTCGATCCATTTGATGTCCAGATCGGTTGCGACCTCGCGGTAAACGGCTTCAAAAGCCGCGGTATAGCGCGGGCCGTAATTGGTGGGGATTCGAATGCCCAGCAAGACGACGGAGGCACCCGATGCTTTTGATCGCTCGATGATCTTCGTGAGATTGTCTTTCATGCGCTCGGGCGGGAAGCCGCGCAGGCCGTCGTTGCCGCCGAGCTCGAGAATAATCAGATCCGGCGAAAAGTTACTTAATGCCGTTTCGATACGGGCAGCGCCCCCTTCGGTCGTTTCACCGCTGATGCTGGCGTTCACGACGCGATGTTCGTACCCTAGCTTTTCGAGCCGCGACTGC
>CAMYIS010000230.1 GCA_947258485.1 uncultured Woeseiaceae bacterium
TCGTGCGTTGCGTGAGTTGAATGACGAAGGCTATGTCGACCGGGTCGCGGGTCGCGGTACGTTCGTGTCGGACTACCGATCGCAGTCACATTTGCTCGAAGTGCATAACATCGCCGACGAGATTGCGCTGCGCGGGCACAAACATTCCAGCCAGGTCATACGCCAGTCGCTGCAGCACGCGCGCGGCGAAGTGGCGAAAGCACTGCATGTGGAGCAGGGGACCGAGGTCGTTCACCTGTTGCTCGTGCACGCCGAGAACGGCGTCCCGATTCAGCTCGAAGATCGTCACGTGCTTGCGAGTTTTGCGCCGGGCTGTTTGCAGCAGGATTTTGCAGCGATAACGCCAAGCGCTTACCTGACATCGATATCGCCGCTGCAGGAAGCCGAACAGGTGGTCCGTGCGAGCGTGCCGAATCGTGCCGTGCAGAAATACCTCGATATCAAGGATGGCGAGGCGAGCCTCGTCGTTATCCGGCGCACCTGGTCAGACGGACGCCCGGTTACCTTTGCACGCTTGCATCACCCGGGCGGCCGTTATGAGCTGACCGGACACTACACCCCGCCGGGTACAAGCCGGTCGACATCGTCTGATGTCGTGCAGTTGGAGGAATTACGGCAATGAAGCGAATCATCAAGGCGCCGACAGGCACAGACCTGCAGGCCAAAAGCTGGTTGACCGAAGCGCCGTTGCGAATGCTCATGAATAATCTCGATCCTGAAGTCGCGGAACGGCCACAGGATCTCGTCGTCTATGGCGGCATCGGCAAGGCGGCACGCAACTGGGAGTGTTTCGATGCCATCGTCGCGACGCTGAAGGAACTCGAGAACGATGAGACCTTGCTCGTGCAATCGGGCAAGCCGGTCGGTGTATTCAAGACGCATGCCGACGCGCCGCGCGTACTGATTGCCAACTCCAACCTGGTGCCCGCCTGGGCGACCTGGGAACATTTCCGCGAGCTCGATAAGAAAGGCCTGATGATGTTCGGGCAGATGACGGCGGGCTCGTGGATCTACATCGGCAGCCAGGGAATCGTGCAGGGCACGTACGAGACGTTTGTCGAGATGGGTCGGCAGCATTACGAAGGGGATCTCGCCGGGCGATGGATCCTGACGGCGGGCCTCGGCGGCATGGGCGGTGCGCAGCCGCTGGCGGCAACGATGGCCGGTGCGTCGATGCTTGCGATCGAATGTCAGTCCGACCGCATCGACATGCGGCTGGACACGGGCTATCTCGATACCCGGGCAGAGACACTTGACGAAGCCATGGAGATCATCGACAGGTCGGTTCGGGACAAGACCGCGGTTTCGGTGGGCCTGCTCGGCAACGCGGCGGAGATTTTGCCCGAAATGCTGAAGCGCGGCATCCGTCCCGATGCGGTTACCGATCAGACGTCGGCACACGATCCGGCAAACGGCTATTTGCCAATTGGCTGGACCGTGCAGCGGTGGTACGAGCAACGCGAGAACAATCCCGAGGCCGTCGTTGCCGCCGCGGTCAAGTCGATGGCTGTGCATGTGCGCGCGATGCTCGATTTTCAGGGCCAGGGGATACCGACCTTCGATTACGGCAACAATATTCGGCAAGTTGCATTCGATGAGGGCGTCAAGAATGCATTCGACTTTCCGGGATTTGTGCCGGCATATGTGCGCCCGCTGTTTTGCCGTGGCGTCGGTCCATTTCGCTGGGCTGCGCTATCCGGTGACCCCGAAGACATTTACAAAACCGATGCCAAGGTCAAAGAGCTGATTCCGGACGACCGTCATCTGCACACCTGGCTCGACGCGGCGCGTGAGCGCATTCACTTCCAGGGACTGCCTGCGAGAATCTGCTGGGTAGGGCTCGGGCAGCGCGACCGGCTGGGCCTCGCGTTCAACGAGATGGTTCGTAACGGCGAACTGAAGGCACCGGTCGTGATCGGCCGTGACCACCTCGACAGCGGTTCCGTGGCGAGCCCCAATCGAGAGACCGAATCGATGCTGGACGGTAGCGACGCCGTTTCGGATTGGGCCATGCTTAACGCGCTCCTGAGTACCGCGGGCGGCGCCACCTGGGTGTCACTGCACCACGGCGGCGGTGTCGGCATGGGCTACTCGCAGCATGCAGGGCTTGTGATCGTTTGCGACGGCAGTGCCGAAGCCGACCGGCGGATAGCGCGCGTGCTGTGGAACGATCCGGCGAGTGGCGTCATGCGGCATGCCGATGCCGGCTACCAGGTTGCCATCGATTGCGCCCGCGAGAACGGCCTCAATCTTCCGATGGTGGATACCGGGAGGGCGACATGAAACTGACGATCGACAATCAGCTCGTGACGCTGACCGACCTGCGCGAGGCCTGGCACGACGGCGTGACCGTTTCACTCGCACGGTGACACGGTGTATGGCGTGAACACCGGGTTTGGCCAGATGGCACAGGTTCGCATCAGCGACAAGGAACTGGTGCATCTGCAGGAAAACCTCGTGCGCTCGCACGCTGTCGGCGTTGGCGAAGACCTCGATGACGAGATTGTTCGCCTGATCATGCTCATGAAAGCCGTTGCGCTCGCGGCAGGATTTTCGGGCGTGCGTCTCGAACTTGTCGAGACGCTGTGCGCGCTCATCAACAACGAGATATATCCACGCATACCGTCACGTGGTTCGGTGGGCGCATCCGGGGACCTCGCGCCACTGGCACACATGGCCGGCGCCCTGATCGGCATCGGCGAAGTCCGTGTGAAAGGCAATCTCGTGCCGGCCCCAATTGCGCTCAAGGCCGCTGGTATCGAGCCAATAACGCTGGCGCCGAAAGAGGGACTGGCTTTGCTCAATGGCACGCAGGTCTCGACGGCGCTGGCACTGGCTGCTGTTTTTCGCACAGAAAACGTCCTGTCGGCGTCGTTAGTGGCAGGCGCGATGTCATCCGACGCGATCAAGGGCAGCGATACGCCGTTCGACAAGCGCATTCAGAGCTTGCGCGGTCATGGCGGCCAGATAGCTGTCGCGGGCGTGCTGCGCGAACTGATGGACGGCAGTGATATTCGCAAGTCGCATCTCGAATGTGATCGCGTACAGGACCCGTACTCCATTCGCTGCCAGCCGCAGGTAGTCGGCGCGTGTCTCGATGTCTTGAGCCACGTATGTTGGGTGTTGCGGACGGAAGCGAACGCGGTAACTGACAATCCGCTGGTCTTCGTCGAGTCGAAAGCCGTGTTGTCCGGCGGAAACTTCCACGCCGAGCCTATCGCGATGGCAGCCGATTACCTGGCCCTGGCCATCGCCGAGATCGGTGCTTTGTCGGAGCGCCGTATCGCGCTGCTGATCGATTCACACTTGAGCGGCTTGCCGCCATTCCTTGTCGCCGAGGGCGGACTTAACAGTGGATTCATGATGGCCCAGGTGACGGCCGCGGCACTGGCCTCCGAGAACAAGGCGCACGCGCACCCGGCGAGTGTGGACAGCATACCGACATCGGCCAACCAGGAGGATCACGTCAGCATGGCGACGTTTGCCGCGCGGCGTTTGCATACGATGCTCGACAATGTGGCGGACATCGTCGCGATTGAATTGCTGGCGGCGGCCCAGGGAATCGACTTTCATCATCCGCAAAAAAGTTCGCCGCCGATTGAAAACGTGATTACCGCGCTGCGCAAGGTTTCGCCGCGGTACGTAGAGGACCGCTCACTGTCATCCGACATACGTCGGATCGCGGCGACGATCGACGACGGCAACTACTGTCAGTACGCCGAGTCCATACTGCCCAGCCTGCGCACATGATTGATATCTGCAGCATATACGACGGTGAATTGCCGCTGCTGATCAGCGTACCGCACGACGGCTGCCACCTGCCGAAGGAATTGCAGGGCCGCATGACCCGAATTGGGCTGGCGGTTCCGGATACGGACTGGCACGTCGCTGAGCTATACGACTTTGCGCGCGATCTTGGCGCGTCAATGCTGATTGCAAACTACTCGCGCTATGTCGTCGATCTCAACCGCTCGGCATCGGACGAGGTCCTGTATCCAGGGCAGCTCGTCACGGGCCTGTGCCCGGAACAGACGTTTTCGGGTGAAGACATCTATTCTGCAGGTGGTGTCACGGAGCAAGAGAAAGCCGAACGCATATCAAAGTACTGGCAGCCGTATCATGCGCGCATCGATGCAGTGCTTGCGGCGATGCGATCGAAACACGGCTACGCGCTGCTTTGGGATGCGCACTCGATTCCGAGTGTCGTGCCGCGCCTGTTTGACGGCGAATTGCCCGAACTCAATATCGGAACTAACGACGGCAGAAGTTGCGCAGCGGCATTTGAAGCGGCCGTCGTGAATGCCGCCAAGGCCGGTCCATACAGTATCGCCGTTAACGAGCGCTTTAAGGGCGGCCACATCACGCGCCATTACGGCAATCCAGGTGACAGCATTCATGCCATACAGCTCGAGATCGCTCAACGGGCCTATATGGACGAGGCGACAACAGCATTCGATGCGGAAAAGGCGGGGCGCTTGCGGGAAACGCTCAGCCGCATGCTGCAGGCATTCCTCGATGCCGCGGGCGAGCGTGCATAGAACGCTGGGGATTCAGTAGCCGTTCAGGGGCGGGCAAATACGCTGCGCGTGAAATATTGGGCTATTATTGCCCTCTAACGGTGGGCCTGTTGGCCCGATTGCTGCACTCACGGGAATCTGAGTAATGATCAAGCAAAGCAAAGTACTGCGTCCATGGGCGTTCGTTGTGGCGATACTGTTCGCTTCGTCGGTATTGGCCGCATCGGCCGACAAGATCAATCGCGAATCGAACAAGGCGTTGCAGGTGTTCAAGGAGGAAATCAGCGGTTCTGATGTATTTCTGAACCAGGCGGCCGGTTACCTCGTGTTCCCGCGCGTCATTAAAGTCGGCATTGGCGTGGGTGCCGAGACGGGCGAGGGCGTGCTGCGTGTTGGTGGTTCTACGGTGGCTTACTACCGCACGACCAGTGGTTCGATCGGGTTTCAGCTCGGTGCGCAGGCGAAATCGATTGTCATCGTGTTCATGACGCGAGAGTCACTGGACAAGTTTCGTAACTCGAGCGGCTGGAAAGTCGGCGTCGATGGCTCGGTTGCACTGATCGACCTTGGTGCCGGCAAGACCATCGACACCGATAACATCAGGGACCCGGTCGTCGGTTTCATCTTCGGCTCCAAGGGCTTGATGTACAACCTGACGCTCGAAGGCTCGAAGTTCACGAAACTCGACAAGTCCTGATCGCTTGGACGAAGGACCCAAACCTGGGGAAACCGCTAATCGCTCGATAAGCCAGCTCATTGGGTATCGGCAGTCTGTTCAACGGCCAGGCTGTCGAATTCGTCATTCAGTTCTTCATCGAGTCATTAGCAAATACCTGAAGCCGCCCATCGACCGATGGCTGTTTCCTGAAGACTCGATGGAATAAGAATTTCCTTCGGAAGCGTCTAGGGCCACTGGCCAGCTGGCGGCCGGCTGTCGATCATTATCACGTCCAGTTTTTTCTGAGCGCGCTTTAGATCCAACAGGTCACGCCGCTCGAGCATTTCACAGTCGTCGCGAACCATCTGTGCAATGTCGACAGGATAGTGCCGACAATCTTCAGGACGGTCGTCATAAATATCACAGGTAGACTTCTTACCGTCCGATGACTTCCGTAGCCAGGGGCATCGAGCAAAATATTCACCGCTTGCGGGGTCCACCCAGATCTTTTCACCCTGGACGTAGCTAAAAATATCCGGTCGGTGGGTTTCCCACCAGTCAATTTCTTCCCTGGTAGCAGATAGACCACCGTTGCCCGCCGTCTCACAACACTTGCCGCATGAGTTGCAGTTCTTCATGCCGCCAGAATACAGTAACGGCTGCCTTTTCCGAAACCTGCCCTTCGGATGTCTGCTATTGGCAAATCGCGACGTCAGCAAAAGCCTACAAACGGACATTACAAAACGATCTCAAGCTTTGTATTTGCCGAACAGTTTCTCTGGTAGAAAAGTGAGGAGAACGAGGGCAAACGTGCCCCACGTTACGTACATCAGGCCACCTGAGCCCAGATTGACAAATCCAAAGCCCACAAGCAGAACGAGTACCGCCCCAAGCAGGAGTATCGGGCTAGCGTAGTAACAATGTCTTCGGTGACACCGTCGGGCGTTGACCGCGCAGCCTACTGCCATCCACGCAAATCCTGCGGCTAAGACACCGGTTGTCCATTCGATAGGTAGCCTCATGAAATTTAACGACAACATGATCACTATCGGGCCACCCCAGAGGACCCAAAATGGAAGGGCCTTGTTCGACAAATCATCATCGAACTGTTCCGTGTTCATTTTTTTGACTCCGGAGGCTGGCAACACGTAGCGCCCTTCTGTTCCGGCGGACACCGCACATCACCGTAAGAGCAATAAACGCAGCAGTCGCCCGGTAGCGGTTTCAAAAGAGCCCCGCAACTCTTGCAATCAAAGAAGAACTGACACGCATTGCGTGGCATCCGTTCTCTGCTGGACTTGCCGCATTCGGGACAGGTTAGTGTTGAGTGAGTTTCATACACATCAATGTCCGCAATGGGCCAGCCCCAGTCGTTCATCAGTTTATCACCCGGGCTGCTGGTAACGGCCTGAAGCGGTCGTTCACTCATCCATCAGTTGTGCGGCTTCTTCAACGGTAGCGCGTTAAGGTACGCATCCCGGCAGGTCGGGATGCGCAATGTCTTAGCCATAGCTGAACACGTCGAGTTTGTTGCCATCCAAGTCACGAAAATAGGCCGCGTGGAAGCCGTCGCCACCTTCGGCGCGCAAGCCAGGAGGGCCTTCGTCGGTGCCGCCGATCATTACGGCGAACACGCCGGACAAGGATGGGCTGAAATCACGGTTAGTGCTCCGGCCACCGCAAATCCGGACTGAAACGTGACTGTCGGTGCAATCAGGCGTAGATCACCCGAAGCCAGTACCGTGGTCAGCGGAACAACACTGATGGACACTTGCGCTGCACAGCTAAGGTCGCCACTGACTACTTGTTGAAACGCAACGGTCTGAGGATCGCTCCCGGAACAGAAATTATTGCCGTTGAGGGGGTCAGTGTCCAATGCATCACCGATGCCATCGTTGTCGTCGTCCGGATCGGTAGCATCGGGATCGCCATCGCCGTCGGTGTCTGGGTCGAGCACGTCAAGCGCACCAAACGCTGAATAGATATCCTGATCCTGGCTGTCAGCTTCAAAGATGAAAAAAAGTGATATCAATATGTCACCCGGGTCAGGCGGGTAGTTCTCCAGACTTTCATCACTGAACGAGAGAGGATCCAATATATAGGACAATCCGATTTCTATGCGACCTCCTCCAGAAGTCATCACGTCCCCTTCAAGATCGATCAGATCAACTTGATCTCCCGCAACAAAGTTAGTATTGCCAAGGGAATTCAACAATGCAGCGTCGCCTGCATTCAGAATTTCATTATTTGTAATACTCAACCCTCCTGCCGCAATACAACAACTGAATGCAGTCAGTGTCGTCCCATCGTTGATGGACCCATTGAAGGTCACGTCATCGATATCACCGGAAAAAACTGACCCTATGGCGACGCCGGAGTACACAGCACCGCCTGTGTCCAGTTCGACCACATCAAGTTGTCCACTAAAGTTGATAATGCCTGCTTGAGCAAGTGAGTGGACACCGATAAGAAATATACACTGCGTGATCCTCGAGATAGTGCGTCGGCTAGGTCGAAATATCATCATTTTTGTTGCTCCGAGAATACGCATCGCCGTCCGCATTGGATTAATTGCAGCCTTTTCCAATTCGGGAAATACTAGCATTTGAACGGCTCCTTGTGCCGAGCACCGGCCGTTCACAGGTGGCTAGTCCTGGGTCAAACATGGAGATCGTGAGCGGCAATTTTGGCCGTAAGCCGCCATTAAGATCTGGCTGGCTTGGCGGGGCTGAATGGCCGGTTTACCCCCGATAGCCGCCGCTACAGTGTTGCGAGCTCTTCAGCGGAAAGTTGTGCGATGCCCAGCGATTCCGGAGTTCGCAATGCTTCGGCCCTGTAGTCGCGTGCCATGACTATCGAGGCGACGTTAATTACCGCGTCCATACCTGGCGTCGCAACACCGATCTGCTGGCCGAGCTTCGACATGAACACGAGACCGTAGCCGACGTCTTCGTTGAGGTAGCGATGATCGAGCTGCGGCTGGGCGCCAATACCAAGAAAGCCCGGTGCCTTGCGGTAGCCAGAGCCATAGTTGGACTCGAGCATGTAGCCCTGACGCATGCCTATCTCGGGGTCGGGCAGAACGGAAATGCCCAGCTTCCTGCCAATGGCAATGCGCTCATTGTCGAGGGCTTCAATCAGGCGGCCGACCGAATCGCTCACACCTTCTTCGTAGAACAGGAAATCCCCGCCCGTCATTTCGATGCGGGCCGCGTTACTCAAAGTCACTGCCGGATGAATGATCGGATTCGCATTCTGCAGGCTCGTTTGCAGGACGCTCTCTGCCGGTTCCATGCTCGGATACACGTCGGCGACGATTTTCAGAATGTCGCCTGTATGTTTGCCAGGGAGTGCTGCCAACAAGTTACCTGCCTTGAGTTTCAGGAACACGCGGATCCTGCCCGGCGTGGTCAGCCGTACGGCATAGTGCAGCGTGGAGGTCTCTGCGACACGAATGGACTCGTCGTTGAGTGCCAGCCCGGCAGCTCGTTTGAAAGCCAATGCGCCGCCACAGGAACCCGGGGTGACGATTACCGTTTGTCCGGCACTCAGTTTGCCGGCCACGGCTTCGCCGAATGGCTCCGTGCTATAGGCGGGCCCAACAACGTAAATCAGCTCCGCGTCCTGCAAGGCTTCGTCAATGTCATGGCCGGAATAGGCAATCCGTCCGAACCCGGAGATATCGCCTTCGGCATTGATGCCACCCTGCTCGGCGATCGTCGCGATATTGCCGGGAAATTGCTCGAAATCGAACACGCGAACGTCGTGCCCGTGTGACGCACAATCGAATGCCACGGCTGTGCCGCCAGCACCTGCGCCTAGTACAGTGATTTTCATGATTGCCTCTTGATCTATGTTTTCGAGTACGCCAGGTGCCCGACTTTAACGTGGATCAACGCGCCTTCGTCATCCGTATTGAGCGCAAGTTTGCCTGCGGACATCAGTCGCCCGGCATTCTGGCAACGTGAGTAAGGCTTGCATGATCATTGAAACGGGGCTGGATTCCCTCCACAATGCCACGCGGTCGATAATGACGATCCTGAGTGCGACGAGTATAATATTCGACGTGCAAACACAGTGAGCGATACCAGTATCCGTCAGAATCCCAGCATGCTGAGATAGCTATATCGACAGTCAGCAGTCACAGAAACCGATGAGGCCCTACTACAAGCGCCCGGAGCCACGTCCTTGAGCACAGACAATAGTTATCACTCTCATCCGCGGCCAGAACTCGTTGCGATCGTTCGTGATGACCCGGGCAACCGGGTCCTGGATTTGGGTTGCGGCAGTGGCGCGATGTCTGCTCTTTTAAGAAAACGCGGCAAGGCTGGCGAAATCTGGGGCGTCGAGAAATTCCCGGAGGCGGCGCGCAAGGCTCGCGACAGCGGCGCGTTTGACAAAGTATTTGAAGGCGACCTCGAAGAAGTC
>CAMYIS010000231.1 GCA_947258485.1 uncultured Woeseiaceae bacterium
CATGAGCAGCGCAACGCAGAAGTCGCTGGGTCGATTCGGTCAAAACATTCGTCGATTCATAAAGCTCGAGTCTGCTGCGGGACTCGTTCTAATGGCGGCGACAGTCCTTGCGATGATTGTCAAAAACTCTCTGCTTGCGGAGGCGTACCAGTCTTTGCTCTTGCTTGAGGGTGAGATTCGCGTAAGCAGTCTCGGCATTCAGAAGCCCCTGTTGCTATGGGTGAACGACTTCTGGATGGCGGTGTTCTTCTTTCTCGTAGGTATGGAGATCAAGCGTGAATGGATTGAAGGCCATTTGTCTGACCGATCTCAAATAGCATTACCTGCTTTTGCGGCGCTGGGCGGTATTGTTGTACCGGCAGCAATCTATTCGGTGCTCAACTGGGGCGATCCTGTCGCTATGCAGGGCTGGGCTGTGCCAACCGCAACCGACATCGCTTTTGCACTGGGCGTACTGGCTCTACTCGGGTCAAGAATTCCAGTGAGCCTCAAAGTGTTTCTTATGACTCTGGCGGTCCTGGACGATCTCGCAGCCATTGTCCTGATTGCTGTTTTTTACACGACACAGCTGTCTTTGATTTCACTGCTGCTGGCAAGTATCGCGATTGCAGCACTGGCGGTGCTCAATCGACTTGGCGTCACTCGAATTGCGGCCTTCATCCTGGTCGGAATTGCCCTCTGGGTTTTCGTGCTGAAGTCGGGGGTTCACGCAACGCTTGCAGGCGTTGCATTGGCGATGGCAATTCCAGCCAGGGGCAAAGGGCCGGACGATGAGCCGCCGCTGAGACAACTGATCCATGCGTTGCAGGTCCATGTCGGAGACATGGGTTACAGATTATACCGGACACATAGTTAACACTTTTTCCGGTACGAACGGATTACCACGGTGCCCATCTGGTGCCCAAGTCACTGCCAAGAAATGGACTGCAGAGTGGAGGATTGACGCCGAATCTTCTTTGGTGCGCAAAGCCTACTGTGCGACTAGCGAGTAGCTTGTACTTCGTCCACCACCTTCATCTTGTTCGAGCGCGCCGCGTTTGATCAGATCTTTTATGTCGCGAGTCGCCGTATCCTGAGAGCACTTTGCAATCTTCGCCCATTTGGAGCTCGTCAGCTTCCCTTCGAACCCATCGAGCAGTTTGTTCATCACGTTTATCTGGCGCTGATTGAGCGGCTCCTTCGCGAAGCGATCCCAAAACCGGGCTTTGATCATGACGGCATTCAGAGTTTCTCTGCTGTCCTCTATGGCCCTGAGTAAGCAGGCGAGAAACCACTCCTGCCAACGCGATATGTCCATGTCGCCTTTCTGCGTCCATTCAAGCGTGTAGTAATAGTCCTTGCGGTCCAGCCTGATTTGCGAAGACATACTGTAAAAGCGCTGCCGTGTTCTCTCAGAGCGCGCGAGTGCCATATCAGCAATGGCGCGTGCGATGCGGCCGTTGCCATCATCGAATGGATGGATCGTTACAAACCATAGATGCGCAAGTCCGGCGATAAGGAGGGGATGCTTATCGCCGGGATTCTCGAACCACGCCAGGAATCGCCGCATTTCCTCATCTACACGATCAGCAGGCGGCGCTTCATAATGAACTTTCTCTCGCCCCATAGGGCCCGAGACCACCTGCATTGGCCCGTCACTATCATCGCGCCACGCGCCGGCATTGATCTTGACCATGCCGCTGCGCCCGGTTGGAAAGAGAGCAGCGTGCCATGCGAACAGGCGTTCGTCGGTCAGTTCCTCATCGTATTTTTCCGTGGCGTGCCTAGCCGCCTGGCAAGTGACGATCGGACCTGCTCGCGGTCGAGGTCTTCGCCCTCGATTTCGCTCGACTTGATTACGTCCTCAGTCAACGTGCGAAGATGCGCTTCGTTCCGTAGGTCAAACCCTAGCGCTTCCATTTTGCCCTGCAAACGGCCTTGGTCGTGGGAGACCGTCGCGAGCAGCTTGGAGAGCCGCGCCTCGTCCCACGTCAGTTCAGGCCACTCACTTTGTTCCCATAGATAGGACACGTATAATCTCCGCATTTTCTGCAGATATTATCGCCTCTATTCTCCGCACAGGCAAGCAAAATCCGCAAAAACTGCGGATAATAGATACTCTAATCTTCGCAAAACCAGTTGAGTTGCCTTAGGCAGTTACGCGCAGCCCTCCTTCACCGCTTCGCCTGGTTTTTCAAATTGTGTGAGATTTGTGTGACTGAGTGCTGCACGGTTGTGATGAGTACTGCAATTGCAATGGACGACTCGCCGGTTAGCATCAATAATATCAGTTACTTACAAACGAAATAGCGTACTCCGAAGGCAGGGGTCACAGGTTCGCACCGACGAGCGCAGCGAGGACAGGCCGAAGGCCCATCCTGTCGGGCGCGCCAATCTTTTCAATTGGTTACGTGGTATCGGAGCAATCGCAGAAGCGCGTTGTGACCACCACGTGACCATGCTGTGACCAGATCTGAGCGAGATCGCGCGTAGCGGACATCTATCGATTCAGGTTTATTCGATTCAGTCTTCTACTTCGACCGAATGCATATAGGAACGGTTTCGGTTCGCTCACCGACATGTTGACGAATTTCATGAAGAGCCGCTCAAGCCGTTGATCGTCGAACCGGAACCATGGCCCGAAAGCCGCAGCTATGCCTATGACCATTCGCGAGTTCCGAACACGGTGCCCGCTCCGGCAGTCAGAACACAACCAGCGGAGGCTCGAGAGAGTCTCTGGGATCGGTGGCGGTTTCCGCGTAATCTGCTCCATGGGTCGTTCACCTTGCTGCCGAAGCCGCCCTGGTTCGTAACGAACCAGAAGGCACACGCTCTGGGGAAGCTGCTGACTCGTTTTCAACACCGTCCCAGCTTTCTAAAGATTCCACGAATATTCCTGACCGCACTATTCGGATAGGAGAGCTTTTAGATGCATGGACTGATGATGGACCAGGCGTTGACGACATTCTGATCGCCTCGGTAACTGGTTTCTAGCTGGACGAATAAATGGGATGGACAGGATTGAATAGAAGAGCGAAAACCTCTAATAAAAAGCGACTTACTCGAACCAGTCCAATATCAGTCTGCAAACCACTTCTGAATTATCCAACATCATCCAGTGGCTACCTTCAACACTCTCGTAACGCCACTCTGCATCCATAAAGTCCTTGCTGACTGTCACCCACTTCTCCGACAGATAAACATCACCTTTCGACCAGATGCCCATGGTAGGTATTTGACAATTGTCATAATTCATCTCACCCATAGAATGGGCAAGATAGAATGAAAGCACTTGGTTTGCACGGTCCCAGTTCAACATACTGTTCATCGCTTCAGTGTCTTTCAAACGGTCACAGACTTCATCGAGGCCCGGGTGTGATGGCAAAAAACTTTCACGCAGGAATTTGAAATCATTGTAAGCGTACAATTCCCCCGCATGCGTCTGGCAATTCATGTACATATACCAATTTTCCTGGACGGATTCGATCGACATGTCACCAAACATAGCGCCTGGGTGGCCTACCGACAAAGCTACGTGTTTTCTAAACAATTCTGGTCTGCCAAGCACCATTTCCCAGACAATGAAGGAACCCCAGTCATGGCCGACCACATCAATATTGCTCAAACCTAAGTGCTCGATGATGGCCAGGGTGTCATTCACTAACAACTCACCACTGTAACGGTCCACATCCTGGGGTTTGTCAGATTCACCGAAACCCAACAGGTCAGGAGCCACAACACGGTAGCCTTGCTTAACTAGCATTGCTGCTAATTCCTTCCATATACTTGAAGTGTCTGGCATACCGTGGACCAGCAAGGCGGTGCGATCCCCCTGTCCTTCATCGTAATAGTGGTAGTTAACACCATTAATTTCGACTTTCTTTCCTGGCAAACTCATTACCTGTTCTCCAGTAATTTCATTGGCGCCAATAGATTGTCTCGCAACACTCGATGAAGACTATCCATCAGTCTGCAGATGCGAGCACAGACTCCACTGTCTCTTGCTCGTAAATCTCTATTCCCTTCACGCCTAGATAGTTAAACAATGGCATGGGATCCGGAATCGCCTCGGGTGGAAAGGCGCCTTTTGCCGAGATCTCACCCTTGGCAATGGCCTGTGCCGCATAAGAGGCGGAGTACCCGGTAGAGCCGTTCATATCGGCCGCCAGAGTGTATACGTAACGGGCATTATGCCCCCCGATCTTGCCTACCACGTCGACACGAATATTGGCTCCGACGTCTTCTCCCTCTTCAGCAGTGCCTTCCATTGATTCGCTGATCATATTGATGATGTTTACGGATGCAAAATCCCGCTTGCTGATTTCGAGCTCACCAATTTTCAGCGAATCGGTGCTGGATAGATCCAGATCATTATAAGGTCCGACCAGGCCAAGCATGTCTGCATCCTCTGGCCACAGGTTGCCTCTGTTGGTAACAGCCTTCAAACCCTTGATATACCTGGGCAAGGTTATCGGTTCCGCGTGACCAACGTAATATGTCGGCCACTCACCAAGAGGCTCTCTGAATCTGAAATTTTCGCGACCACTGAGAGCGGGCACTTCTACCCAATCGCCATCGAGAAACTGGGGGATGGTTCCGCTGCACATTTCCAACAGGTGCCAAATATTCGCAGGTCCGATAGGTTCGCCTGTGGAGCCTACCACCCACGACGTATGTATCTCTTCAACCTCGTCCATTTTGTTAGCCCCTAACCGCCCCAGCGCGTTTGTGATCCCGGGGCTTGCCCCATGACTGAAAACAGCCGTAATGCCGGCTTTTTTACACGCTTCGTTATAAGTAAGCAGCTTTTCCACGCCCGCGGAGTCATCGGCTATATCGACATAATTAACTTTTGCGGCAATACATGCTTCCATCACCGGACCGGCGGTTTTGTAATACGGGCCTACAACATTGACGACCACGTTACAATCCTTGACCAGATCGAAAAGACCTTTCGAATCATAAATATCAATCCGGCATGCCGTCGCCTTGGGACCTATCGCACGGGCTACCGTTTCAGCCGCGTCCAGATCTATATCTGCGACGCAAACTGAGGATGTCTCTTTGGCACTCCCCAGATCCTGCGCGATGACGGAACCAACTCCACCCACACCAATAACCACGTACTTCATCGCTTACCACTCCTTATTATCCCAACATAGTGAAACGGGAAATCAACCAGGCCGAATAAAGCTCTATTTAGTCTTTTTAAGTCAACGGCGGCAAAGTTTGTTCTACTCAGACGGCCTTCAAACAGAGCGGTTTAGAAGCGGTAGGTCGCTTCCAAACCCCATGTACGCGGCGCGCCGGAGATTCCCACCATGTCTGCACCGAAGGCTGCCAGGCCAATACGCTGCACGAAGTATTGCGTATCCGCTATATTTTTCACGTAAGCAGCGATTGAATATCGATCATCGGCAGCGTCAAATGTAACGCGTGCGTTACTTAGCCAGTAATCGCTTTCTTCGTAGAGCCCTGAGCTTTGATCGGCAATATCGTAAAACTGATCACCAACCCAATTTGCATCTACATTGAACATTAATGTACCGAGGTCGCCCAATGGCGTGTCATAATTCAATGAAATGTTAAAATTCAAATCCGGTGCCTGAATCAGAGCGTTTCCTTTGAGGTCGTTCTCTTCAGGAAGCCCCTGGTTCAAAACGCCTTGATCAATCTCCGCATCCAACCAACCTAAACCTGCACGTATTGTCAGGCTTTCAGTCAGCAATGCCGTCGTTTCAAGCTCCGCGCCCAGGACCGAAGATTCGTCGATATTCACCAGGTTTTGCACTCCAGAAGCGCCAACCTGAAGGAACTGTTGATCGCTGTAGTCATAGTAAAAGACCGCACCATTTAAGCGAATACGCTTGCCCATCAATTCCGATTTGAAGCCCAATTCAAAAGCATCCAGTATTTCAGGTTTCACGGGCGCTGTTTCTGACGGGTCAAAAAAGGCCTGCCCGTTAAAGGCACCGGAACGGTAACCACGACTATAGTTGGCGTACAGAAGCGCCCCATTTTTCAGCAAGTAATCCATACCAACTTTACCGGACCACTCACGATCTACAATGCGGTCCTTGACCAGGCTGGCTTGAGAAATAATGTTGCCCAGGAAAACGTTCCCGTTAGTGCCATAAAGGTCTGCAGTATAGTTTTTTAGCTTGCCTTCATCTTCGGTGTAACGCACGCCAAATCTCATCGTTAGCGCATCGGTCAAGCTGTATTGACCATCGAAATAGGCGGCGGGAGTAGTACGTTCCTGTTCATAATCATTGCGGTAACTACAACCAACAAAAAACTCTATTCCAGGATACAAAGCAGATTCTAGACAATCATTAAAAGTAAACGCCCCATCAAAATCAACATCTACATCGCTGAAAAAAGCAATATTTACGGGCGCCTTCACAACTTCGTTTGACCAGTAAACGCCAGCTATAAAATTAAATGCACCGTCAAGATTTGAAGCGATGCGCAGGTCCTGCGCCCATTGGGTTACATCTGACTGATACGTTCCTTCAAAAAAAGCCAACGGCGTACTGTCGCCCTCAAAGTTATTAAATTCACCATCGTCATAGGAACTAATAGAGGTGAGCGTGTACTGGGGAGAAAGGTCCCAGGTTACTGTTAAGGAGACGGCGGCGTTTTCTACTTCCCGCTCAGGCACGCGATCCTCATTAACCTCAAACTCATCAAGCTGATTGACGTCGGCAGTATAGAAGGATGACTGAGGCCCAACACCTGTAACGGTATTGAATGACTCGTAAAGAAAAACACCTGCGCCACCGATGCTGTCGTTAACGGCAATAGGCGTATAGGCGTAGTTAACCGGTTTGGCTTTACTGCTTGAAACACGCAAAGTCATCTGCAGTTCATCGGATGGACGAAATAAAATTGTAGCGCGCGCCCCCCACTCATCAATTGCATTACCGTCGGCAGAGCCGGGAAACTTATTGTCATTCCAACCATCAGCGTCAGCCCAGGTGCCTGCAACCCGAATAGCCAACACATCATCAATGAGAGGCGCTGAATAAGCCGCTTTCACCTCTTTACGACTGAAATCGCCGACGCCCACGGTTAGGTAACCGGATCGGTCGAAATCAGGTTTTTTTGTGACGAAATTAACCGCACCACCGGTAGAGTTCTTGCCGTACAGAGTGCCTTGCGGACCACGCAGTACCTCAAGACGCTCCAAATCGTACATTTGCACGCTCTGTAGCGCTGGGTTGCCTTTGTAAACTTCGTCAAAATAGACGGCTACGGGGCTGGATTGATTCAGACTAAAGTCATCCATAGCGACACCGCGCAAGGAAATGACCGGCATGCTGTCACCAAATGGCGCAGATATCTGCATGTTGGGAATCTGGGCGGCAATTTCGATCGTGTCACGTAACTTAAGGCCTTCAATTTCACTTGCAGACAACGCCGTGACCGATAAGGGGACATCCTGCAGAGATTCGGCGCGTTTAGTAGCGGTTACCGTGACCTCGTCCAACACAAATTCTTCCGCAAAGACAGCAGCAGGAAGTGCAGTAACAATACAGACGCATAAAATATATTTTCCAACTTGCGACGTTTTCATTGCGTGCCCTCATTCTCTTTTTTTCCTGAATCGACTATATAGATCGACACATGACAGCACATGATTCTGTGAGCAGACCATCATGACCTGGGAGGAAAATCGATGTTTACTGTGAACGCCGTGGAGTTTGCCGGTTGTCTTTGAAGAACCGGGCTCGGAACCTAAATTTCATACTGGCTGGGCGGCGAGCCAGTCCAACGCTTGAATGCTCGGGAGAAACTGCTCGAGTCTGTGAATCCAAGCAAGAACGTTATTTCAAGCAGGCTTCGATATGGTTGCTTGATGTATTCAAGGGCCAATTCCTCCCTGACCGAATCGAGCAGGGAATGATAACTTGTACCGACTTGGGACAGCTTGTTTTGCAATGTGCGGGGGCTCATATTGCAACGTTTTGCTATCTCGGTTTTACTGCACTCGCCACTTGGCAACAGTTCCGTAATAAGCACTCGCACACGGGTCAAAATATCCGATTTTCGATGTTTTGCAAGGAAGCTCGCGAGAACTTTGTCGTGCTCAATTGCAAGTGTCCGGACTGCACCGGGTAGCTTCGCGTGCATGTCGTGTGCGCTTATGTATAGTGCGATGCGGTTTGCGGAAAAACTGACAGGGCAATTAAACCAGTCCTGCATATTTCGTGCACCATCGCATGGGGCTGGCCGTCGGAATTCTATCTTCAAAGGGTTGAAATCCGTGGAGTACATGCTCTGGCAGAGTCTGACTAAAATGAGCATCCAAGCATCAATTGCTTCGACACGGAGCGTCGGTTCGTTGATTGTGATCAGAATCCGGTATGCATCTGGCAATTTCTCAATTTTATGCGAACCGTCGGTACTCACGACCAGAAAAAATCGCTCCAGGCGCCGGAACATGGCAAACAGAGTGCTGCTTGCAAGAAGCGAATAGCCAAGGTATCCCAACATGGGAGGGCGCATGAACTCAGCAGTCCTTAAGCCAAAACAGGGATCACCGGTAGCTTCGATGGCAAGTTCCCAAACGCGGTTTCGGATCGACACAGGGTAAAGTTGCCACGCGTCGGTCAACGATTCCAGATCGACCCCGGCTTTAGCAAAGACTGCGGCACTGTCGACACCGTAACTTTCCATTGCCTCGCCCATGGGCCTGAACCAGAGGCCCAGCGCCATGCTTTCAGTCTGCGAATCGCGGGTCGCGTGCGTTGTCATCAGTTTCGAATATACGCCGAAATAACGGCAAAGTGAAAAATCAGGTAAGACCGCAAAACGGACACGAAACCTTATCTAAACGTTGACTCCACGAGCGATATATTGGCTGCCGTCTGATTTTCTTCCCAGGTCATGATGGTCTGCTCACAGAATCATGCGCATTCATGTATCGATGCTTATAGTAATTCTCGACAGATTAAGGAGTTGGCGCATGCAAGGATTGATGATGGATAGGGCGTTAACAATCCACTCGATACTGGACTACGCCGAACGCAATCATGGGCAGCGTGAGATCGTTTCGGTCACGGCAGATAATCCCTGTCACCGATACACCTATTCCGACGCGTTCGCGAGGACAAAACAGCTGGCAAACGCGCTCAGTAGCCTCGGCGCCAGAATGGGTGACCGCATCGGCACGCTTGCCTGGAACGATCACCGCCATTTTGAGATTTACTATGCGAGTAGTTGCAATGGCATGGTCTGCCATACAATTAACCCGCGGCTTTTTGAACAGCAGCTGATCTACATCATCAATCACGCAGAAGACAAAGTGCTGTTCACCGACCCGGCGTTTATACCGCTGCTGGAACAGTTGGCTACAAAGCTTGATGAGCTGCCAATCCTGGTCGTACTGAGCGACAAGGCAAACATGCCCAAAAGTGGGTCTCTTAAGCTTATTTGCTATGAGACCTTGCTGGAAGGCGAGTCGCCTCAGATCGACTGGCCCGATTTCGGTGAGGATACAGCTGCCGCTTTATGCTACACGTCCGGCACCACTGGCAATCCAAAGGGTGTTTTGTTTAGTCACAGATCGACGCTACTGCACGCTTACGCCGTGGCCCTTCCAGACGTTTTTAACTTGTCGACAAGAGATTCAGTATTACCGGTAGTACCCATGTTTCATGCTTGCGCCTGGGGCATCCCCTATGCCGCACCGCTGGTGGGCGCCAAGTTGGTGTTTCCCGGTCCGAAAATGGCCGATGGGGCAACGCTGCACAACCTGATGGAAAGTGAGCAGGTAACCCTGGCCCTCGGCGTTCCAACGGTGTGGCTCGCACTGCTGGATTACCTTCGCATAAATGACCTGAAGCTTACTACGCTGAATCGGACGGTTGTGGGTGGCGCCGCGTGCCCGAGCAGCATCATGGACGAATTCCGTGAGACATTCGGTGTTACTACGCATCACGCCTGGGGCATGACTGAACTTAGTCCATTGGGCACACTCAATTCACCCAATAGTGAATGGTCCGAGCTGAACACAGAACAACGAGCACAACAGCGGCTCAAACAGGGGCGGGGAATCTGCGGCATTAATCTCAAAATTGTCGACGAAAATAACAATGAACTGCCTTGGGACGGTGTGGCATTTGGGGCCTTGAAAGTACGTGGGCCCTGGGTCTGCTCCGACTACTTCAAGCTTGAGAGTGAAAGCAGTGCCCATCACGCGGATGGTTGGTTCGATACAGGTGATGTTGCGAGCATCGATGAGCAGGGGTTTCTGAAAATTGTCGACCGTAGCAAAGACCTGATCAAGTCAGGTGGCGAATGGATTTCATCGGTTGAGCTCGAGAATATCGCCATGACGCACCCCGGCGTTCAGGAAGCTGCTGTAATTGGTATAGCCGACGAAAAATGGACGGAGCGCCCCTTGCTGGTCGTGGTACCCAAAAATGGTGCCGATGTGGACACTTCAGATTTGTTGATGCATTTCGACGGAAAAATTGCGAAGTGGTCAATCCCTGAAAAGGCGTTGCTGGTCGCCGAACTACCCCATACAGCCACCGGAAAAATCAGCAAAATGCAGCTGCGACAGCAGGTCAAAAGCGGGTGATTTTTCACAGCGCCGAACCTCAAATTAACACGACTGTAAATACATGAAGCACAAGTCCCGGCTTGCCTGCCAAATTCAGACTGGAGAGAAAAATGTCAGATAAAAAAGTGACTCAACTGGTACCGGAGCGCATGTTGGACTTGTTGGAAGCAGAAGGGATTCGACATCTTTTTGGTATTCCAGATCCATGCTTTGTCAGCATGTTTCTGGCCGCAGAGCGACGTGGTTGGCAGGTCATCGCACCGCACCATGAGTCGGCCGGGGCCTTCATGGCGGATGGTTTGTGGCGCTTGACGGGCAAGCCTGGCGTCATTATTGGCAATGAAGGCCCGGGCGTGGCCAATTTGGTGCCGGCTGCAATATGTGCAGCAAAAGAAAACATTCCAACCATTTTTATCGCTGGCCAAAGAGAGCGTAGCTTCGACCAGCAGGTTCGAAGGGGTCATTTTCAGTACACGGCTCAACCCCGGTTTTTCGAAGAAGCCATGAAGTATGTTGGCATCATAGAGTTTGCACACCAGGTGGACGAGATCTTCCACGAAGCTTTTCGCCAGGCATTGTCCGGAACACCCGGACCGGTGTTCATCGAATACCCGGAAGATCACGCATTCGCAGAGCATGCATTTGGCCCGATTTTGCCACCACAGCGGTACCGGCTTACGCAACAGAAAGCCGCGGACGCGGATATCAACGCAGCAGCCGATCTTCTCCACCAGGCTGAACAACCGGTTATTTTTCTCGGCGCCGGTGTATTTTCCGCACGCGCCATGGAGGTGGTCGAGACACTCATCAAGACCGTTGACTGTCCGGTTATTCAAACGCCAAGTTCCAACGGGGCTATTAAGTCAGTCGCGGGACAATTTATTCCATACGCAACACCCGTTGCCAACGAGTTGATTGCGCAAACTGATGTTGTACTCGCAATTGGTACCGAGATTGGTGAACCGGTGCACTATGGTCAAGCGCGGCACTGGGCTGTCGGCAAGACAGACCGCAAATGGATCTATATTGAACGCGATCCGACCGCGATAGGTGTCAACAGGCCAATTGATCTGCCTTTGGTGGGTGATTTGAGAGATATCGTTCCACAGCTGACCGTCGCCATGGAGGCAAAGGGTCGTGTCAGCCGGTTACCGGCCAACTTTATTGAGAAGTGCGTTGCATCAGGTCAGGAAATCAAAGCAGCCGCTGAATCGATACCGGTCAGCGAGCCGATTCATCCAGCCCATCTCATCACGGAGGCCACCCGGAGCATACCTGCAAATTCGGTCATTGTGCGCGACGGCGGAGCAACACAATTCTGGTTTGCTGCATTCAACCAACAGCCGGACTGTGAAGTCATCTGGTCGGGCAATTTCGGCCACTTGGGAACAGGCCTGCCTTATGCGATCGGTGCAGCCCTGGCTGAAGGTGACGATCGCAGAGTGGCACTGGTTACTGGTGACAGTTCCTTACTGTTTCATATTTCCGAATTGGAAACCGCCGTGCGCAAAAACCTGCCGATCGTCATCATCGTCCAGTGCGATTATTCTTGGGGACTGGAAGTGAAAGTCTACAAAACCGTATATGGCGATGAAAGCGCCGAAACCGAGTCACATTGGGGCGACCAGATTCGTTTTGACAAAATCGCTGAAGGCTTCGGGGCGCATGGCGAGTACGTGGGGCGCACAGAGGACATCGCCCCCGCCGTTGAGCGGGCATTCGCAAGTGGTAAACCTGCCGTAATTCAGGTGCCGGTGGACGCGACCATCAGCGCTGTAGATGTGCCTGGATTCGAAGAACTGATCAGTTGGTACGGTGAAAAGGGATATGGTCTCAGCCAGTAATTTTTGACCCTAATGCATTGAACGTCAACAGGACTATTCAAGTCATGGACAACACAAAATTAAGTTACGCCAGTGGGTCCACTGATGTCCCATTGCTGGACCTGACTATTGGCCAGTTGCTCGATCAGGCTGCGGCCCAGCATGGCGAGAACGAAGCCCTGATCTGTTGTCATCAGGACATACGTTGGAGTTACGATGAATTCAAGGCTGAAGTAGAGCGCGTGGCTGCCGGACTCATTTCCCTCGGCCTGAACAAGGGCGACCGTGTAGGGATATGGTCCCCCAACAAGGCCGAATGGGTCGTGACCCAGTTTGCGACCGCCAAGGCTGGCCTGATTCTTGTGTCCATTAACCCTGCTTACCGGCTGACCGAACTTGAGTACGCCCTCAACAAAGTGGCATGCAGAATGCTGATTCTCGCCGACAAGTTCAAATCATCCGATTACGTGGAGATGATTCAAACCTTGGCGCCTGAAATCACGGAATGCAAACCAGGGAAGTTGCGCTCAGACAAACTGCCTCACCTGGAAATCGCCGCGGTCATCGCATCCAAAGCGCCCCCTGGCTTTATGCGATTTACGGATATTGCCAGTCGCGCGACAAGCGACGACTGGCTACGTCTGAAAGCGGTTGAGAAGGAGCTGCTACCGGATGACCCGGTCAACATTCAGTTCACCTCCGGTACCACCGGCACACCCAAAGGCGCGACCCTCAGCCACCGGAACATCGTCAATAATGGTTTCCACGTGGCCGCTTGCCAGAAATTTACGTGTGAGGACCGATTATGTATACCGGTGCCCCTGTATCATTGTTTTGGCATGGTATTGGCGGTGCTGGGTTGCACAAGCCATGCTGCAACCATGGTGTTCCCGGACGAGGCATTTGAGCCGGAATCGGTACTCGCTGCCGTTGAGCGCGAAAGATGCACGGCGCTCTATGGGGTTCCCACCATGTTCATTGCAGAGCTTGGCTTGCCCAACGTCAGGCGCTTTGACCTGAGTAGCCTGCGTACTGGTGTCATGGCCGGCTCGCCTTGTCCCATCGAAACCATGAAACAGGTTATTGAAGTAATGAATATGGGCGATGTCACAATCGCCTATGGCATGACCGAAACCAGTCCCGCGAGTACGCAGACAAACCCGGACGACAGTATTGAAAACCGGGTTGGCTCAGTGGGTCGCGTGCATCCTCATGTGGAGATCAAGATTATTGACGAAGCAGGCCAGACCACACCACGCGGTGTGCAGGGTGAATTCTGTACCCGTGGCTACAGCGTGATGACAGGCTACTGGGCCGATGAGGAAATAACTGCCGAAGTCATCGATTCAGACGGTTGGATGCACACGGGCGACCTGGCAACGATGGATACAGACGGTTATGTGAATATCACCGGCCGGCTAAAGGATATGATTATCCGCGGCGGCGAAAATATATACCCACGTGAAATCGAGGAATTCCTCTACCAGCAGCGGCCCATTCAGGAAGCTCAGGT
Source organism: uncultured Woeseiaceae bacterium (assembly GCA_947258485.1). Lineage (GTDB taxonomy): Bacteria > Pseudomonadota > Gammaproteobacteria > Steroidobacterales > Woeseiaceae > UBA1847. Next base: position 13,889 of record CAMYIS010000231.1, read on the forward strand.
CTTTGGCGTTCCCGACGAAAAATATGGTGAGGAAATCTGTGCCTGGATTGTTCTCAAGCCCGGTGAATCTTTATCTGCAGAGGATGTAAAAGACCTTTGTATGGGCCAGATCGCTCACTTTAAAGTACCTAGATACGTGCGGTTCGTAGACGAATTTCCGATGACAGTCACTGGGAAAATTCAGAAATTTGCCATGCGTGAACAGATGATCGAAGCATTAGATTTGAAATCTATAAAGACGGCCTGAGTAAGGCAAACATAAGGAATTATCGTGTCAAATTACAAATTATGGATCGGCGGCAAACCTGTGGATGGTGCTGCAGAAATGAGCGTACTCAACCCGGTTACGGAAGAGCCGTTTGCGAGCATCGCGCGCTCGAATGAGTCTCTGGCGGATGAGGCCATTGCCTCGGCAGGCAAGGCCCAGAAAGTGTGGGCAAGGGTGTCGATCGCCGAACGTCAGGCTGCTCTTAATAAAATTGCCGACGGATTGAATGCCCGGAGCGAGGAAATCGCCCGCATACTAACCATGGAACAGGGTAAGCCGATCACAGAATCGACCGCCGAGGTAGCCTATACAGAAGGTTTTATTCGCTACTTTGCGAGCATGGATCTGCCGGTTGAGGTGATTCAGGACGACGCGAGCAAGCTGGTGGAAATTCACCGCAAACCGCTCGGTGTAGTGGTATGCATTATTCCCTGGAATTTCCCGTTGCTTATCGCGGCCTTCAAGGTTCCGCTGGCCCTGTTGGCAGGCAATGCCTGTGTTCTGAAGCCATCACCCACAACACCGGTTACAGCGTCAATCTTTGCCGAAATCTGCGCTGACATTCTGCCCGCCGGGTTGCTAAACACCGTCAATGATGACAATGATCTGGGTGCCTACCTGACGGGGCACCCAGGGGTTGCCAAAGTGTCTTTTACCGGTTCCACGGAGACCGGTAAAAAAGTGATGGCCAGTTCCGCCAGCACGCTAAAACGACTAACGCTGGAGTTGGGTGGTAATGATCCCGCCATTGTTCTGCCGGATGTGAATATTAAAGAGACTGCGGCGAAAATGTATGGGGCGGCCTTTATGAACTGCGGCCAGGTCTGTCTCGCCCTCAAACGGGCTTATGTGCATGAAAGTATCTACGATGAACTGTGTGAAGAACTGGCTGGTCTGGCCAACGACGCCATCGTAGGCGACGGATTGAATCCGGAAACACAGATCGGCCCGCTCAATAATAAAATGCAGTACGAAAAGGTCAAAGGTTTTCTGGCAAACGCAAAAAAAGACGGTCGGGTCGTTGCCGGTGGCGATGTGCCGGAAGGCCGTGGCTATTTTATTCCCCCTACTATTGTGCGAGATGTTCAAGACGGGGATGAAATCGTAGACCTGGAACAGTTCGGTCCAATCATGCCGTTGATCAAGTTCAGTAAAGTCGACGATGTGCTGGCGAGCGCTAACGGCCTGAACTTCGGCCTAGGCGCCTCCGTTTGGTCAAACGACCTGGACGAGGCTAAAAGCATCGCCATGCAGATGGAAAGCGGCACGGTCTGGATCAATACGCATCTGGATTTTGGCCCCAATATCCCGTTCGGCGGCGCCAAGCAATCGGGTGTCGGCGTGGAGTTCGCCCAGGAGGGCCTACACGAGTTTACCCAAATACAGGTGATTAACCTGGCGAAATAGGCGAGGCCTCGTTGACTATTATCGTTAGCACCGGTCATCAATGGCTGGATGAGTGAAGTGGTATTCGAGGCAGTGCAGCCTTTTTCTAGGCGGTGAAGCGCGTTCCGGTTGTCGGCGGATCCATGGGAGGTCCCGCAAAACACTGCGCCATACTCATCCATTCGGTCGCGATGACGCCGAGCACATCGAGGCTCGTATCCGCGATGTTGCGTGTTTGAGTCACGACTTGGCAAAACTCGGTAGCACTTCCTCTTACAACGTTCTCAAGCTGCGGCTCATTGAACTCCCAGGTATCGCCCGACGGCGCCCGCAGGCTCAGGTAGGGCACCTTGGGCGGGATGTCCATGCCTCGATTCTTGTATGTCCAGCCGAAGGTATTGACCCCCAGCACCGCGATGTTACGAATACGATCTTCGTCAACACGGACGATTCCGAGCAAGTCGTATATGGCCTGTCCATGTGCCCAGGTTTCCATGAGCCGAGCTGTTACGCTCGAGCGGACACTCATGTCCGGGCCCGCCCAAACGACGCGCGATTTCGGTTCGACCGGACCGTAGTACTCACACAAATCTGTGACGCCCTGATTCCAGGTTCCAAGTAGCTCTCGAGCCTGTGACCCTGATAGGTATCTGTGTTCAAAGTCAGACAGCTGCGTCTTCATGATGTAGGGGACAGCTTGAGTGAGAAATGCTTGAAATTCAGCAGGTTCAACCAAAGCCATTGTTGCCGCACGGTTCCAGACGTGTAAGTGACGCAGGATGTTATTGATCGTCCAGTTCTTGAATTGCGTACACCGCTCGAAGTCATCGTCAGAGAGCGATTCGAGCAGCTGAAAAAGCGCTTCGCTTTCGTCGTGAAAATCGATTACCTGTTGAAACATACTAAGGAACCTCTGATCAATTTCTACGACTCATACCAGTCGACCGAGCTTTCGAATAAGACTGGCGACTTCGTTTTTTTCGAGAGCGCTCTCATCAGCACTGATTCCCTGAAACACCAATTGCAGAAGTTCATCAGCGTACGCATCGACGTCGATTTCGTGTTCTCCGGAAAGGAGGCTCCACAGAGCGTGTTCGATGCTGCCGTAGACCGTGTTTCGAACTAATGAGACGGACGTGCTTAATCGAATTTCGCCAGCTTCAATGCCGCCGCTAATCACCGTGTTCAAGCAATTAGTGTACTTGCGGTTGAAACGCTGGACATCTGCGGTCAACTCGCTACCCAACCCACGGGATTCACGAAGAATCACTCCGCAGAGCGATGCATTGTCAGAAATAACCCGGAGGTGATGCCAGATGACATAGCGCAGTCTGTTGCGCGTCCCCTTGACGCCCTTGATTCCGTTTTGCTGGTCAGCGGTGATGTCTTTGTAAAAATCTTCCATCACACGAACCATTAATTCGCGCTTGTTACGGAAATAATGAAAAATCGTCCCCTCGACCACGCCGACCCTTGCGGCAATCTCGGCTACCTTCGCTTTTTCAAATCCTTGTAGTTCGAACTCATCTCTCGCTGCAGCCAGAATCGCGGCAACTCTCTGCTCCTTCGGTTGGCGCGCAACTGGTTTTCTATCAGGTAGCGTTGCTGTTGCAGCTGGCATGGTTGTTAGCGTCCCGTATCGTCAAACAGAATATTAAGTGATACTCAATATAATCCTCCATAATAGCTCTGTAAAGGCAAAACATCTCTAAAAAAAGGCAAAATAGAATTGAGTGAGACTCAACAACTCGGTATACTTACCGACAAAACTGCACTCATTCACAATCGCCTTGCGGCGACCAGCCCGGGCGATTTTCGTAGTTGTCACGCTACAGGGGAGTGGTATCGGTGGATTCCGATCGCTGTTTCGACAAGGTTCTCATTGCAAATCGGGGCGAGATTGCGCTACGCGTGTTGCGTTGCCTGCAGGATCTTGGCATCGAGTCTGTCATCGTCTTCCATGACAGCGACCGATACTCACCGGCGGTACGCCTTGCCGATGAAGCTGTCGAAATCACGGGTGATACGCCAACCGCCGCCTACCTGGATATCGCACAGATAGTAGAGGTGGCTCGAGGAACGGCTTCGGATGCGGTGCATCCAGGGTACGGATTTCTTGCCGAAAACGCGGGCTTTGCGCGCAGTCTGGAAGCGGCGGGAATTTGCTTTATCGGCCCGACGGCCGACGTGATCGAGTTGATGGGCGACAAGATCCGCTCACGTGATTTCGTCGAGCAACACGGTTTTCCGGTACCGCCGTCGGTGTCGATGAACCCTGATGACCCCGGATTCGATACAGCCGTCGCTGCCATGGGTTTCCCCGTAGTTGTAAAGGCATCGGCGGGTGGTGGCGGAAAAGGTATGAGTATCGTTCGGTCGAAGGAGGAGCTGGCGCGAACGGTAAGAGTTGCTGCCTCCGAAGCTGAGAAGTACTTCGGGGACAAGCGAATCTACGTGGAACGCTATTTCGACTGTACTCGACATATCGAGGTACAAATTCTCGGTGACGGTGAACGCGCTGTGCATTTGTATGAGCGGGAATGTTCGATACAGCGACGATTTCAGAAAATTGTTGAGGAAGCTCCATCACCCGCATTAAGCGATTCCGTGCGAGCGGAAATCTGTGACGTAGCGGTTGGCATCGCCGCTGCGGCAAACTATTCGAGCGCAGGGACGGTGGAGTTTTTGTACACACCGGAAGGTGAATTCTATTTCCTGGAAATGAACACCCGCATCCAGGTGGAACACCCCGTAACCGAGATCGTAACCGGAATTGACCTGATTGCCGAGCAAATCCGCATCGCAAGCGGTGTACCGCTTAGGTTCAAACAAGAGGATATCCGGTTGTCAGGCCATGCGGTCGAATGTCGGATTTGTGCGGAAAATGCCTACGAGGGATTCACGCCGGAAACCGGACGGGTCCTGTACTTACGGGAACCGGCGAACACTAATGTGCGTTTTGATAGCGGACTTCATCAAGGTCAGCACATCACTGTGGCATTCGATCCAATGCTCGCAAAGTTGATTGGGTATGGGAAAACACGCGATGACGCTATCGCTCATACGATCGATGCACTGCAGGAGCTCGTGCTCCTGGGTGTGAATACGAACATAAACTACCTCGGCAAAATTCTGAAGCTCCCCGAATTTGCAGAGGGGGAAACGGACACAGGTTTCATCCCACGGCACGCTAACCAATTAGTCGAGGATCCGCCATCAACCTCTCAGCAACAGGCACTCCTGGCAGCGGCGCTGCTATCGGATCGCGGAACAAGGACGATCCTGGACACAACACCCACACCGCATCGAGCCATTGGCCGCTGGAGGAACTGAAATGCTGCCGAAGTTCATGCTCAATGGTGTTGTACATACCGTAGAACCGGTACGCGCCGGGCATAACATGACCCTGCAAATCGACGGGCATCAGCTTGACGTGCGACACGATCAGATCGACAAAGATCACCATTGTATTGTGCTGAACGGCCTGGAACGTGAGGTCTACATCGCGCAGGACGATCGCGAGTTGTTCATCCACATGGACGGCAGGTCCTGGCAACTCGAGGCACTGGACGAGTTTGCCGATACCGTTGCGGATAGCGGTAGCGGTGGCGGAGTGATCAGGGCACCCATGCCAGGTGTCGTTCTGGAGCTCAATGCCGCGGAGGGAGATGAAGTCCGAGACGGAGACTATCTGCTGCTCATAGAAAGCATGAAACTGCAAACCGAAATTCGTTCGCCGATAGGCGGTGTCATCAAGAGCATAAGCGTCAGTGAGGGCGACTCGTTTGACAAAGCAACGGTGCTTATCGAAGTTGTATCGACCGAGGATACTTCGTAATGAGAAGGATCGAATCGCGACTGAATACTAATTCATCGGCATACAGACAATACTGGGCCCACAATCAGAAAGTCGTTAGTGAATTCAGGGAACGACAGACGGCGGCACGGCATAGCCGGCCGCAACGCGACATCGATCGTCTGGCACGGCAAAAAAAGATGATGCCACGCGCACGGTTGGAGCTATTGCTGGATCCCGGGACGCCGTTCCTCGAATTCTCGTCGCTGGCTGCCAACTGCGCATACGATGCTGCAGCGCCCTCGGCGGGGTGTATTACCGGAATTGGAATCGTAAGTGGGCGGGAAGTCGTCATACATGCCAATGACTCCAGCGTAAAAGGCGGCGCTTGGTATCCGCTCACCGTCAAGAAAATCGTCCGGGCGATGGATATCGCGATCGAAAACCACCTCCCTATGGTGCATCTGTGTGACAGTGCCGGCGGTTTCCTGCCGTTGCAGTCACAGCTGTTCGGCGACCGATACATGGCGGGCCGGATGTTTCGCAATCAGTCGATTCTGTCGAAGATGGGTTGTAAACAATTGTCGCTGGTATTTGGTCACTGCACGGCTGGTGGTGCTTATATTCCGGGCCTGTCGGACTATTCTGTGATTGTCGAGGGTACCGGAGCCGTGTTTCTTGGCGGCCCGCCGCTGGTCAAGGCTGCAACTGGCGAGGAAGTATCGGTTGGCGAGCTAGGTGGTGCGCGGATGCACACAACGATCAGTGGCACCTGCGACTACTACGCAGCTAATGAGCGTGAAGCGATTGCAATCGGTCGCGAAGTCGTCGCGCAGTGGGAAACGAAGGAGAAATGGGCGTGTCAGCAGGAGACGCCCGAGGACCCTTACTACGATCCAACTGAGCTGTACGGAATTATTCCGGATAACACGAAGAAACAATTCGACATTAAAGAAGTCATCGCTCGCATTGTTGATGGCAGTCGTTTTCACGAGTACCAACCCGACTACGGTGAAACACTGGTTTGCGGATTTGCCAATATCTGGGGATTCAAAGTCGGCATTCTCGGGAACAACGGTGTGCTCTTCAACGATAGCTCGCTAAAGGGGGCTCACTTCATCTCGTTGTGCAATCAGAATCACACGCCGCTCGTGTTTTTGCAGAACATCACGGGTTACATGATCGGAAAAGAGTACGAACAGCGCGGTATTGCAAAAGACGGCGCGAAAATGATCATGGTACAGGCGTGTGCCGAGGTTCCGAAATTCACGATCATGACGAACGGTTCGTTCGGGGCCGGCAATTACGGGATGTGCGGACGAGCTTTTGATGCGCGCCTGACTTTCAGTTGGCCAAATAGTCAGATTTCTGTCATGGGTGCCGATCAGGCAGCGAATACGCTGGTCGCGATCAAGCTTGCGCAGCTCGCTCGTGAAGGTAAGGAGCTGTCCGATGACGAAACAGCGGCCATTCGTCAGCAGATTACTGACGACTATGTTCACCAAAGCAGTGCTTACTACGCGAGTTCCGAGATCTGGGACGACGGCATTATCGATCCTGTAGACACCCGAAATGCGCTTGGTGTCGGTATCGCGGCCTCGCTGAACGCACCGATCGGCGACGCACGCTACGGCGTGCTGCGCTTTTGATACATCCAACCACCCTCGCAAGAGTATGTCGTCATGAGTTCAATCAGCCAATACAACCTGAACGAAGATCAGCAGTCGTTGCTCGATCATGCGGACCGATTTGCCCGTGAGCAACTGTATCCGCTCGCCGAACGCATGGACAACGAGGAATGGTGGCCGGAGGAGGTGTTCGCACAGATGGGCGAACTGGGTCTACTCGGAGTCACCGTAGACCCAGCCTACGGCGGTGCTGGAATGGACGTGTTTTCGGCAGGCCTCATATCGCAGGCCTTCGGGCGCTGGAATCACGCAATTGCACTGAGTTGGGTTGCCCACGACAATTTGTGCGTACACAACCTGTACAAGAATGGCTCGGATTTCATTCGCAAAAAGTATCTCCCGAAACTCTGCTCGGGATCGCACACTGGTGCGCTGGGGCTAACCGAGCCCGGCGCTGGCTCGGATGCCTTGGGGTCAATGCGCACTTCCGCGGTTCGTGACGGCGACGATTATCTTCTTAACGGCAGCAAGATCTATATTACCAACGGTTCGATCGCTGATGTGTTGCTCGTGTATGCAAAAACCGATCCGAGCAGTGGCTCGAAGGGAATATCCGCATTCGTCGTGGAGAAGGGTTTCCCAGGGTTCAGTGTCGCGCAGAAGCTCAAGAAAATGGGTTTCCGAGGCAGCCAGACGGCTGAACTGGTCTTCGACAATTGCAGAGTACCTGCAGAGAATCTCGTGGGGGAGGAAAATCTGGGTCATAAAGTCGTGATGAGCGGTCTGGATTTCGAGCGAGCCGTGGTTGCGCCGATTTCGCTCGGTATCAGTGAGCGGGCTCTCGACCTGGCTGTCGAGTATGCGAAAACCCGCAAACAATTCGGTCAACCGATTGCCAGCTTTCAGATGATTCGGTCGAAATTGGCGGATATGTATGTATGGGTTGAAACAGCGCGCACGTTCACGCACCAGGTATTAGACGAAGCCAGTCGTGTGGCTGAAGGCGAAGGCGGTCGGGGCCGCATTCACATGCAGACGGCCGCAGCGGTCATGTACGCGGCGAACACGTGCAACCAGGTCCTCAACGAAATGGTTCAAATCCATGGCGGCAGTGGATATATCTGGGAATCGGAAGCGAATCGGCTGTATCGAGCCATCAAGCTCCTGGAAATTGGAGCCGGAACCACCGAGGTTCGGAAGATGATTATAAGCAATGGACTACTGCGGTAAATGAATCAGGTCGGTAGTAGTCCAGCGGGCGGTGTCGTTCGCGACCCAGAAACGAACTCGCGATTTACTTGTAGGAATGTAGGGCTCTATTGGGCACTTCATGTAGTTCGAATTACATGGAGGAGCGGGACGAACCCGGCATGACGCGATAAGCCTATTATCTGTCGGCTAATGAGCGATTTGATCGCCTGAATCGCCTTAGGATTTACACTGGGTAACCAGAACGGTTGCCGTTGTCGAAACATGAGAGGGATACCCCAATGATCAGGTACGAAGATGTTTATCAAAAGTTTTCCGCGAAGTTACCCAAATCGAATGCCCTGCTGGAGAGGGCGGACAAAGTGCTGGTTGCCTTTATGACGACCGGGCCCTACCGGGCCCCGGCTAACGTGGCGTTCGTCAAGCGCGCCCAGGGGTCCCGCGTGTGGGATATCGACGGCAACGAATACCTCGATGTGACCATGGGCTACGGCCCGTTGATCCTGGGTCACGCCCATCCGATAGCCGTCGAGGCGGCGCAGCAGGCCGTGGCGGACGGCACCACCTACGCCATCGCCCACGAGCATGAAGTGCACATGGCCGAACTGATGGTCGACGCCATCCCCTGCGCAGAGCGCGTGTTGTTCTGCAATTCCGGGACCGAGGCCAACATGTACGCGATCAGGATTGCCCGGGCCACCAGCGGCAAGGACAAGGTGGCCACGTTTGAGATGGGCTGGCACGGTCCCCACGATTATGGCCTGGTGGGAAGCATGCTGTCAGAGGGCAGCGGCCCCCCCAATGCGCCCACCCCCAGCACCGATTGTCGCGGCATACCGGAGCGCGTGCTCGACGAATCGATAAAACTCAGCTTCGACTGCGAGGAGAGCCTGCAGCGGATTCGCGACCTGAAGGACGAGATCGCCGTGGTGGTTATAGAGGCGATGCCCAGTGGCTACCCGATCAATATGCAGGGCTTTCTGGAAAAGCTGCGCGCGGTCACCCGCGAGTGCGGCGTGCTGCTGATGATGGACGAGGTCATCACCGGCTTCCGCTGCGGCTATGGCGGCGCCCAGGAAAAATTTGGCGTCGTGCCGGACCTGGCCGCGTTTGGCAAGGCCATGGGCGGGGGCATGCCGGTGGGCGCGGTGGTCGGCACCGAGGAGGCGATGTCCTCGATCGTGTCGAGCGGCGACTTCATGCAGGATGCCATGGAGCGCAAGGTCGTGACGATCGGTACCTTCAGCGGCAATCCGGTCACCATGCGGGCCGGCGCGGCGGTGGTGGAACACCTGCGCGATAACCCGTCCATCTATACCGACATGGACAGGCTGACGGCGGACGTAAAAGACGAGCTCAACAGTTTTGCCCGGGATAATGAGCTGCCCTTCGAACTGCTGGGGGAGAATTCATGGTTCGTGCCCTACATGGCCGGGAAACCGTTCACCCACGCCCGCGATTCGCACGACGAGAACCACGTGCTGCGCAACATCATGCTGTGCAACTACCTGCGCTTTAACGGCGTCTACTTCCCCGACATGCACGTCGGTTTTTTCTCCGCATCCCATACCGCCAGTGACGGCGAATTCTTCGTCGATACCTGCAAGCGCACCTTGCTGGATATGCGCGCCCAGAAGTTGCTGTAGCGGGCCCGCTCGCGGCGAGTTCGGGACGTAGTGAGTCGGCGTGTTTACGAGCGGCTGGGTAGGCGACGGTCAACAGTGTCCGGCATTACGTATTTTCGGAAAGGACCGCCAGAACGCGCTGCGCCGGGTCGCAACCATCGAGAGCATCGGCTCCTCGACTCGTATCGAAGGACGAGCGCCATCGCGGTGTGTACAAGACCCACGATAATCACGTCGAAGCATTTGGCCCTGGCGGTGACAGTCTCGGGGTCGTCTTCGAAACCGCGAAACTGCTCGATGCACCGCGCCTGATGACAGAACTCGTCGACTGACGACTGTGTGAGATTTGTGTGACTGAGTGCTGCACGGTTGTGATGAGTACTGCAATTGCAATGGACGTACCGCCAGTTAGTATCAATAGTTTCAGTTACTTACAGTCGAAATAGCGTACTCCGAAGGCAGGGGTCACAGGTTCGATCCGAGGCCGACGCAGTCGGCCGACAGGCGGAGGAGCGACGCGACGACGAGGCGGCATCGCCGCCGTCCAATCCTGTCGGGCGCGCCAGTAAATGAAAAAGGGTCCCATCGGGGCCCTTTTTTATTTGCTTGTGTGTCCCGCCCAAGGAGGCGGACGTTGTTCGACAAAACGCGTCAGCGTTTTAGACGCCGTAGGCGCCCCGAAGGGGCGAAGATTGCCCTTAGGCGATCTGAATCAATCCTGTCGGGCGCGCCATTCTTGCAAGCTCTTGTGTTTCGCCAGCAGGGCGGACGCATCGGCTAAGTGCCGTGCCTTCTGCTCAACGGTCCATTCACACGCAGCCAGTTCTTCCGATTCAACCGAAGCGTATGTCCGGGGTGCTATATTTAGTGCAACAAGAGCAATTTCACGCCGCAGTGTGAACAGACGGGGGATACCATGAAAATCCGAAGTGCCATCATATGCCTGCTTGGCCTCTGGCCCTGCATTGCGCAGGCCGATTCCTTGTTCAGGAAAGACCTTGCCATGGGGCAGTACATGCCCAGGGCGTTCGGTATCGGCCTCGATATCGTGCGAATTGACCAGGCTCTGGATATAGACCGCCTGTCGGTCGTCACGCCGCCGGGATTTCCGCCGCTGCCGATTGACGATGCGTCAGGTATCGTCACGCAAAGCGACGTCGGTAATGACGGCGTGAAATTCGATGCCTGGTTGTTGCCGTTTTTTAACGTCTTCGGACTGTACGGCAAGTTCGATGGGGATACCGACGTGGATCTGCGTGGCGCGATGCTGCCGTTGCCGCCCGACCTGCAGCAGTTTCGAATCAGTTATGACGGCGACGTCTATGGTGCTGGTTTCGTATTGGCTGCCGGCAACGACCGCTGGTTCGGTTCAGTTGTAGCGACGTACACGGATACGGATCTTGATGGCGGCTTCTCCTCGTCAATAAAAGCAGCAACACTTCAGCCGCGCGTCGGTCTTCGTTACGGCAACAACAACGAGGTCTGGCTGGGCGGTTACTGGATCGATGCCGACGAATCCCACAGCGGCACGATTAACGTGGATTTCGGTCCCGGTGTCGGCATCGTGCCCATCGGTTTCGACGTCGGGCTTTCGCAAGCAGAGGACTTCAGTCCTGCCATCGGTACGCACATCACGTTCGGCGAGAGCTGGGAGGCCACGTTCGAAATCGGCAGCGGCGGCGATCGGGACACGGCGCTTGGGAACCTGACTTACCGCTTCGAGTAACCGACTGTTGAACTGGCGCACCTGGCTCAGCGTAGTCACGGCAGCTTCCTGTGCCTGTGCAACACCGCTGAACGCGTACGAAACGGATCAGTACACGAACCGCGGCGAGCTGGTCGCGGATTCGACCGACGTTTTGAATCGCGAGGTCAACCGCACGATCACCGACATCGCGGCGAACTGGTCGAAAGGCCACGACGAGATGGCGTTTGTTAACGCTGTCTACCACCGTATCGGCGGACACCACTGGGTCGACAAGCTCGAGAAGTGGGCGATGAAGTCGCCAGAGGTGGACAAGCTCACGACACCTCGCTACGGCTCCGTGTACTCAGGCTTTCCGCCGTGGGTAATGCGGGTTACGGGTCTCTTCGGCATCGGCAAATCCATCCGGCTCAATAACGAGCTGGTCGGGTCGGACAAGATCGGGCACTTTCTCTCGCAAGGGCGCAAGTTTTACCGGCGCTACGTACGCACGGGATCGGAAATCCAGGCAGCGAAGCAATCGATATTCACGGAGAGGGCGATCTTTGGCAAGCTGACGACCGGGGCGTACTCGAACGCAGACCTCGTAGCGAACTATGAAGGTCACCGTTTCTATCGCAGCCTGTTCGAGGACGACGTGATACCCGGCAAACCGGCCATACTGCGTTGGGAAGGCGACGGTTGGGTGATACAACGCAAGTTCGATTGGGCGGATCATGTCAACGCTTTCTGGGACGAAGTTTTACTGCCGAACCACTTCGACTGTCTCGCGAAGCGCTATGTGCGAAAACGCATCACCGGCTTCTGCGAGGCCTTCTGGATCGAGCCCGATCTGTACCGCATTCTCGACGATAGCGCGCTAGTGGCGCGTTACAGGGACATCGGCATCAGGGACACGCGTGACATGCGCGTCGATGTGCTGTGCACGAGCGAGGACGTTTTTCTGCAGAGTTACGCCGGCGCTGGTGATTAGCGGTCGGGCTGCGTCCTCCGAAGGATTGTATAAGTCGGTGCCCGGCACCATCTCATAACTCTTATCGAAGGATCCCGGATCATACTCAAAGAGGCTCGCCTGCCCGATCGGAATTATGGCTCACCGATTTTCGAGGCGGTTGTAGTCAAACAGTCCGTATTCGATCGGCGAATCAATCTCGAATGCCGCGTGGAAGGCATCGCCCTGACGCCAGAAATCCGGGCTGGTCCGACGCACTCCGTACTTATCGAGCAATAGCGTGTAGTCACTCTCAACCCGCATTGTCGTGATCGTGCCGACGAAGTGGTCGAGATCTGCTTCGTCGACGACCATGAAGGCATTCGGGTATGCGCCAAGGAATCCGGGGATTACCGATAAAGTATCTTCTTCCGGCGCG
>CAMYIS010000232.1 GCA_947258485.1 uncultured Woeseiaceae bacterium
CGGGTATCCTGGCGGGCGCGCCTGAATGTCCAATCAGTCCTCCGACAAAAAGCTCGTCAAACGGGTCCAGAGGGGCGACAAGGGTGCGTTTGATTTGTTAGTGCTGAAATACCAGCACAAGATAGTCAACTTGGTCATGCGGTATGTGCGAGATCCTGAATTGGCACTGGATATTACCCAGGAAGCGTTTATCAAGGCCTACCGGGCGCTGCCCCGGTTTCGGGGCGACAGTGCTTTTTACACCTGGATGTACCGAATCGCGGTCAATACGGCGAAAAATCACCTTGCGGCACAGCGGCGGCGGCCAATGAATGTTGAACTCGATTTGCAGGACCCGGATCAATACGACCTGCATGCGCAGCTGAAGGAGACGGACACGCCTGAGGCGATAACGCTCAGCAACGAAACGAGGGAAACGGTTGAGCGCGCCATTGCGGCGTTACCCGAGGACTTGCGTACAGCGATTATTCTGAGAGAGCTGGAAGGCATGAGTTACGAAGAAATTGCACAGACCATGGAGTGCCCGGTTGGCACTGTCAGGTCGAGAATTTTCAGAGCACGTGATGCGAAGGGTCGCCGAGTACCTCGCTATTGGCAGAGCCCTGCGCGGTGAAACCTCGGTACCCGGTGTCGATCGCATCCACGAGCGTGTCGCAGCGGCTATCGATGACAAGCCGTTCACAGAAGATATCGAAATAGCCGGGACACCACCGACCAAAGCAATTCGACCGCTTGCGGGCGCCGTGATCGCAGCGACGGTCGCGCTGGTCGCAATTTTTGCACTGCAACAGACGATCAGCGTCGATGGTACCGATGCCGTTACGCCGGCCCCTGCCGTAGTCGAGATAGATAACGGCTACACGGTGCCGCGGCCGATGGATGATCAGCTACGCCAGTACTACCTGAGCCACGGTGCAACGGCTACGGAAAACGGCGCAAACGGTATCAATTCCCGGTTTGTCACCCTTCGATTGAGCGAAGAGGAGTTCGAGGAGTCGCTGCCGGGCGAGGAAGCGGCCCCTGAAGTCGAAGCTGACGAATTGCCGGCTCAACCTTGATGGTTTTATTGCAACGACAATCACTCGCCGAGTTTGTACTGGTCTGCACCTCGCTGTTGATTGCCGGTCCGGCACTCGCAGTGTCCGACGAACCGATGGACTGGCTGAACCGAATGGGCGCTGCGGTTCAACAGACCAGCTACGAGGGCACAGTCATTCGCATTCGGGACGGCGAAGCCGAGTCGCTTAAGGTCGTGCACCAGGTCGCCGACGGGGTTATTCGCGAGAAGGTCGTCGCCCAGGAGGGCAATGGGCTGGAGATCATTCGCAACGGCAATGAAGTGCATTGCATCCTGCCGGACCGCAAGTCCGTGCTGGTCGAAGAGTGGGATGACCAATCAACGTTGTTCTCGACCTTGCCGAGCAGCGAAATTCGCTTCGGCAACGAGTATGACGTCTCCATTGTTCGCGAAGATCGCGTGGCGGGTCGGCAAACCCGGCTGTTGGCGATTCGGCCCCACGATGGCTACCGCTATGGTCACCGAATCTGGCTTGATACGGCGACCGGCTTTCCGCTGCAAACGCAGTTGATCGGCGATGACGGTACTGCCATCGCGCAGGTCATGTTCGCGGAAATAAGTATTAACAAGGAAATCCATGCGAGTGCGCTGGCGCCTTCTTACAGTACCGAGGAGTTTCGCTGGTTCAACCAGTCGAATCACCACGTGACTCGTTCCGTCGATACCGACTGGGTTTGCGAGGATCTTCCCCGCGGATTCAAGGTGATTTCGACACATGAAGAAAGAATGCCGGGCAGCGAAGCGTTCGTAACTCACATTCTTTACAGCGACGGGCTGGCGAATGTCTCGGTCTTCATCGCGCAATCGGGCGAAGGCGGCTCGCAGGGTCCGTCGAGCCTCAGCGGCTCCAATTCCTTCAGCGCTATCGTCGGCGATCACCAGGTAACTGCCGTTGGAGAAGTTCCTGCGATCACCGTCGAGCAAATCGCGACGACCATGCGCCCCCGTTGAGGAGCTGCCGTCCTCGGACCCGGCGGCGCCGGGTTTTTCTGCGGTAAACTTGCGTCATGGATAATCCGCGTGGCCGAGTAATTGCCGTGACAGGTGTCGCACCTGCGCCCCATGCGCTGGTCGAGGTCGACGCGTCGATCAATTGCGCCCGGTGTGCCGAAGGCAAGGGCTGTGGCGCCGGATTGCTGGGCCGCACTTCAGGCAGCCGACGTGTCGAGGCACTCATTGCCAGTGGCCTGACGGTGGGCGAGGGCGACGAGGTGCGCATAGAACTCGCACCCAGCAACCTGCTCCAGGCTTCGATGATCGTTTACGGCCTGCCGCTTTCCGGTGCCGTTCTCGGCGCAGCGCTAGCCTATTTTTCCGGGCTCGGTGAGCTGTACGCGGCCATGGCAGCTCTCGGCGGCATTCTCGCCGGACTCATGGTTGCGCGTGTGCGCCTGCAGAGAGCTACCTGCCTTCGCCAGTTCACGCCTACTATTGTCGAACGCCTGCCGGTCGGCCACTGAATGCCTGCCCTGCGCGTATACAGCCGCCAGGGCTGCCACTTGTGCGATCTGCTTGTCGAGGAACTGCTTCCGCTGGTTCGCGGCACGCTGGATGTCGAGGTCTGCGATATCGATACGCGCCCGGACTGGCGGACGAAGTACGATGTTCGCGTCCCGGTCGTCGAGTACGAAGATCGCCTGATTTCCGAGTATCCGCTGGATCGCGGCGCCGTCTCCCGCCTCCTGGACTCGCTGCCGGCCGCCGCCGACGAATGATCCGCAATCGAGCAGCCGAAATCGGTATACTTCGCCGCTGCATTTGCCTGGTGGGTGCGCCACTGGCGCCTGGTTTCCGTCCTTCATGAAGCATATTCGTAACTTTTCCATCATCGCCCATATCGATCACGGCAAGTCCACGCTTGCAGATCGCTTTATCCAGGAGTGTGGCGGGCTTGCTGATCGTGAGATGGCCGAACAGGTGCTCGACTCAATGGACCTCGAGCGCGAGCGTGGAATCACGATCAAGGCACAAAGCGTATCGCTCTACTACGAGGCTGACGACGGCGAGAAATACCAGCTGAACTTCATCGATACCCCCGGGCATGTCGATTTCTCCTACGAGGTATCGCGTTCGCTGGCGGCATGTGAAGGTGCGCTGCTGGTCGTCGACGCGGCGCAGGGCGTCGAAGCGCAAAGCGTTGCCAACTGCATCACGGCCATCGACCTCGGCCTGGAGGTATTGCCAGTCCTGAACAAGGTCGATTTGCCTGCGGCGGACCCGGAGAAAGTCGTCGCGGAGATCGAGGATATCATTGGCATCGATGCTCAGCATGCGGTGCACGTCAGTGCCAAGACCGGTTTCGGCATCCCCGAGCTGATGAACCAGATCGTGGAGGTTATCCCGCCTCCGCAAGGTGACCCGGACGGGGCCCTGCAGGCATTGATCATTGACTCCTGGTTCGACAACTATGTCGGTGTGGTGTCGCTGGTCAGGGTAATGAATGGCAGCCTCGCGAAAGGCAGCAAGATCACGGTGATGTCGACCGGCACGTCACATATCGCGGACCGGGTTGGTGTCTATACGCCAAAAATGAATGATCGTCCAATACTCGGTACGGGCGAGGTCGGTTACGTCATCGCGGGCATCAAGGACATTTATGGTGCACCGGTTGGCGACACTTTGACCGCAACTCACAAACCTTGTGAAGAGCCGCTGCCCGGGTTCAAACAGGTTCAGCCGCGCGTTTTTGCGGGCTTGTTCCCGATCAGTTCCGATGACTACGAGGCGTTTCGCGAAGCGCTGCAAAAGCTACGCCTCAATGATGCTGCGCTGCATTTCGAGCCCGAAACCTCGGCGGCCCTCGGTTTCGGTTTCCGCTGCGGCTTCCTTGGCATGCTGCACATGGAAATCGTGCAGGAACGCCTTGAACGCGAATACGATCTCGAGCTGATTACGACGGCACCGACTGTTATTTTCGAGGTGGTTAACACGAGCGGCGACATTCTGCTGGTTGATAACCCGTCGAAGTTGCCGCCCGTCAATGAAATTTCTGAATTGCGTGAGCCTATTATCGCGGCGAATATCCTTGTGCCGGAGAAATTTGTCGGTGCTGTCATTAAGCTGTGTATCGATAAACGTGGTGTGCAAAAGCAGATGCGTTACCTCGGTGGGCAGGTTTCCATCCAATACGAGATGCCATTGGCCGAGGTGGTGCTGGACTTCTTTGATCGCTTAAAATCGGTCAGTCGCGGCTTCGCGTCTTTCGATTATCATTTCGAGCGTTTTGCGCCGGCGGAGCTGGTACGCCTGGATGTCTTGATTAACAAGGAGCGTGTCGACGCGCTCTCCGTCATCGTTCATCGCGAACATGTGAAACAACGGGGCCGAGAGCTTGTCGAAAAAATGCGGGAGCTTATTCCACGACAAATGTTCGATGTGGCGATCCAGGCTGCGATCGGCAACCAGGTTATTGCGCGTAGTACGGTCAAAGCACTGCGCAAGAATGTAACCGCCAAGTGTTACGGTGGCGATGTATCGAGAAAACGTAAGCTGCTGGAAAAGCAAAAAGCGGGCAAGAAAAGAATGAAGCAGGTTGGTTCCGTGGAGATTCCGCAGGAAGCATTTCTTGCCGTGTTACGAGTTGACAAGTGAGAGAATGAATTGATTATTAACCTGGCACTGTTTCTTACGGCATTGACCCTGATCTCGGGCATCATTGTCGCACTCGATAAGGTGTTCTGGAAAACCCGGCAGGATGACAACCGTCAGGCGCCGGGGCGACTGGGAACCCTCGTCGAGTATGCGCGTTCATTTTTTCCTGTTTTACTTTTTGTGCTCGTCATTCGTTCATTTATTTTTGAGCCGTTTCGAATTCCGTCGGGCTCGATGATGCCGACATTGCTCGAAGGCGATTTCATCTTCGTGCAAAAATACGCCTACGGATTACGTTTGCCGGTGACTGAGACGAAGATAATTGAGACGGGTAGTCCGCAGCGCGGCGACGTTGTCGTGTTCCGCCTGCCGTCGGATCCGAGTATCAACTACATCAAGCGTGTCGTCGGCTTGCCCGGCGACGAAATAGTATATGAGCGACAGCGCTTGACCATAAACGGCGAAACCGTGGATTTGACGCAGGGCCCGAACGCCACATTTGAAGTGCCTGTATTCGTCGAAGATCTGGACGGCCGTGTTCACGATATTCTCGTGACCAATCCGCAATTCTCGACGCGTGACGGAACCTACCGGGTGCCGGACGGGCAGTATTTCGTCATGGGTGACAATCGAGATCGTAGTCGGGACAGCCGCTTTATCGGCGCAATTCCCGAGAAATTCCTCGTTGGCGAGGCGGTCCGCGTCTGGATGCACTTTGTGCCCTGGAATGCGCCCGATTGGAGCCGAATCGGCATGAAAATCCAATAATGTGGTGCCAGTCACTGATTTCGCCGATAATATGACGCTACGCTGGCCCGTGACTGGCACCAGTCGCAACCAGAAATGAACGGAGAGACCGGTATGCACCTTAAGCCCGTGGAAAAACAGCGTTTCATTCGCCGGCAGGCGGGCATGACGACGCTCGGAGTGGCCATACTCGCTGCATTCGTCGGCCTGTTCGCTTTCGGGGCGATTCGACTGACTCCGGTCTACCTGAATTACATGAAAGTCACGAGTGTCATTTCCGGCGTTTACGATGAATACGATGGGACCAACCCGACCCGTGCAGCAATCCGACAGTCGATTGCGCGCCGCTTTGACATAGATAGCGTGGGTGAGATTCATGCGAAGGATGTTGCGGTAAAGACGGTTGACGGCGGCTTCGAAGTGGCAGCCGTTTATTCGCACAAGGCACCCTTTATTGCGAATATCTCGTTTGTCGTCGATTTTGATCGACGGGTTGTCATCCGCAAATAAAAACACCGACGGCCGACGAAAACGCCGGGCCGGGCAAAAGAGCGAAAACATTGGACAAGGCCGAGAGCTGGCTCTACAAGACGCTGCATTATCGGTTTGACGATGCCGACCTGTTGAAACAGGCTTTGACCCACAGGAGTGCAACCGGCCGCAACAACGAACGCCTCGAATTTCTTGGCGATGCGGTTCTGGACCTGGTAATTTCTGATGCCGTTTACAGGGCACGTCCTGATGCGTCGGAAGGCGACCTCAGCCGACTGCGAGCGTCACTCGTGAAAGAAAAGACGCTTGCGGTACTCGCGGCCGATCTTGGCGTCGGTGAGTACCTGGTTCTCGGCAGCGGCGAAAAAAAGACCGGCGGCCACCGTCGCGAGTCGATACTTGCCGATGCCCTGGAGTCGATAGTCGGCGCCATTTTTCTCGACAGCGGCATTGAAGCCGCAAGAGAAATGATCGAACGCGTCTTTGCGCAGCGACTGGATGAGCTTCCCGCTGCCGGCGAATTGCGCGATCCGAAGACCCGCTTGCAGGAATGGCTGCAAGCCCGGAGTTTGGGTCTGCCAGAATATGAACTCGTCAACGTTACAGGCAAAGCACACCAGCAGAAGTTCGAAGTCAGCTGCAGCGTTGGCCAGGCGTCCGACGTGACTCACGGTACGTCAACCACGCGACGCAAGGCCGAGCAAAAAGCAGCCGCCGCAATGCTGGAGATACTGCTCGAGGACCAGGCATGAGCGCTTATCGTTGCGGCATGGTAGCTGTGATTGGTCGTCCGAACGTGGGCAAATCAACGCTGATCAATGCGGTGATGGGCCGCAAAGTCAGCATCGTGACCGCAAAACCGCAAACGACCCGGCATCGAATCCTGGCCGTACATACCGCGCCTGACTCCCAGATTATTTTCGTTGATACGCCAGGACTGCATCGCAAGGCCGGCAAGGCGATGAACCGCCTTATGAATCGTACTGCTGCCAGCGCGCTTGCCGATGCCGACCTCGTGTTGTTCGTCAGCGACGCTACGCGTTGGACGGCCGAGGACGACGATGTCCTGAAAAGACTGCAATCCTGTCGAGCGCCCGTCGTTGCATTGCTCAACAAGGTCGACAAGGTTCATCCCAAGGAGAAGCTCTTTGACACCCTGCGCGTGATGTCGGAGCGATTCGATTTCGCGGAAATCGTGCCGATCTCGGCGCAAAAACACGACAACCTCGATCAGCTCATGGAGATAATCCCACGCTACCTGCCTGAATCTCCGCCCTTGTTTCCAGAGCATATGCATACAGATCGGGGCGTCGATTTCCAGGCAGCTGAAATCATACGCGAGAAGTTGACGCTGTTATTGCACCAGGAATTGCCATACGGATTGACTGTGCAGGTTGAGCGCTACCTGGCAGAGGGCAGCGGTGTAACGATTCATGCCATCATCTGGGTCGAACGAGACAGTCAAAAAGGTATCGTCGTCGGCAAGAATGGCGGCGTCCTGAAGAAAGTAGGGCGCGCGGCACGACTCGAGATTTCGGAGCAGCTGCATTGCCCGGTCCACCTGGAACTCTGGGTCAAAGTGAAAAGTAACTGGGCTGACAATGAAAAGGATCTGCTCAGTCTTGGTTACGATGCCCCGTAGCTTTCCTGCAGCACTATGACGGCGCCAGGGCGTGTTCAACAGCAGCCGGCTTATATCCTGCATCACCGGCCGTTCCGGGACTCCAGCCAGATTCTCGATCTCGTTACGCGCGACTACGGCAAGATCTAAAGTGTCGTGGGTGGCGCGATCTGACCTGGGTACGCTGACCGGGGCCGAAGCTGCCGGAGCGCCGCTGGGATTGCGCGGAGACGCGATGCTGTCGGCTTTCTATGTCAACGAGTTGTTATTGAATTTCCTGCATCGCCATGACCCACAGCCGGAAATCTTCGAACTCTACGAGCAGGTCATTTCCATCCTCGGGTCAACGTCGGATATTGCGATATCCCTGCGATCATTCGAACTCGAGTTGCTGAGCCTGCTGGGATACGCGGTCAATGTTGAGCACGAGTCCGGTACACAGCAGGATCTGGATCCGGAGCAGCACTATGACTATCGTGTCGAGCAGGGACCGGTTCCCGTCGATCGAGCTGAGGGGCGGCTCGTGTTTTCCGGCGCCATGCTCAAGTCAATCCAGGCGCAGGAGTTTGACGATCCCAGCGTGCTGCGTGCGGCCAACCGCCTCCTGCGCGAGGTGGTCGCACATCATCTCGGCGGCAAAGAGCTTAAAAGCCGCAAGGTGCTGATGGAGTTGCATCGCGGTAGACTTGCGCCACCCGATGAACGGAATCCCGAAAGTGGTTAAAGCCAATCCCATTTTTCTAGGCGTCAATATCGACCATGTGGCGACCCTGCGCCAGGCGCGCGGCACGCCCTACCCACGGCCAGCCGAGGCCGCCTATATTGCGGAGCATGCCGGCGCTGACAGCATCACGGTGCATCTGCGCGAAGATCGCCGGCATATTCAGGACAGCGACCTCGACGCAATCAAGGCTGTCATGCGTACGCACATGAATCTTGAAATGGCAGTCACCGACGAGATGCTCGGCATCGCGGCGCGAGTGCAGCCATCCGATTGTTGTCTCGTACCCGAAAAGAGGGAAGAGCTGACGACCGAAGGGGGGCTGAACGTAAAAGGGCAGCAGGACAAGATCCGGGACGCTTGTGCACAGCTCGCGGAAAACAAAATACGCGTGTCACTGTTTATCGATCCGGACATTGAGCAGCTCGATGCGGCCGTGTCGGTCGGTGCGCCCGTGGTTGAGTTACACACCGGGCAATATGCGAATACGGAAGGCGACGAACAGCAGGCCGAGCTAACGCGTATTGCGGAGGCGGCCCGTTACGGACAAGGCCTGGGTCTCGTCATCAACGCGGGCCATGGACTGCATTACAAGAACGTTGCAGCCATTGCGAGTATCGAGGAGATCGTCGAGCTCAATATTGGCCACTCGATCATCGCTCGCGCCGTGTTTGATGGCCTGGGTGTCGCGGTTTCGGAGATGAAAAGAGTGATGCTCGAGGCGCGCGACCGGTGATCGGGCCGTGATCTTTGGAGTAGGCACCGACATAGTCGAGCTGTCCCGCGTCCAGGCCACATTCGACCGCTTTGGCGAGCACTTTGTGCGCCGCATACTGATGGAAGAGGAACTGAAACTGTTTCGCCGCAGCAAGGAGCCGGTGCGGTTTCTCGCCATGCGCTTTGCGGGCAAGGAAGCGACTGTAAAAGCCATGGGTACGGGCTTCGCGCATGGCGTATGGTTGCGCGATGTCGGCATTTTGAATAACGATTGGGGCCGCCCGCTCGTCACCTGGTCTGAACGTGGCAGGCGGGTCTGCGACAGGCTGGGCATCGGTAGCGGTCATGTCAGCCTGTCCGATGACGGCGGCCTCGTACTCGCTTTTGCGGTTGTTGAAACCGCGACCGAAAAAAGGTTGTAGCACGCAATGCATTGCTTCTCTTT
>CAMYIS010000233.1 GCA_947258485.1 uncultured Woeseiaceae bacterium
GGCTGATAACAACGTAACTTTCTGGATTTTTTGCGATTGTTGTATATACTCAACGCCGGGTACCCGACACGGAGAAAATAGATGGCTACCAAAAAGAAGTCTCGCAAAAAAGCTTCGAAGCGCAAAGTCGCCAAGAAGCGGAAAGTAACAGCACGGAAAAAAGCCGCGCCTAAACGGCGTGCAACGAAGAGAAAGACCAAGAAGAAAGCTACAAGGCGCAAAGCGAAGAAGAAGGTCGCCAAGCGTAAGACCAAGAAAAAGGCTAAGAGAAAAGTAGCCAAACGTAAAACGAAGAAGAAGGCCAAACGCAAGGCGAAAAAGAAAGTCGCCAAGCGTAAGACGAAGAGAAAAGCTAAACGTAAGACGAAGAAAAAAGCCAAACGCAAGGCTAAGAGAAAAGTAGCCAAGCGTAAAACGAAGAAAAAGGCTAAACGTAAGACGAAGAAAAAGGCCAAACGCAAGGCTAAGAGAAAAGTAGCCAAGCGTAAGACCAAGAAAAAGGCTAAACGTAAGACCAAGAGAAAGGCTAAACGTAAGACCAAGAGAAAGACCAAGCGCAAGGCGAAAAAGAAAGTAGCCAAGCGTAAGACCAAGAAAAAGGCTAAACGTAAGACCAAGAGAAAGACCAAGCGCAAGGCGAAAAAGAAAGTAGCCAAGCGTAAGACCAAGAGAAAGGCTAAACGTAAGACCAAGCGCAAGGCGAAAAAGAAAGCAGCCAAGCGTAAGACCAAGAGAAAAGCTACCAAGCGCAAAGCCAAGAAGAAGGCTTCACGCAGAAGAAGGCGGTAGCTAGCTGGTCGCTTCGGAAGAGGCCTTCTTCCCAGCGCAACGCCGCCGAGGCAGCGTTGCAGTTCATAGAACCAGGCGCCGTCCTCGGTGTCGGCACCGGCTCCACAGTCAACTACCTGATCGATATGTTGCCCGACGTGCGCGATCGCATAGAAGCCGTCGTGTCGAGCTCAAAGGCAACGACTCAACTTCTTCAGGAACGGGGATTCGACGTCAAAACGCTCAACGAGATGGGAGGCGATATCGACGTCTATATCGATGGCGCCGACGAATTCAACAAGCACCTTCAGCTTATCAAGGGTGGCGGTGGCGCGTTGTCGCGCGAAAAAGTGCTCGCCGCCGCCGCGCGACGCTTCGTCTGCATTGTCGACGATAGCAAGCTTGTAGGCATGCTCGGGGACTTCCCGCTTCCTATCGAGGTGCTGCCGATGGCGCAGGAGCTCGTCTCCCGAGAACTCCTGAAGATGCGCGGACACCCAAAATGGCGCGAGGGATTCGTTACGGATAACGGCAATCACATCCTCGACGTGGAAGACCTGCAAATTACCAACCCGGTCGAAATGGAAGCACGAATTAACCGTATCCCCGGCGTTGTGGCTGTTGGCATATTCGCTCACCGACCCGCAGACATACTTCTGATAGCCGGCGACGACGGCGTCAGGGAGATGCGAGTCTAGGAGAGGGATGGTCGCGCTTCGTGGAGAGAGGGATTGACTCGTCGCTCGGCGGAGAGGGATGGTCGCGCTTCGCGGAGAGAGGGATTCTCGCGCTGCGCGCGAGCAAGTCGCTTCGCGGACTTGTTGAACAGGGCCCGCCCCCCGAGCTCCCCACAATCAAAACGAAGAAAGGCCCCGACAAGCGGGGCCTTTCTTCGTTTGGCTGGGGGAGAGGGATTCGAACCCCCGTTGGCGGAGTCAGAGTCCGCAGTCCTACCGCTAGACGATCCCCCAGTAAGAAGAGATCGGTTCTCCCGGGCGCTTAGCGCTTCGAGTACTGCGTAGCGCGACGTGCTTTTCTGAGACCGACCTTCTTGCGCTCTACTTCACGCGCATCGCGGGTCACGAAACCGGCTTTGCGCAAAGAGGGACGCAATGATTCATCGTACGCCATTAGCGCCCGCGTCAGGCCGTGGCGAATGGCGCCGGCCTGACCGGTCGTGCCACCACCCTTGACCGTGACGTTGACATTGAACTTGTCAACCAACTGCGTCAGTTCCAGCGGCTGGCGAACGATCATCTGCGCCGTCTTGCGGCCGAAGAAAGTCCCCAGCGGACGTTTATTGACCGTAATGTCGCCTTTTCCGGGCGACAGAAATACACGCGCTGTCGAGGTCTTGCGACGACCGGTACCGTAAAAAAATGTATCACTCATAAGTCTTTTCTCAACACACGAGGGCAATGCCTCAGGCATTTACATCCAGGGGAATGGGCTGCTGCGCAGTATGGCTGTGCTCAGGACCCGCAAATACGCGAAGCTTGCTAAGCATTTGGCGTCCAAGCGGACCGCGTGGAAGCATGCCCTTGACTGCAAACTGCAGCACACGTTCTGGCTTCTCATCGAGCATCTTCTCGAGTGAAGCGGACTTCAGGTTACCGATGTATCCGGTGTGATGGTAATACATCTTGCCCTTCAGCTTGTTGCCGGTCACTCGGACCTTTTCTGCATTCACGACAACGATGTAGTCCCCGGTATCCACATGCGGCGTGTACTCCGGCTTGTGCTTGCCACGAAGGCGACGCGCGATCTCGGTTGACAGGCGACCCAGGGTCTTTCCTGTCGCATCGACCACGTACCAGTCGCGGCGCACCTCTGCTGGCTTCGCAGAAAACGTCTTCATAATTCTGGTTTCCGTAAGGGAATTAACTTGTTTTTCCGGGACTCCGGCTTGACCCGAACGCCCCGTCAGCCATCCACGCGCTCACAAACGCTCGCGGGATTGGCGAAAGGCGCGAAATTCTACTGTAGCCCCTGCAGCATTGCAAACGATCCGCGCTTTTTTTATGCCGCAGAAGCGCCCTTCCCTGGACGCTTTTTATGCTTATTATTCAACTGCTTGCAAGCACGCTGCCAGTGGACGGCACCGCGGCAGCATACGTCAAAACACGTATTCCAGCGATAAAGCCGTATAGGTATCGCTTTTCTCGGTCAGGGCCGGGACGTCGGTGTTGTGCTTGATGGTGTAAGACGCAACCAGCGCCAGCTGGCCCAGCACCTTTGCCGACACCGCCGTGATCGACTCGAGGTAGGTGTTATCGCTGCCGGATTCGGCCGTCAGGTCTTGCCGAAATTCGGCTGTCTCGCTGAATTTCCACTTGTAGTACGCCCCGCCGCGGAAAATTGTTTCATCTTCCGTGATCCCGGTCTGCAGCTCCGACTGCCGCGCACCGACGCCAGCCTCGACATTGAGCAGATGCCTGTCCGTCTTGAGGAGCCGGCGACCATAGCCCACCGTCTGCGCGAACTGGGTATCGAAGGCGCCGAAGTTGTCTTTACGCCAGTCGAGACGCCCGAACAGGAAGTCGACGTCAGTCAGGTTCCGTTCGGTCTTCCAGCCCAGCTCGTACGCCTCGGCAGTCGTAATCTCGTTTTCCGATGCGTATAGCGCAAAAGCTTTGGCCAGGTGCTGCCACTTGCCGGTCGCGAAACCGACTTCGACACCGGAATTCAGGGTTGAGTTCTCGGTGTTGCCGGAGGTCGCCAGGTAACCGAGCGTCGCTTTACCCGACCACGGTTTGCTGGGCTCTTCCTGTGCCAATAACGAAATCGGGGCCAGTAACGCAGTAACGATCAATGTCACACGCAGTTTCATCCACTTTCTCCTAATATTCTCGGACCTGCTGCCAAAAAAGGCAGCGGAGTATACCGTCAGACTACCCGGGTTCGCTATAATCCAATTGTGACAATTCGTGAACTTTCCCCGATCGACCGCCTGTTGGCCGGCGCTGACAAAGCGCTGCGCACCGTCGCGGCACCAGCTGGGCATGCGGCACGCGACTATCCGGCCCGTTCGATCGAAGAACCGGCCCTCAACGCCGCGCAACGGTCGCATGCCGCGGGCCTCATGCGTGTAAATCATGCCGGCGAAGTCGCTGCGCAGGCCCTGTATCAGGGCCACGCGGCGGTCGCTCGCGACACGGCTATTCAAGAGCAGATGCAACACGCGGCGGCGGAGGAATTCGATCATCTGGCCTGGTGCGAACAGCGCATTCAGGAGCTCGGCGAGGAGCCAAGTCGTATGAGCCCGGTCTGGTACGCAGGGGCGTACGCGATCGGTGCGGCGAGCGGCCTGCTCGGCGACAAGTGGAGCCTGGGATTCATCGCCGAAACCGAGCGCCAGGTTTGCGCGCACCTAGACGAGCACCTCGATGGCCTGCCCGCCGAGGACGCAAGGAGCCGGGCGATCGTCGAAACCATGCGCGACGAGGAGGCGCAGCACGGCGAAAGCGCGGTTGCGGCCGGCGCTGCCGACCTGCCGGGACCCGTCAAGACGTTGATGCGATTGACGGCAAAAGTCATGACACGAACCGCGTATTGGGTGTAGCGCCAGGGAAATACACGATAAATCACGACAAAACACGGACTTAGCTTGCCGTGGCCGTTAAACTGTATTAAAAGAGGACCGCAACAGGGGCGAGGATTAATCAATGCAGACTACAGTCAAGAATCTCAGCGATGTGCCGGCGATCAATCGGTTTTTGAGTTACTGCCGCGTACGCACAGTGCCGTCGAAGACCGTGATGATCCATGCCGGCGATTTGCCGGACGTCCTGTACTACATCGTCGACGGATCCGTCGAGGTCATGATCGAAGACGAAGACGGCAATGAAATGGTTCTTGCCTACCTCAACAAAGGGCAATTCTTCGGCGAGATGGGCCTGTTCTACGAACAACCGACTCGCAGCGCCTGGGTACGCACGCGCACCGAATGCGAAATTGCCGAAATGACCTACCCTCGCTTCCGCCAGATTGCGAGCGAAAGCCCGGGACTCGTGTTCGAGCTGGCGACGCAGCTCGCCACGCGCCTCGATCGCACCAACCGCAAGCTGGGTGATCTCGCGTTCGTCGACGTCACGGGACGAGTCGCCCACGCAATCATGGATCTTTGCAATGAGCCCGACGCGATGACACATCCCGACGGCATGCAGATCAAGGTCAGCCGCCAGGAACTGAGCCGCCTCGTTGGCTGCTCGAGGGAAATGGCGGGTCGCGTCCTCAAGGTACTTGAAGAGCAAGGGCTGGTATCCGCCAGCGGTAAAACAATAGTCGTTTACGGCGCGCGCCCCAACAGGAAATTGTAGAGGCGCATACGGCGCGATCGAACCCGGTACCGAGGTACTCTCTTAACGCGCCCCTTTCGAGATTTCGGATTTCATTGCCGTAATCGTCGCGACGTAGTCGTCGCTGCCGAAGATGGCCGACCCGGCCACGAACGTATCCGCTCCTGCCGCGGCGATCTCCCTGATATTATCCACTTTGACGCCTCCGTCGATTTCCAGGCGAATGTCACGCCCGCTGTCTTCGATAATTTTTCTGGCCTGACGCAGCTTGTCGAGCGCCGACGGAATGAACGTCTGGCCGCCAAAACCTGGATTCACAGACATGATGAGCACCATGTCCACTTTGTCGATGACGTACTCGAGCCAGGTTAGCGGTGTCGCAGGATTGAAGACCAGCCCAGATTTGCAGCCCTGCTCACGAATCAGCCCCAGCGATCTGTCTACGTGCCGACTCGCCTCTGGATGAAACGTAATGTAGCTGGCACCGGCCTTCGCGAAATCAGGAATTATGCGGTCAACCGGCTCGACCATCAGGTGAACATCGATCGGCGCCTCAATACCGTCATTGCGTAATGCATCGCAGATCAGCGGGCCAATTGTCAGGTTCGGCACAAAATGGTTGTCCATTACATCAAAATGCACGACGTCGGCCCCCGCATCGAGTACGGCCCTTACATCGTCGCCAAGACGGGCGAAATCGGCAGAAAGAATCGAGGGAGCAATAAGTGGTTTCACGGTCGTTCCTCTGGCGTATGGGGCAAAGTTGCTCGGAAAAACAGGATCATACAGGTCATCGAATGGAGCGCCTTGCTTTCAGCATTTCATAGGCGCCGCGTACTTCTCGCGTGCGACGCTCGGCTTCCGCGACGACATCAGCATCCGGATTGCTGCCGGCGATCTTGTCGGGATGACTCTTGTTCATCAATCGCCGGTACGCTTTCTTGATTTCTTCATTACTCGCATCGGGCGACATGCCAAGCGCATCATAAGCGCCGCGCACACGTGCCGCGTCCGCGTCGCCGGCCGGTGAGCGCTTGAATCCCTTTTGTGCGCGGATCATAGCCTCGAGTTGTGCGAACTCCACGCGCCCGATGTCAAGTTCGATGCAGACCTTCCATATCAGGGAGCGTTCGTCCTTTTTGAGTGCGTCCTTTGCCAGCACCACCTCCAGCAGCAGGCGCACAAACATCGCACGCTGGGCCGCACTTCTGGCGCTGACGCGCCGTACCTCGCGAATCGTCTGAACCAGCGGGAACCCGGTGCGTTTTCCATCATCGAACCAGCCGATAGCGCGCCGGACTTGTGATGGACTGAGCCCCAGGCGATGCATGATCATTCGCGCGGCGCGAATCTCCTCCTCGGAAACGCGCCCATCCACCTTGGCGAGATGGCCCATGGTCTGAAAAAGAGCGCGTATGAAGTCTTCCGAAACACGGCCAATGTCGGCGCCCTGCTTCTCAAAACTGCGATAACGTTCGGCGAAGCCGCGGTCGAACTGGTGACCGAGAAACAGGCCGAGGACCGCAAACCAGGGCTTCAGCGTTGCGAGCCCTGCCAAGGTGCCAATGATCTTGCCCCAGTACACTACAAATTCCTGCCGTCGGGCAGCGGAGTGAATGCCAATCCTAACGTTTGTTTGCTGGCATTCCTATGCTCAATGCTTGCCTGCCTGTTGCGTAGAGGCGATCATCCGATTCCAGTGCCCCAGACGACGAGCGCCATGCAATGAGCAACAACGACGTGTTATTCGAGTCCTCGATTCCCGAACTGCCGCTGCTTGGGCGTGGCAAGGTGAGAGACATATACAGTATCGACGATGACCGTCTCCTGATAGTCACGACCGATCGCCTGTCGGCCTACGATGTTGTTATGCCGGACCCGATACCGGGCAAGGGCCGCGTACTTACCCAAATCTCACTATTCTGGTTTCGAATGATGGCCGACATCATCGACAATCAGCTGACCGACCTGACAGTAGACGACGTCGTCAAGGACCCGGAAACGCGCGAGCAGCTTCGCGGCCGTTCTCTTGTCGTCAAACGCCTGAAACCGTTGCCCATCGAAGCGGTCGTTCGAGGGTATCTGATCGGCTCCGGCTGGCGCGACTATCTTGAAACAGGCCAGGTCTGCGGCATCGATTTGCCCGAAGGCCTCAAACTCGCACAGAAGCTGCCGCAACCGCTGTTTACTCCGGCCAGCAAAGCCGCCGCCGGCGATCACGACGAAAACATCAGCTTTGACGCGGTCGTGGATCTGATCGGCGAGAAACTCGCACAACGCGTGCGCGACGTTTCCATCCAGATTTACGAACGTGCGGCGGCCTACGCGCTCGAGCGCGGCATAATCATCGCCGACACAAAATTCGAATTCGGCCTCGATGAAGAGGGCCGCCTGCACATCATCGACGAAGCTCTGACGCCGGACTCATCGCGATTCTGGCCCGTGGACGGCTATGAGGTCGGCATCAGTCCGCCCAGCTACGACAAGCAGTTCGTGCGCGATTACCTCGACACGCTCGATTGGGACAAGACGGCGCCCGGTCCCGAGCTTCCCGCGGATGTGTTGCAGCAAACCGGCGACAAGTACCGGGAGGCGCTCAAGCGAATGACAGGTTCATAAACCCTCCACCAATCAGGCCTACCACTCACCATTTTGACCGCGGCGTCGATCGCCGGGGAATCTCAGTCGCTCGGACAGCTGTTTCACAAACTCGCTTTGTGAGACACCCCGGCACTCACCGCCGCTGCCTGATCGTGCTACGTGAGGGTGTCGGTTGGGTAGCTCCTCGAGCGTCGTGTGAAGCGCCGCGACGCAGGACGCCAAAGCAAGCGGAACCCGATGCGAGCGAGACAGGGACGTCGAGCGAGGTTAAGCGAGAGGAGCTACCCAATCGGCGCCC
>CAMYIS010000234.1 GCA_947258485.1 uncultured Woeseiaceae bacterium
ATCCGCGAGATTGGTCTCATGCGCCGCCTCGACCGCCGCGGGGCAATCAACTTTGTTGAGATACAGAGCGCGATCGGCTGCCCGATCGATACGCAGACATTGCTCGAACGATTTCATGCGCAGGAGCGTGGCCAGTCCATCGTTTCCGGCGCCGCGGCGTTCGCCGCCATGTGGCGTGCCATTCCCGTGCTTCGTCCGCTGGGATTACTGGCCCGGATCCGGCCGGTGCTTTGGCTCCTGGAGCGCCTGTACCGCGGATTTCTGAAGGTTCGCCCCTGGCTGCAGCGGCGCGTCCGGCGATTAGTCGAGACCTAGTGGCAGGGCCCATACCTCGCTATACTCGCGCGCCTTGTCAATAGAACCACGCATTCCAGGTCAGCCAGCCATGCCTTCATCCAGACCACGCGTCGTCATTATCGGCGGCAACTTTGCCGGCCTTGTTGCGGCGTCACGCCTGCCTTGCGATTACGACGTGACCGTAGTCGATGCGCGCGCCGACTTCGAATGGACGCCCAATATCCACGAAATATTGTCGGGTGTGAAAGACCGCGACGGCGTTGTGCTGCCGCGCGCAGAGTGCGTTAGCCGTTACGGTCACAGCTTTGTGCACGATGCCGTGACTGAGATCGATCACGACAATAACTCGGTGACTACCGAGAGCGGGCTGGCGTTGCCGTACGATGCCTGCCTGATCGCCGCCGGCAGCCAAAGGACAACGTTCGGTATCGAAGGTGCGGACGAACATGCGCTGGGATTTCGCCTTGTCGACGACGCCGTGCGTATCGCGAGCCGGATCGACAAGCTTGCCGCACGAAAGCGCCGGGCCTCGATCGTAATCGTTGGTGGCGGTGTGTCGGGGGTGGAAGCGCTGGGAGAAATCCTGCGCCGACGCGCGCAAGGCGACGAGTTCAATATTCATGTCGTTGAGCTGGAATCGCGCATTCTCGATCAGCTTCCCCAGGGCCTGGCCAGCGATGCCTTGCAGCGCTTCGCACCTTATCCGGTGACGCTTCATACAGATTCTTCAGTCACGCACGTGGACGCGCGAAGTGTGACGCTTGGCGGTGGCAGGAAACTGACCGCGGATCTATGCATCTGGTCAGCTGGCATGACGCTTCCGGATTTTCTGCGCGACACCGGACTCAACGAAACTGACGATGAGTGGTTGCCCGTGGACGATACGCTCCAGAGCCGTTACGCGGACAACATTTTCGTCGCGGGAGATTGCGCAGCGCTGCCGGTGCCGGTTCGCAAGCAGGCATATTACGCGATGGACATGGGTGAGGTCGCGGGCGATAACATCAGTCGTTGGCTCCGGGATCGCCGACTGAGACGATTCCGAGCGGCACCCATGCCAATGTTGATTTCCTTCGGCGACATCACGACCTGGCTGGTTGCCGGAGAAAGCGTCGTTGCGAGCCCGGTGCTGGCCGCCGCCAAGGAAGGCGTGTACGAGGTCACGATGGCGCGCCTTGAGTCGCCGAAAGAGCCGCTCCGCTATTCGGCTGATGTCGTCGGCCGGGCCGCGATGGCCACGCGGCAGCTGCTGTTGCCGCAGCTGACGCCAAGCAAGCTGTTCCTCGGACTTGTCGGAAGCCGCATCATTCCCTGAACAAAAACCGGGGTCGAACCGAGGTTTCGTTCTATTTTGCCGTTTCGACAGGCTTGACCAGGTAGTGCGCCAGGGCAGGTAGCAACAGCAGCGCGCCAAGCATGTTCCACAGGAACATGAATGTCAGCATGAGTCCCATGTCTGCCTGGAATTTGATCGCGGAGAAAATCCACGTACCGACGCCGACCGCCAGCGTGAACCCGGTGAATGCGACGGCCATTCCTGTCGTGGCGTCGCCACTTTCACGCCGATGCCAAGCAAAGCCATCAACGCCTGACCGAGTACGGACGTCAAAGCGAGAGGCACGATAATGCAAACAACGGCGCGCCACGAGCGGAACGTAAGGAACACCAGGAAGCTGACGACGCCGTATACGAGCGCGAGCATCTGGTATTGTGCCTTGCTGATTACAATATTGGTTACCGATTCGATACCGGCATTGCCGGCGGCGAGAACGAACTTGATGTAACCGGTGTCACCGGCGGCGAGTTCCATATCAAAGCCTTCGCTGTTGTATTCCGCGGCAAATGCCTCCGCAACACGGATGACTTCGCTCAGGGTTTCGGCTTTGTGATCATTCAGGAATATGAGAATCGGTGCCATGCTGCAGTCGGTGTTGATCAGGTTGCTCGGCACCTGCTGG
>CAMYIS010000235.1 GCA_947258485.1 uncultured Woeseiaceae bacterium
GCTGCTCGAGATGGAAGCACAGAGTCGCGTCAAGCGCGAGGAAGCGCGCGTCAGCTTCCTGCAATCCGAGAAAAATCGTCTCGACCGACTTTCCGAGAAGAATTTGTCGGCGAAAAGTCAGCTCGACCAAACGATCGCCGACCTCGCCGTCGCCGAAAGTGACCATGCTATCGCTCGTGCGCAGCTCGGGCTGGCCAAGATCTCGGTGTACGTAACAAAAATCCGCGCACCGTTCGACGGCATCGTCACAGAGCGCCTGCGCAATATCGGCGAACGCCTGAACGTCGCCGATGAGGTCATTCGTATCGTCGACCCGAAATCGCTGGAAGTGATCGCCCGCGCGCCTCTCAATACGGTCAACTTCATTAACAAAGGTGCTGAACTTCGGCTGCACAATGACTTTCGACAGGATCAGGGAACGGTGCGCACGATAGTGCCTTTCGGCAACCCGCAGTCGCATATGTTCGAAGTACGGCTCGATGTCAACCCCGATATCTGGACCGTTGGCGAGAGTGTACGTCTGTCGATGCCTACCTCAGGCGTGAAAGAGGTTCTAACCGTCCCCAGGGACGCGCTGGTACTGCGGCGAGAGGGCGCATCCGTGTTTAAAGTAAATCCCGACATGTCCGTCGAACAGGTCAACGTAATCACCGGTCTCGGCGACGGCAACAACGTTGAAGTGATCGGCAAGCTCAATCCCGGTGAACGTGTCGTTATCCGTGGTGCGGAACGGCTGACCAACGGGATGCAGGTCACGATCAAGCAATAGTGGTTCCTTTGGTTCCGATCGTTCAGAAAAACATCTGGAACCGCACGGCACCGCCGCCGAAACCCTGCACGCTGACCTCGTGACTGACCGACAGGTCTATCTGCGCGTTCTCCGAAAAATTGTAGCGCCAGCCGAGGATGAGCTTGTCCCGGTAGTCATCGAGCTTGTAGTTCTCCGCCGGATCGGGCGCCCGGTAAGCGATATCCGGCTGGCCGAACGCGTAGGCAAACGTCGCGCCACTGTTCGGCCACAGGAATTCATAAAATGCGCCGCCGAGAATATCCTTGCGGTCATAGTCGTGCTCGTTGAATCCGCGCGAGCTGGCCTCCAGTTCGACGTAATGCAGGAGCAGGCGCAGTCGATGCCGTTCACGAAAAATCCGCGCATGCTCCACGGCGACGTCGAGCTGCGTATTCTCGTAGTCGTAGTCGAAACCCGGCTGCCTGAACTGCTTGACTTCGTTGAAGTCCTGCCAGTCGACCCAGGCAGACCATGCCGTGCCATCGTCGCCTTCCCGCGACACACGCAGCTGTGCTTTGTTCTCGCGGCGATCGTGGCGCGACAGTTCGGGGGATGCGCTCGCATCCGGATACACCCGCTCGAATCCACTGCCCACCTCGCCTTCGCTGTAGAGGAACCAGTCGTTGGCCAGGCCCAGCCGAACGGCCCACTGCAGCGCGACCGAATCCTGTTCCGTTGTTCCGCCGAGATCGTTCTTCGTCCCGTAGTTCATGTCTTCGAGTAATACGCCCACTCTTACATACTGTTGACGTTCATTCCTGTACAGCGTGTAGCCGACCGCGACGTCAAGAAACTCCTTGTTGAACTCCGGGTTGACCGTCACATAAAGAGCCGATGATTCGAAAATGGATCCCTCGAACCCGAGCAACAGCTGTTCTTTACGGATTGGCCGCTGCCGCAGCCCGTCGCGCGTGAAACGCCCCTGGAAGCGCCACCTGTCGTTCAGGCCCTCGTTGATGTTGAGATCAATGTCCGTCAGCAGCTTGTCCGACGTGACGCTACCCGTGTTGACACGCAGGGAATTGTCGGCCAGCTGGCGACGTTCCCAGTCGAACTGCCACTGAAGATCGTAGGAATAGTTCACCAGCGCATGCAGATACAGCATCTGGTCGCGGTAGGGCTGTTCGAAATCCCAATCGGCATCCGGCAGCTGCGCGGTGGCACTCGCGGAGCACGCAGATAGCAGCAAAAATAAGAATCTCACGAGTGTTACTCGATCTCGATAGGGCGGCGTGGCGCAGGGCACACTATTTAGCGATGGCAGGCACCAACGAGTTTGTCAGGTGGGAATTATACTAGCAAACCGCCATGTCTTCGCGCACGCAGGAACTGCGTGGCATGAACTCCATGCCGGCTACATCGATCCGGTCAGGTTTAGGAATACGCCGTGATGATCGAAACTGAGGTCCGTCAGATCCTCTGAGAAATCGGTGAAGTTGTAGCCAAGGCCGATTTTCAGATGGTCGCCCAGGTAGCGCGAGACAGCCACGAGCGCGCCGCTGCGACGCTCGCCCAGGTCCGACATTCTGAGTAAACGCCCTTCCGCGAGAGCCTCCCAGTTCTTCCAGAACCTGTAATCACCGCGTATTACATACAAGCCCGCGTTATTGTCGAAGAATTCCGAAGCTTCACGATCCAGGCTGATCTGGCCGAGGCGGTAAGCGTATTTGCCGCCGATAGAAAATCGTTGCGTAACATCGTAGCTGACGTCGACCGCGGCAACATGGCTCTTCTGTATGAATTCGGCAGCAATATTTTGCAAGCCGATCTGGTCAGTTGTCGGTACGTTATAAAAGTACGTGTACTTGACCAGGGCATTGAAGCGATCGTGAGTAATGGGCCGAAGCGCGTACCCGATAACGGCCTCGGTAAATCCGCCGTCGTAAAACGTCCCCTGCGAACTCTCGCTCTCCGAGTGATTTAGCTTGCCCAGCAAGCGCGATGCCGGGTTGATTTGGTACTTGATATTATTTCTGAACAGCCATGTCGTTCTCTCCGTACTACTCAGATCGAGCTGCTCGGCATCGTCGTTGCGGAATTCGATGCCGCTCGAGAACTGCAGCGCGTTGGTGCCGAAGGTAACCTGGAGGCCGCCGGCCAGGCGCTGTGTTTCTGCGCCGGTCGACACATCCTGCAGCGTGCCTATGTCCGTATTGATTCCGAGGCTCCACTTATCCGACGGCGAGAAACTGATTCCGGTGGCGTGCGTCAGTCCGGTCATCGCGTCGTTATGCTGGTATCGCTCTTCCAGGAACACGCTTGCGCTGTCGGCGAGGCGTGTCCTGATGCCTCCAACCAGGTTCCCTTCGCCACCGCGCATACCGCCCATGCCGTTATCGATGCGTTCGTTCTCGAGCGCATAGTTGAGATACATGCTCGTCCTGTCGGAATGAAGATAATTCGTTCCAAGCCGGCCGCCGGCACCCAGGTCACCGTCAGAAACCTCGGCATCGATGCGCAATTTTTCGGACAGCCTGTAGGCCCCGCCGACACCGCCCCGGGCGTTCTCCTGGCGATCGCCCGTTACCGATAGCGTATCCTGTGTGAATGCATAAACATTCCACGTCGTCTTCGAATCGTAACCCACCTGCAGTACCGCATCGGCCCGCTCACCTTGTTCCTGCGTCAAAGGAACGATGATCGAATTCGAGATGCGCTCATCCTCACGATAACCGGCACTCAGCTGCCAGTTCTCGTTGATCTGGTAGCCCACGTTGTATTCCGCGGCGTGGGTCTCGATGCCCTGCTCCTGGATTCGACTGTCGAGCTTGGCGCCGAGTGAAAACCGCTCTGCTATTGGCAGGCTAAACGTGCCGCCGTAGTTTTTCGTGTCGGTAAGCGCCGTCAGTCCCGGGGCGGAATACCCGGCGTCGACTTCCTGCACGTACGCAGTCAGCCGGCCGTCAACGAATTCGACGAGATCGCCGAATCTTACGCTGATATCGGTGCGCTCGGCTTCGGCCTGCGCGTTGACGAATGACGCCGGATCATACGCATTGAACTCGAAGCCGCCATCACTCGAGAACTGCGGCAGCGACACCAGGCCCTCACTCTCGGCCTGCTGCACTTTGAGCCACGACTCCGAAGCCAGCCGAAGCGTAAGATCGACGGCGTTCAGGCTGTTGTCGGCGCCATCCTGCTCATTCGTATTCGATGTAAGGCCGACTTTGACATGATCGCCGAGCCAGTAGTGCCCCTGTCCGCCAATCGCCATCGCGTCGATGTCGCCGAAGCCTGGCGTGTACTCGTAGCGCACAACCAGGTAAGCCTCGTCGCCCGAAATCGCGCCACTGCGTACAAGGAGATTATCGTTGGCCGTCGAGGCGAGCGGTTCTGCGAGCGAGATACGACCTTGCAGGTAGTCGATGTCGTAATCCATGACCGGCGTCAGGTTTACCACTCCGGTCACGAGCCCCGAGGCCTTGTCGCGCAGCTCGATGCGCACGCGTTCGGATCCGGCCAGAAGATCCTGGCGACGCAGGAAATAGAGGGAGCCGCCCGTGCCGCGGAACTCCTCGCGGCTCGGCACGGTGCCCGGCTCGGCCGCGAAAGCGTCTATTACGAAGTGCCTGTCGCCGAACTCGGTCGTCGTGTCTGCCTGGTAATGCAGGTTCGCGCCGTACAGGCCACGATCGACCTGTGCCAGCTCGTTGTTCATATATCCAATCTTGAAGTTGCCCCATTGACCATAGTTATCGTCCTGGCTCAGACGGACAAAGAATTTACCCATAGTCGGCGCCATTTCCTCGACCGTGCCATCATCGCCGAACGTCGGGTAGTAATAGTCGGGGTCGATACGCCGGAACAGCGACTCTGGTGACTTATCCATGAAGTTGCTGAAGATATCCTTCACCGGCCCTTCCCGGGTATCGGCGCTTGCCGTCAATTTCCAATGTTCGCCGAACTTGCCGTTCACGAAGAACGCCAGTCGCCCGTCGACATTGGAATCGTAGTCCCGATCCGGGTTTTCGCCCCGCAGCAGGTCGATCGGGCCACTGGCTTTGCCATCGGCCAATGTGAGATCGGCCATGCCAACGTAGAACCAGTCGTTCGACCGAAATTCGAGGTCACGCAGGTAGAGTTCACCGCTGCCTTCCTTGTCGACAACGGAAACCTCGACGGTGTGAGCACCTTTCGGCAAGATTTCCTCGGTTACAAAACTACCGTTGTCATCAACCGGTATGGGCCGCCCGGCAACCCACACCTCGTGCTCATCAGGCACGCCGCTGCCGCGCACGCTGACAGTACCGCTGCTGAGCCCGATATTTTGTACGCTCAGGCCGTTTTCGCCGTAGGCCGCAAACAGTTCCGGGTCTGCCTGGAACACGGACTCATCATCGTCATCGTTGGGTCCATCAACGCTATCGTGGACTACCCAGAGCGGCTGCGGCAGTGTTTCATCGAAGTTGCCGTTTTCGCCGTAAGCCCGAAGTACATACGCCAGCTCCGAAACGGGTGATCTGACCTGCCCGATCGGTGGATCCCACCTGGCGACACCATCGACGCCGATTTCGATGACGTCGAGGGGCACTGACTCGACGGACTGCCCGTTTTCGAAGACACGTACTTCCGCGCGCTCGATGAAGTGCGAGTAGTTCGTGTACATCCGGAAATACACGGGAGACGCCTGCATGTCGATCAAGGACATGGACGGAATCAAGAGACCGGTATTAGTGACTTCTTTCCAGACTTTTACTCGACTCGGCTTGGCGGCGACGCTAAGTCTCGGGGACGACCGCAGGTTGTCGAAGCCGAACTGAATATCCGCATTCTCCAGCGCAACATCGGTGCATCGCTGGATGTCCGATGAGCTTCTCTTGGGATCGTCGATCGGCTCGCCATCGACGGTGATGCGCATCAGGTTCAGGCCCAGCGGATTTTGCGGACTCAACTCGCGCGTCACCCGGGTGATGTCCACGCCCTCGTAGTCGTCGAGGACCGCGAGCTCATCGTATACAACCTGCACCGCCACATGGGACGTTTCGCCCTGGACAAATCCCGCGTTGACTACGTCGTCCGAATGTACGTAGCCGCGCCCTTCGAACTCGCGCTGTGAAGCTTCGAGCTGCATGTCCCCGGCGATCAGCTCCATGGCGCGTCGCGCACGGGAAGCCGACAGGCCGATGTCGTCCCCGTAGACGGCCGCGGTCCGCCGCGCCAGGCGCTCATTGCGCGTGTAGCCGACAAACCGCAGGCGCGGGTTCGTCCTGTCCGCAACGTCGGCAAGCGCTCGGGCCAGGTCGGCCGTGTAGCCCGATGGCACCACAGGCCGTCCGTCGGCAAAATCGAGGTTCGCGATACGGCCCCACGGCGGATCGTATACCTTGGTCACGAGTTCGGCGCCGGCCGACTCGGGGCAGAGCTGCGGTTCGTCGGGTAATTCCTGTAAGGGATCGTCGTACCAGAATTCGACCTCGACGCGACGATTCAAAGCACGCCCGTTGACCGTTTCGTTGGAACCCAGCGGCCTCTCCGAGCCACGCCCGTCGCTTTCGATTATGGGTGTCGGGATGTTTAGCTTGTCCTGTACGGCCAATGCAACGCGTCGCGCTCGCGCTTTCGAGAGCCCCACGTGATCGCCGTAAATGCGTTCTGTTCTTCCGCTCAGCGGAACATCATCCGTGAAACCGATAAATTTCACGACGACGTTCTGTTTGTCGCTGAGGTTTTCGAATCCCTGTTTGATGCGCTCGATGAACACCTCGTTCACATCGATCGTCTCGGTCTCGTAATGCAGCGGCGCGATGAGATT
The DNA here is from genome assembly GCA_947258485.1 of uncultured Woeseiaceae bacterium. Lineage (GTDB taxonomy): Bacteria > Pseudomonadota > Gammaproteobacteria > Steroidobacterales > Woeseiaceae > UBA1847. The sequence goes on from CAMYIS010000235.1 coordinate 6,543, forward strand.
CTGCACGCGCGCGCGCCGTGCGTGTCCGTCGACGTAACGCAGTTTGCATACCGTTTCCATGCGGCATACTTTCACGCGCTGAATTTCGTGAGGAACGAGAAACTCCTCGAGTGCGACTTTTTCTCTGACCTCGTCGTACCAGACTTCGACCTCGACGCGACGATTCAGCGCACGGCCATCCTCGGTGAGATTCGAGGCGACCGGGCGCGTGTCACCGGCCCATTCGAAGGAAATGGCTTCGGGCGGCAGCGTGAGCGCCGTCTGAAAGTGCTCCGCTACCTGGCCCGCACGCTCCCGCGACAGGCCCGCGTTATCGCCATAAATCTTTACGAGTCTCGCTGACAAAGGTCGGTTGTCCGCATGACCGATAAGATGCAAGCGAACGTTAATTCGGTCCCGCATGCGGTCCAGGATTTCGCCCAGAGAGACAACGGTCGTTTCGGGAATGTTCGCAACGCCCGATTCGAATCGTATCGGCGCCACGAGATTGCTGAGCTTAACAGTCTCAAGCTCATCGGCGATCGTCTCCCGCATTTCCAGCCTGTCGCCCAGATCCGCATCGACACGGTCCGGATCCTGCACCCACTGCATGAACGGGTCATCATCGGTCAGATGCCGTTCGACCGCCTCCCCCATCGGCGTCTCATCGACTTGCGCAGCGCTCGCCTGCAAGGAGGCCAGCGCCAGGCTCAGCATCAACAGGTAGCTTGGCTTCGACATCGCGTTCACCGGTCCACTTCCTTGCTCTTGACGGGCGGAGCACCGAGTCGCCAGAAGACTTCGGGTTCGATGACAAGTTCGTAACAACA
>CAMYIS010000236.1 GCA_947258485.1 uncultured Woeseiaceae bacterium
CGAACGTGCCTGAACCCTGGTGCAGACGCCAGTTGGGGTTGCGTGGATATTGAGCAGGTCATCGTGTTAGGGGCTGTACCACGGCATGGGATTCAGGAGTAAATGTGAAGACGTTCTTCCTCACTCAGCATTTCGCCACGGTTAGATTGACGCTTCAACTTCTGCTGCTTGGCCTGCTAAGTGCATGCGCGACGTTACCGGAAGACTACCCGAAGGAAGAGAGCTTTGCCGTTCCGGCTTCGGCGGAGACCCCGCTTGGCCTCACAGCTACAGCATGGGTCAATTCCAACGACGGCCTTTCGGGCTTTTTCCCCATGCAGTCGGGCAGTGATGCCCTGGCGGCACGCCTGCGCATGATCGAGCGTGCCGAAGTCAGCCTGGACGCTCAGTACTTCCTGATGAAGCCGGACCTCGCCGGGCATATCTTCTGCCAGGAACTGTTGCTGGCCGCCAATCGGGGCGTAAGGGTGCGGTTCCTGCTTGACGACATTTTCACCAAGGTCCGCCACGAAGAGCTCTTCATCCTGGACGCTCACGAAAACATTGAAGTACGGCTTTATAATCCTGTCGCCAAGAGAGGCTTCTTCTTTCTCAACTTCTTCGGCGACTTTAAGCGCGCCAACCGACGCATGCATAACAAATCCTTTACGGCAGATAGCCAGCTCACGATCGTCGGGGGTCGAAATATTGCCGCCGAGTATTTCGATCTGAACATCAACACCGAGTTCGAGGATTTCGATGTCCTCGGTGTCGGTAAGGTAGCGACAGACGTCTCGGCAACTTTCGACCTGTTCTGGAACTCACGGCGATCTCTGCCACTCGAAGCGCTGGACGTGGAGTTCACCGAAGCGGAGCTCGACATTGTCCGGCAGCAGATGAAACGAGAATTCGACGAGGCATATACCTCTGTGTTTGCCGCGGCCATGGAGAACAAGATTATCAAGGAGCTGATAGACACCAAGGATCAGCTCTTCGCAGCCGAAAGCTAGAGAACAGGGTGGCAGCCGAACATCGCCAACTCGTTAACCGACTGGCCGAACTGATCGTCGATTCCGATGAGGAGGTGATCGTGATTACGCCTTATATGGTGCCACTGAAGTCGGGCATCGAGTTTTGGCAGGGCGTTGTTGATCAGGGTACCCGTGTCGTAATACTCACGAATTCGCTGGCGTCCACGAACCATATTCCGGTGCATTCGGGTTATGCGAAATTCCGAAAGCCGCTGCTCGAAGCCGGGGTGGAACTGTATGAAGCGCGCGTCGATGCGGTCGAACATCTGGCCGACCGGCCCGGTGCACCCGATAACAAGACGCTGCACACCAAGCTCATCATCATCGACCGCCAACAGATCTTCGCAGGCTCACTGAATCTCGACCCGCGGTCGATCGATCTGAATTCCGAGATGGGCGTGAATATCCTGTCCGAGGAACTCGGGACAGAGTTGGTAACAGAGTTCTTTGAGCAGCTAGATGAAGTGGCTTATCGGGTAACACTGAATGAAGGAGGCAAGCTGCAGTGGGAAGGTATCGTCAACGGTGAAAAAGTCATCAAGACCACCGAACCGTCCACCAGCCGCTGGCGTCGCTTCAAGGCCTGGTTCTTCAGGATTGCTCCCGACAGCCAGTTATGAAATCACACATCGCTAGTAGCACGGGGACGGCGCTCTCAAGGAAAATGTTTCTGTTATGACCCATTTTGAGTTTAAAGCATTGTGCATTGTAACCCTGCTGGCATTCTCTCTATGTGAACAGAGCAATGCCGCCGAGCCAGTCGATGCATGCACTGTCTCGAGTATGCAAACGGGCGTGAGGCCAGGTGCGGCTGGGCCGCCGACACGGGTCTCAGTGGGTATGTTCATGGTTGATCTCACCGAGATTAGTGATCCGAATCAGACTCTGACGGGTGACTTTGCAGTCGCTCTGAACTGGACAGATCCGAGGCTGGCTCATTTGGAGGGTTGCGAGATTTCTTTGGACGATATTTGGTCGCCCGGTCTTGCGTTTTTCAACTCAGGTCGGCTGTTTACGAGCCGGCCACGAGTGGCCGGTATAGGTGCTGGCGGTTCGGTGACATACGCACAACGGTACTTCGGAACCATAGCCAGCTATCACAATCTTCAGGATTTTCCGTTTGACGATCAGACTTTTCGCATTTCGCTCGTGCCCTTTGAATGGACCGACAAAGACGTTGCACTGATCGCCGACGAAACGGCTACCGGCCGCCGGGAATTGTTGAATGTTTCCGACTGGGAGATCGAGAATGTACAGGGCGTCATCAGCAGGCAATCCGCACCGGCACGAAATGCCTTTGTGCCCCAATACGATTTCACAATCACGGCTCACCGCATTACGGGCTTTTACCTGTGGAAGGTGATCCTGCCACTGTGCCTGATCGTCGCGATGTCGTGGTGCGTATTCTGGATCAGTCCGGAACTCTACCCTTTCGGCCACCTCCATGCTGACTTTGATCGCATTCATCTTCGCCACGACCAACATGGTGCCTGAGCTCGGGTACTTTACCCTTCTCGACCTGTTCATCGGCGGTTCGACGATCCTGGTGTTCGTGGCATTGCTTGAGTCCCTGACCGTCACCTATCTCGTGTCGGGGGACAGGAAAAATCTGGCCCGGCGCATTGACGTTACGTCCCGGGCTGCCTTTCCGCTCGCATTCCTCTTGCTCATCGTCGGCATATTCGTCTTTTGACAGGACGTCAATAAATGGCCTCCCCAAATTGGACCCCCCGATGGATCAGATCGGGCCATGTCCCAATATCCAATCAGGTCTACCATCGGCGCTCGAATCCCACACTCTATTTGCCAGAAGGAGATCGAACCGATGAGAGGCGCTGTGATTGGAGGATTTTGTCTTTGGATGTTGGTTGTATCGTCAGCGTCCCAAGCATGGGATCCCGATGAGCTTGATAAAGCTAAAGAAAACGCCGAGGAGGCAGTGGCCGTGTTGCTGGAAAAAGACCCGGCTATGCAACGGTTCTTCGACAAAGCAGTTGCATACGCCGTGATTCCCACTGTCGGTAAGGCCGGCTTTGGCCTTGGCGGCGCCAGAGGCAAAGGGCTATTGTACGAAAGCGGCGAGCCAACGGCGCAAGTCACGCTGACGCAGCTGTCCTTCGGTTTTCAATGGGGTGGACAGGTCTACAGCGAATTCATTTTTTTCCAGGATGAAACGGCGATCGGCGACTTCAAGCGGGGCAACTACGAGCTGGGCGCGCAGGTATCTGCGGTCGCAGTGAAGGCCGGTGCGTCGGCTAATGCGGACTACAGTGACGGCGTGGCGATCTTTACTCAGGCGAAAGGAGGCTTGATGTACGAGGCTTCCGTTGGCGGCCAGAAGTTCAAAATCAGTCCCCTGTAGAGGGCTCAATCTACTTGAGGCAAGATCGTGCCAACAAGGCTGAAAGCGCTTGCACAACACTGGTGGAGCTGGGAAGTACGTACCGTCAGTCAGTGATCAAACCAAGCCCGACGCCTTTTGTAACGGCTTCGCGACGGCCTTTTACGTTGAGTTTTTCATAGATGTTGTGGGCGTGGCGTTTGACCGTCGCCGTCGAGATAAAGAGTTCCTCGCTAATCTCCTTGTTCGTCAGACGCCCGGCTAGCAGCCCGAGTACTTCCTTTTCCCGCCGAGACAATGGTTCCGGCAGTCCGGCAACATCCTTGATCGTAACTCTGGCTGTCGCGTCTGCTTGATCCGCGTCGGTTCCGCCACCCTCCGACCCAAATGCTGCCAGGATCCGACCCACGTATCGGAGTTTCTCGCCTTTAATCTCGAGGCGATTGAGCAGGGGAACCAATTCCGGGCCGATGTCGACGAACAGGCGGATAAAGCCACCCGGTTGCGCCAACGATACTGCTCTGCCGAGTTGCTCGACGGCAATTGCCGTGTCCCCGGTCTTCTCGCTGAACGAGGCTCGCAGCGCAAGCGTTTCAATCAGGAATCGCTTGTTGTGGACCCCCGAATAATAGTCCTCGAGTCGGGGTAACAGGGCCTGCGCTCGTTTGCGGCTGGCGGCAGTGTCGTCCCAAATCAGGATCTTCGCGAGGCACACAGGCGGTGCAAAGAAGGAATGCTCCGCCATAAGGGGTTCCGGGTCATACTGCCTTGCCCAACTGAGTGCATCTACCATGCGTCCCTGTCGTACCGCAAG
>CAMYIS010000237.1 GCA_947258485.1 uncultured Woeseiaceae bacterium
ATTACATTGGGTCAGCACTATCCATAGTCTCACTCAATTGCGAGCAGCGCTCATGAGGTTGCGGAATAAGATCACGATATGTGCCGACCCGGCGACAGTCTGGCGAGTCTTCGACGACCCTGAAAACACGCGCAGGTGGCAACCAGCTCTAACGTCACAGACGCATGTAGCAGGACCACCCGGAGAGGTTGGGGCAGTATACGAACTCGTCTACGATCATAATGGCCGGGAATTAAGGACAGTCACGACGCTCACGGAGAAACGTGAATTCGAACTTATGGCGGCAACCATCGATTCTGAATCGAGCTTTGCGACAGTAGCTAATCGCTTTGAACCCATCGCCAACAATCAGACGCGTTGGGTTCTCGATATAGAGTATCGCTTTAAAGGGTTATACAAAATCGTGGCCATATTCGTCCGCAGGTCGATGCGCGCTCGCGCCGATGATGAGATGCGAAATTTCAAGCAACTTGTTGAGTATGGATCTGCCGAAGGCTGAGCGGACTCAATGCGACACGAATTGCGAGCGGCTGTTATTGGCCGGAAGCGGCCTGTCGAGCGGTAAATTGACGGCTGGCTGCTGCTGACCCAACGCGGCCTGTCACGATATGACGGGAGTATTCGGGATGATACTCTCGATTTCTTAATCGGTCGTGGTGGACCCGTCATCGATCGAGCTCTGCCTTCGATTCCGATTTCGTTGAACTCGTAGACGATCGAGTTGAGAGAGCCCAAGCAGAACAGGATCGTGAGGCCGCTAAGAAAGGAGAATGCTAATGGTAATACGTCACTTGAAGATCATCTTCGTCACATTTATCTCTCTGTTGTGTCTATTTTACGCGGCGCAAAATGTTGCCAATCTCGAGGCGTGCTACCAGGCCTTCGCGTACGTCCTCGGGGCAGTGGACCACCAGGTCTATCCAGACTCAATTTTCCCGGCCATTCGCAGCCCCGCCGTCATCTGGCTCGTACTTGTCGTCGTTGTCACCCTTGAATTTGTGGCCGGGTTGCTCGCGGCCAAAGGGGCCTGGGACCTATGGGGCGCGAAACGAGCGCCCGCCGCCGATTTCAACAACGCCAAGACTTTTGCACTTGCTGGTTGCGGTACCGGTATCGTGGTTTGGATGGGGCTATTTGGCGTATTCGGCGGTGCACTGTTTCAGATGTGGCAAACGGAAATCGGTAAAGGTTCACTGGGCGATGCGTTCCAGTTTTTTGCGGCGTGTGCCTTTGTCTTTCTGATCGTAAATAGTGCCGACGAATAAGCGTTTGACGATTGCTGATGTGTGACCGCTTCTGGCCGGACGCAGCCTCTGGGCTGTTAACTACCGACAGGCTGCTACTGACCCAAAGGACACGTTCAGCGCCACCCGTTTGAATGTCTGCTTTCTAGCGATTCCAGCCGACTCACCGCCCCTGAAATCCATCCCGACCGCGCAGACGGCAATACTTCGGAATTTCCTTATGGCGCAGCGACTTGAGCTGCGCTATTTATGGGTTGGTGTGTAATTAAATCGCGCCCTACAAAGGGTCTATCGGTGCAGAGCTCAATCCCTGTTCAAGCTCGCCTACTGCACGACACGTCGGCCCGCAACCTATCACTATTTCTGCTCGTCACCCTGCTCAGCCTGCTTGTCCCTATTCCTGTCCCTGCGCAGGAGACGATAGCAGAATCAAACACTGACGATGCCGACGTCTTTATAGAAGAGATCGTTGTCATTGCGCAAAGACGTGAGCGTCCGTTGCAGGACGTACCGATATCAATAACTGTGTTCGAAAACTCGGAAATCGAGGCTCTCAAGCTCACTAATATTGCGGGAGTCGCGAGTTACACACCAAACCTGGTATGGGATCAGAGCTTTCTCGGCGCCGGCAATTTCTCGGCAGTTTTCATTCGCGGTATCGGTCAGTCTGCAAGCTTTTTCGAAAGTAGCGCCGATCCGGCCGTTGGAGTGTACCTGGACGGTGTGTACATCGGCCGTGCTATTGGCAGCGTTCTCGGCATTCACGACATCGGCCAGATCGAAGTGTTGCGTGGCCCACAAGGCACGCTGTTCGGTCGCAATACGACCGGCGGCGCTGTCTTAGTCACGACACTGCAAGCTGTTCCGGAGCTGTCCGGTTGGGGCGACGTGACAACCGGGAGCGACAATCGGCTTGATGCGCGTGGTGTCCTCAATGTCCCGATATCCGATACTGTGCTCACCCGGTTCTCGGCCTCGAGCCTCAACCAGGACGGCTATGGATCCAGCCTGCAGAACGGCGCGGAATTTGGCGATATCAATACCGATAGTGCACGAGCGACTCTGCGATGGCTCCACAGCGACGATCTCAATGTGACCTTGTCGTATAACCGATCCAGAACGCGTCAGGACGCGCCGGTATTCACGTTGGCGTTCGCGGATGCAGATCCAATGTCATCGTTAACCGGTGCCTACAATTTCTTTGTCGCCCCCACTAATTCCGTGGAGGGATTCGGCGACGGCGTTCCCTGGGATGACCGGTTTCTGACTCCGAGCGAGTTCACGAATTTCGCAACGGGCCAGACCTTGACGGACGTCGATTCCGAAGGGCTCACGGCTACTGTCGAGTGGCGTTCGGGCGACCTGACGATCAAGTCGATAACGGGATACAGATCACTTGAGAGTGTGTGGGGTTCAGATACCGATATGTCGCCCCTGACGATTGTCGAAAGCACTATCGCGACTGATCAGGATCAGTTGAGCCAGGAATTCACACTTCAGGGAGCGACCGGACAACTTGCCTGGTTGGCCGGTGTCTACTATTTCGACGAGGACGCCTCAGAAGAGGATTCGGTACTCATTATCCCTGATGTCGGCGAAGTGCCGGTCGACCCGGTCCTTGGCGTGCCAAATCCCTTGTTTGGAGTGCCGCTGGGGAATATCGGCCCCGCTACGTCGTCGAGTGCCGAGAGTGTTGCCGCGTTTTTTCACCTGGACTATGGACTAAGCGATCGTCTGTCGGCATTTACCGGTCTGCGTTATACGCGAGAAGAGAAGACTGCCATCGATAACAGTGGCCTCGTGGCAAACAGGCAAACCTCTAAATCTTTCAACGAACTCTCGCCGACTCTCGGGTTGCAGTATTTCGTCGATCCGAGCCTGCAGTTCTATGCGAGCGCTTCACAGGGCTTCAAGAGCGGCGGCTTCAACACGATCGTGTTGATTCCACGAGACGATTTTTTGCCGTTCAAACCCGAAGGAATCACCGCCTTCGAACTCGGCTTCAAGATGATGCGGGAGCGATTCAGCCTGGCCGCAGCAACCTTCCTGTATGACTACGAGGACATTCAATTCCCGGTCTTCAATGACATAGCGCCGGAGTTTCGCAACGCTGCGGAAGCGGAAATGAAAGGGGCAGAAGTCGAGCTCGTCATGGCGCCCACGAGCACGATCAAGTTTCAGGCAGGTATCAGTTACCTTGATGCCAAATACACGCGACTCGATGCAGAGGATCTGGCAGGGCTGGTTACCCCGATAAGCATCGATAATGAATTGCCGAACGCCCCTGAGTGGACCGTCAATCTCGGTCTTCGGTGGACGACGGATGTCGGGCAGCTCGGCCGGTTTACACTCCGCGGTGATTACTCCTGGCGCGACGACATGTATAAGGACGCCATCAATACGCCGGAAGTTAAGCAATCTGCTCACGGGTTACTGTATGCGGCCGCCGAGCTCGCGAGCAACGATGCACGTTGGGCGTTCACGCTGTTTGGCGACAACCTGACGGATGAACGCCATATCACTTCCGGCGGTTCCAATAAACCGGACTTCGGTCTTGCGTATGCAACCTATGCGCGGCCGCGAACCTGGGGACTCAGCGCTCGATACAGTTTCGGAGAGACGCCGGACTAGGGCACCGTGCCCTCAGCGCCCTGATTGATGATGGCGAGGATCGCCTGACGCTGCCGATCCACATGGGCTCGGCGCTTTTCGAGAATCTCGGAATAGCGCGGACTGTTCTTTAGCGGTTCAGCCAGGATGCCATCGAATTCGAGCCACCAGCGAAGTTCGGACAGATTCGTGGACCACGACGGAATGATGCCACCACGGCCGTCGTCGATTAGCGCATCCAGCGTATCCAGCGCGCCCTCGACATCACCGGAGAACAGCTGTAGCTGGTACAGAGTCTCATGGTGTCTCAACGTGTCACTCGCATCGTTAAAGAATGCGTTTAGTCGAGAGAGTATTTGCTCTGCGGTACCCGTCTCTCCAGCGGCACGCAGTGCGGGCAACATCTGTACCAGAAACATGAAGTCTGGGGGTGATGCAACCGGTCCTTGCCGAAGATCCCGGGCACCGCCCATCCCCGGAGTCTCGAATGACATCGCGTAGGCCTCGAGGAATCTCTCGGGCGAGTTGGTATGCAATGCATATTGCAGCGCAATTTTGTGGATAACGGTGGGAGAAAACTGGCGCGCCGGCAGGCCGCTGCGCAAAGCGGCCAGCGCCATCTCACCCGCCGGTTTCAGACCCTCTTGTTGGTACGTCAAGCCGATACGTGCAGCTACGCTGACAGGCGCCGTGGGCCCAGCGGCCTCGGCCCGACGAACGGCCGCTTCGGCTTCCTCCAGCAGTCCCGCGGTCAAATAGATCATCGCTATGAACGCGGGGAATTCCGGGTCCCGCGTGCTTTTCTCCTCAGCGATTCGAAAATATTCTAATGATCGTGCGAGGTCACCGCGTCTGAGATACGCCTCACCCGCTACTGCCCATCCCGCCGGATTCTCCGGGAATTTCTCGCGCAGCGTCTGAGCATGTGTGAGGTCGCCCAGTCTTGCCGCATTCCCGAGCACGAACGGCTCAAACGGATCGACTTCAAGTGCTCTGTCGAGGGTCTTGATGGCCTCCTGCGGGCGGTCGTTCCACTCGAGGTAATAGGCATAAGTCATCAAGATCCAGGGGTCGTTTGGCGCGGTATCCAGGGCTTCATTCCAAAGGCGTTCGGCTTCGCCCGATCCGGTCGGGAAATACAGGCTGAAATCCGCGCCCGCCAGAGCATTCTTTGCCTGGGCCGAATTCGGGTCACGCTGCAGTATTTCGCGGGGAATAGTCTGGTTTCGGACCATCAGCTCCGCATAACTGATCTGGAAGATCAGGTTCTGCGCGCGGTACGATCGCAGCAACCCAATGCGGGCTTCATTGTAGTCATCGTCGAGCTCGATCGCGCGCTCGAAATAGTCAAGCGCGCGCGGCAATGAATTGACGCTGCCAACGCGCAGCTGCTTGAGACCTTTGAGGTATTCCTCATAAGCTTCGCGGTTATCAGTACCAATCCCACCAACCCTCGATGCCGGGTTTTGCTCAAGTAGCGCAGCGGGCAGTTTCTCGACGGCGCGCCTGGCGATCTCGTCCTGGATCGCAAATATGTCATCGTCCTGTCGATCGAATTCCTCCGACCAGTGGTGCGTGCCACTCTGAGAGTCGATCAGCCGGGCAGTAATGCGCAGCCTGTCTTTAGAGCGTTGCACGCTGCCCGTAAGAACAGCGGCTACGCCGAGCTGCTGACCAATTTCTCGCACATCAATATTCTGGCCTTTGAACATGAACGATGTGGTGCGGGCAATGACCTTTAAGTCCGGAACGTTGGACAACTGATGAATGAGTACCTCGGAAACCCCGTCCGCGAAGTACTCATCGTCTGGCTCTGCAGTGACAGCAACAAAGGGGAGTACCGCAATAGAGGCGCGGTCGATTTGCTCAATCGGTCTATTTGGCGTTACCGGACTCTGCGTGTCTGAAATCTCCGATAACGAACCCGCCACGATCACTATCGCTACGATACTCAGCGCCCCGAGTATCAGGTAGTCGGGCCGTTGCAGGGACCAGGGGGCATTGTCGTCCACCTTGCCGGTTCGAACTATGCGCCCGCCCTGGATGTCGTACCGCCAGCCAAAGGCGATCGCTACCGGGAACGCCAGGATTACGGCAATCCAGACGAAACGAATCGATTCCTCGGGAATCGACAGCGCAGGAAATGCCATGTCGGCAATCTGTAAGAGCAGCCAGGCGCCGACAACATAGAGGCCCGCGGTGCGAAAAACGCGCCGACGCCTTGCCTGGACGAGTAAATTGCCGAATCCCATAACGCACACCCATGTTACCCGAGCAGCTGTCAGGTCGACAGCCTCGGGAAGGTGAGGCGAATACTACGCATGCTCGGCGCAGTCCCCGTGCCTAATTGCGGCGCTGCTGTTCGTACAGTCGGACGTAGTCCAGGTAGTGGCCTTTATACAGATCGAAATGGTCCTCAAGCTCGGCGAGTTGATGCTCGCCTCCGACGAAGTACGCGAGCAGGTCCTCCTGCTGGAATTCGATAAGCCGGCCGAGGTTCGGCGCGACGTCTACAACGTTGTAAAGATCCATGTCGGAGTACTCGAGGATCGGACGATTGTCTGTGTGGATCGGCGCGCCGTCCACCAGCGAGTCGACGTCACTCTCGCCCAGCAACAGCATGCTGGCGAGCTCATAGACATTGTCGACGCTGAGGCTCTGCAGGTCGCGCTCGACCTCGTCGGTTGTGTCCTTCATTTCCGTCAGGTTCACCCGCGTCGGCTCTGGCGTGCCCACCAGGATGATGAAATGGGTCGGGAACTGAGTGAAATACCAGGCGGTGGTATGCGGGAAGACACTGTCGAAAGTGGCGATCAGGGTGCGCAGGTCGTTGAAGGACAGTCCGCCGACCGGGAGCCACGCGGCGGCAACGCCGTCCACGGTAAGCGCGCCCTGCATGATCTCGAAATATTCCCGGGTGTAAAGATAGGGATTGCGCTTGTACTTCAGGTTGGTCACGTCCGTGACGATGACGGAGAACTTCTCGTCCGTAGTGGCAATGTAGTTGCGGGCATCGTCCAGCACGATATCGAGATCGGGGTCGGCATAGGATGCGTAGTTGACCTTGCTGAACAGCGGCGCCGCCTCGATGATCTTCTCCTCGATCTCGACCGCATGCACGTCGACATCGTGCAGCAGCATGCTTCCCGAGGTGGTTCCGGTACCGTAGCCCACCGTCAGCGCAACTATCGGTTCCTTCGCCAGCAGTAGCGGCACGTGGGCCAGCATCTTCGAGTCGGCGAGTAGCACGGGATCCGTGCCGGAGACGTTCTGGCCATCGACGAACAGCCCCCGATAGTTGCCCCGTTCGACGGCGGTGACGGTCCCCGACAGGCCCTCGGCATAGTAGATGACGTCGAAGCCCTCAGCCGCCGTGCGCAGGTCGCGGCCCTTCAGTTCGGCGTGGAACGTCTTGCTGTCCGTGAACACCAACAGGTTCGCGACGGCCGCGACGGCAGCAGGAAAGCCACCGCGATGAGCAGACTGAGGTTGATGAGGAGCAACGTGGTGTTCCACATCCCTACGAATGGGATCAGCACGAATCCCGTCAGCAAGCTCCCCAGCACGCAGCCGAGCGTGTTCGAAAAAAAGGTGTTGCCCGCCTTGGCGCCGATCCGATCGACATCGCGCGCGTAGATGCGAACGCCGAGCGGGAACAGGATCCCCATGAACACGGCCGGGATGAAAGACACGGTGAACGCGAGCGCCATGCCGAGCGTCAGCTGGCTCATCGGCGTGGCGTCCGCGAGCAGGATCGTGATGGCCTCGAACTGCCGGAACAACAGGAGCACGGCGGCGCCGCTGAAGGCCGTAACGATGGACACGGCGCCAAACCAGGCCTCGAGATCGCGGCGGCGATCCACCTTTCGCGCCACGACCCATGCCCCGACCGAGAAGCCCAGCAGGAACCCCGCGAGGATGAGGGCGAAAGCCTGCGAGGTCGACAGCCCGTAGGTCGAGAGGATGCGCACCCACAACATCTCGTAGCCCAGGCTGATGAAGCCGGTGAGAAACAGGAAGACCAGCATGTAGGAGTACGGCGACTGCTCGCCCGTCGCGGGACGCGCGTCTCCCGTGCCTCGTTTGCTCAACGCAATGATCAGGGCGACCGCCAGGTTGCCGCCAACGGCAATTATCAGCGTGCCGATCACGCCGAAGTACCGCACGAACACAAAGCCGGTCAGCAGTGCACCGGCGCAGGCCCCCAGAGTGTTGAGGTAGTAGATCTTGCTGAAGCTGGAGCCCAGGTTGTCAGGGTCGCGGACGAAATACTTGGCGAGCAGCGGCATGGTGCCGCCGATGAGGAATACGGCGGGCAGCAGCACAAGCGTCGACAGCAGCAAGCGGGCGACCGAAAGGCCGTAGAAGCCCAGGTTGTTGTAGGCGTACTGGTAGAGATAGCGGTAGACCGGCAGGGCCTCGATCACCAGGTAGGCGATGAGCGAAGTCGCGGCAATCCCCAGTTCCACGTACAGGTAGATGCGCAGCGGGTCACGGGCTCGCTCTGACCACCGGCCAAAGAAATAGCTCCCCAGGCCAAGACCCAGCAGGAATACCGCGACCACCGTGGCGACGGCGAAACTGCTGACCCCGAACACGAGGCCCAGCAAACGGACCCAGATCAGTTGGTAGATCAAGGCAGAAGCGCCCGAGATGAAGATGGCTGTAAAAAGCAGTCTGTTGCTCAGGGTCCAAACCATCAGTGTAAGGCCTCGGGCCGGGTTGAATTTTCGGGCGTCGCGGCGCTGCCGCACGCACGCAACAATCGGCTGAGGGGGCATCATACCAACGCATCCGCGGCGACCCTATAGGTCCCGGAATAGATGTACTTAATCGAATGAGAGCGGACACTCTGGCGACAGGGATGCGCCCCAATTTGGCCACAATTTGATTCGATAGTAGGGTTATCAGACGGCAGTCATTAGGAGGACCACGTGGATTGGGATGTTGTCGATTTCACTGTCTTTGGTGTCATGCTGTTAAGCGTTGGGGTGATTTTTACGCTGGCGAGGCGAAATTCTGACAATACGGCGTACCGGTTCGCGGTTGGAGTTGCGCTTGCAGCAGCATTTATTCTCATCTGGGTATCGGGGATGAGAGTAACGACGCCAACATGATGTATTTTGGGGTGCTCGCCGTCGGAATCATCGGCGCCATCATTGCCCGATTTCAGCCACCGGGTATGGCACGAGCGTTGTATGCGACGGCGCTCGCGCAAACGGCAGTCGCCGTCATAGCGCTCATCGCAGGATTGGGGTCCACAGCGCCGATTTGGCCCAAGGATATTCTGCTCCTGACCGGTTTCTTCGTCGCGCTGTGGCTGTTATCTGCCTGGTTGTTCCGGAATGCAGCCGGGCAGTAGCGGGCAGCTACTACTCGGCGCCGTCAGCCATTAGACTGGTTGGCACCGAGCTTCTATTGGGGCTCGAAACCAACGAAGAGGTCGCATGGCATTCTCAAAGTTCGTTACTGTATTCTCCGCCGTCTACATTTCTGTTGCACTGGCGGGGACCGTGGCTAACGCCGACACAGGCACCAAATCCAACTACGATGATCTGCTGACATTGTTTGCGGACTGGCGCGAGTTCGAGTCACCGCCGTTGCTTGACGGCGCGCCCGACTACACGGCCGCAGGGTTTGCGGCGCGCCATGACGACTTCCTGGCTTTGCGGGCACGCTTGCAGTCTTTTGATATCGGCGACTGGCCAATTCCACAGCAGGTGGACTGGCACCTGGTACGGGCCGAAATGAACGGCTATGACTTCAATCAACGGGTCCTGCAGCCCTGGGCCCGCGATCCGGCGTTTTACAACACGGTCTGGACCTATCGGAGTGACGTTCCGGCGCACGAGGGTCCGACGCACCACGCGTTGGTGGAAGTGTGGACCTACGACTTCCCACTAAACGATGCTGAACAACAGCGATTGACCAACGAGTTGGCGGTTATCCCGCCGCTGATGAAGCAAGCGCAAGGCAACCTAAAGGGCAATGCCCGGGAGCTGTGGATTACGGGCATCCGCGATATTCGCCAGCAGCGTGCGGGACTCGACGAAATAGAGGAAATGGTCGGCGCTTCAGCGAGCGACGAGCTTCTGAAAATCATTGCGGCTTCAAAAATCGCCACCGATGAACTGATTGCCTGGCTCGAAGCGGAGGCGGAGTCGAAAACCGGGCCATCCGGAATCGGCAAGGACAACTACACGTGGTACCAGCAGAATGTCCACCTCGTGCCGCTGACGTGGGAAGACGAAGTCCGCTTATTGAAACGTGAGCTCGCTCGGGCCTGGTCGTCGCTGAAACTCGAGGAACAACGCAATCGCGACCTGCCGCCGATGGTTGCTGCGAATACACCCGACGAGTACGACAGGATGGCAAACGATGCGATTGAGCGCATCATGAAGTTTCTTAAAGACAAAGACATTGTCACGGTCGTCGATTACATGAAGCCGGCGCTCCAGGAACACGCCGGTTCATTCGTGCCCGAGGAAACACGCAATTTCTTCTGGATCGCTGCGCACTACGATCCAGCGCCGCTGTTTACGCACTTTTATCACTGGTTTGAGCTGGCGCGCATGGATCGCGAGCCGCATGCGAGCCCGATACGGCAGGGTGCACTGCTCTACAATATTTTTGACAGTCGCAACGAAGGCACGGCGACCGGCGTTGAAGAAATGTTCATGCACGCGGGGCTTTACGATGACAGCCCGCGTTCACGCGAGCTCGTGTGGATAATGCTGGCACAGCGTGCAGCCCGCGGACTGGGATCACTGTACGCGCACGCGAATGAAATGACGATGGAGGAAGCCGGCACCGTGCACATGAACTGGACGCCACGTGGCTGGATGAAAACCGAGAAGGAGCTGCTCATTTTCGAGCAGCACCTGTATTTGCGGCAGCCCGGATACGGCACCAGCTACGTCACAGGCAAGTACCTGCTGGAAAATACGCTGGCCGATTATGCGAAGCAGGTTGAACAACGTGGCGAGGATTTTCAGCTAAAGAACTTTTTCGATCGGCTCAACGCTATCGACAGCATCCCGATCTCGCTTGGCCGCTGGGAAATGACCGGCCTCGACGACGAGATTGTCCACTGAGTGCAGCTATATTGACGGCTGCTAGGCGTTCTTTTTGGCGTCGTGCTTCATGCGCATTACCCGCCCGCGACTGACATAAAGCAGGTCGCTGATCTTGAGCACGAAAGCATCCTCGTATTTGTCGAGCCGACCGTCGGCGTAGGCTATCTGCCAGAGTAGTGACACGATACGCGCTTTCTCTTCCTCATCGAGGTGTTTATGCAGGAGCTGCGTGAACTCGTAAGCCGACACCGCTTCATCAGACCGCTCGTTGGCGGCAACAACCAGTTGTGCTGCAGCTTCAGGTTCCAGTTTGAAGTGCCCGCGGACCAACTCCAGGATGCGGTCGAACTCGCTTTCGTCAAACGTGTGATCGGCACGAGCGACATCGATCATCAGTACGGCCGTAGCCAGGCGCAATGCGGCTTCACGGTCTTTACCGCTGGACTCAGCGCGATCGGGAGTCGCGATTACACTGACGACCTGGTCGATTAATCGTTTGATCATGCTTTGCCTTTGAGAACGCGCGGCTGCCAGGACCCTATGATCATTGTCTGTCCGGTAAGTTTCAACCGACAATTACCTGTAGTATCCGTAGGCCGCCCATCCAGCCTGGAAAATAGATCATCATGCAATACAAAGCCGTCAAACTGGTCAAGCGACCCAAAATCAAGATCACTCCCGATCTCTTCGAGGTTGTGACGCTCGAAACCCCGGACCTCGAGGAAGGACAGATTCTGCTGAAACAGACGCACATGTCGCTGGACCCGGCCATGAAAGGCTGGATGACGGAGGACAGGAACAGCTATATCCCGCCCGTGGAGCTGGGTGAG
>CAMYIS010000238.1 GCA_947258485.1 uncultured Woeseiaceae bacterium
GTAGGCTGGGTTCGCGTCGGACTGATCAGCGCCATGGTGGCGTTCTCGTTGCCCACATTCGTCACCGGTGCGGAGGTCTATCTCGCAATCGACAATACGCGCGCCGCGTTCTCGGTACTGATCGGCTGCGGAATGCTCACGACCATTGCGGCGATCTGCGGTTCGATCGGCTCGCGGACGCACCTGAGTTCCTACATGCTGGCGCGGGTCGCTTTCGGTACCCGGGGCGCCGCGTTGGTGAATATTGCGTTCGCGATTTCCCTGCTCGGCTGGTTCGGGGTCAACATCGACCTCTTCGGTGGCGCATTATTGCGGTTGCTGCAGGACACGCTGGGCCTTACGGCTCCTGTCTGGATGGTCGAGATGTTTGCGGGCGTCGTGATGACGATCACGACGATTTACGGTTTCAAGGCGATCAATACGCTATCCATGTTGTTGGTGCCCGTGATGATGGTTGTGACTGCGGTGCTGGTAACGAAGGCACTGGGTATTCGACCCTTCGATGAGACGTTTGCGGCGGTGCAGCTGTCGAAAATTTCTTTTGGCCACGCGATTTCCTCCGTGGTCGGTGGCGTGATTGTCGGCGCAGTCATCATGCCGGATATCACGCGGTTCATTCGTCACTGGCGCGGTGCGGTGTACACGGCGCTCCTTTCCTACGGCGTGGTGCAAGGCATTGTCATGACCGCGGGCGGTCTCGCGTCGGACGTCCTCACGAATGACGATTTCCTTGATGTCCTGATCGTGATGGGAATTAGCTGGGGCGCATTCGTCATCGTCATTGCCGGTAGCTGGGTGCTTAATTCGCTGAATCTTTACAGCACGTCGTTAAGTATCGAAGCCACGTTTCCGAAAACCGAGAACAAGCTGCTGATCGTTGCGCTTGGTGCGCTCGGGACCATCGCTGCTTTCATGAATATTCTCGATTACTTCCTGACCTTCCTGTTCTACCTCGCGATCGTATTCGTGCCTGTGGCAGGCGTGATCGCCGTGGACCATTTCTTCGCCCGGCCGTCAGCCTACTTCGAGAATCTCAAGGTGGCCGAGCGCCTCATTTCGCCGATGGCGCTGATTGCCTGGGCGGCCGGAAGTGTCGTGGCGCTGCTCGGTGCGGAATCGATTGTTACGCTGACAGGCATCGCCGCACTGGATGCGGCGCTCGTGTCCGCGTTGAGCTACGCGATCCTGAGCCGTTTCGATAACGCGCGGCAGGGCGCGCGCTCCGTGGGGTAGCCGATATGTTGAGAATCGGTATCGACGTTGGCGGCACGCATACCGATGCCGTACTGCTCGATGGAGATGAAGTCGTCGCATCGACCAAGGCGCTGACGACGGCCGACGTGATCACCGGCATCATGAATGCGCTGGAAACGATCTTGGCCGAGCGCGCAGGCGCGGAGGACTCGATCGAAGCCGTGATGCTCGGAACAACCCAGTTCACGAATGCCGTCATCGAGCGACGTGAGCTCGCGGAAGTGGCGGCGATCCGGATAGGAAAACCGTCTGGTGACGGCCTGCCGCCGAAGATCGGGTGGCCCGACGATATTGCACGTTGCCTCGGCGACAACGTGTATATGATTCGTGGCGGCTATCTTTATGACGGCTGGCCGCTGGCGGAGTTGGACGACCGGGAGATGGATGCGGTCGTCAAGGACCTTGTGAGCAAAAAGGTCGAAGCCGTCTCTGTCGCATCAGCATTTTCACCGATGAATGCGGAACCCGAACTGGAAATGGGAAGACGTATTCGCGCGGCGCTGCCGGATGCGCACATCACGTTGTCTCACAAGATTGGGCGACTTGGAATCCTGGAGCGCGAGAACGCCGCGCTGCTGAATACAAGCTTGTTGCACTTCGCGGATAGCGTCGTCACCTCGTTTGTCGACGCGATTCGGCAACGCGGCCTCGAGTGCCGTTTTTTCGTCAGCCAGAACGACGGCACGCTGATGGACGCCGAATTTGCGCGCCGGTTCCCCGCGCTGACATTTGCATCGGGTCCGACGAACTCGCTGCGCGGCGCATGCAAACTGACCGGCCTCGACGATGCGGTTGTCGTAGACATCGGTGGCACGACGTCCGACATCGGCGTGCTGCAGGACGGTTTTCCGCGCGAGTCGAATGTGGTCATTGAGGTCGGCGGGGTACGGACCAACTTCCGTATGCCCGATATTCTCGCCATTGGCTTGGGCGGCGGCAGCCTGGTCGAGGAGGGCGGCAGAAAAGTCGGACCACGGTCACTTGGTCATCGTTTGGTCGAAGATGGTCTGATATTTGGTGGCAACACGCTGACGGCGACCGATATCGTCGTGGCAGACGGTAGTGCCGCGGTCGGCGACAAGTCGCGAGTCGCCGACCTCGACAAAAGCATCGTGTCGACGGCCAAAGCCCGAATGACGGAGATACTGAATCTCGGTATCGAGAAAATGAAACCAAGCAGCAATCCGCTCCCTGTCGTGCTTGTCGGCGGCGGCGCAATCCTGGTGACGGAGAAACTGGCGACTGCGTCGGAGATGCTACGCCCCGAGCACGCGGGCGTCGCAAACGCGATCGGCGCCGCTATCGCACAGATCGGCGGAGAAACGGAACGCCTCGTTTCTTACGAGAAGACCGACCGCGACGACGCTATCAAAGCGGTAACCGCCGACGCGACCAGGCTGGCCGTAACGGCAGGCGCCGACAGTGCAACGATACGGGTCGCCGATGTCGAAGAGACGGCCATGTCATACATGGCGGGCAATACAACGCGCCTGCGAGTCAAGGTTGTTGGAGATATCGCCGGGTTATCGAATACAGATGCAGCGAGGGAGGCGATATGAAACTGGGACGTGAATCGCTCGACGATCTCTCTGCCGGTGCGGTGTTCCTTGCAACCGGCGGCGGCGGCGATCCCTACGTGTCCTATCTTGCCACGCAAAAGGTGCTGGATGAGTGCGGGCCTGTAGACCTGCTTTCTGTCGACGACCTGGATGACGATGCGTACGTCGTGACAAT
The DNA here is from genome assembly GCA_947258485.1 of uncultured Woeseiaceae bacterium. GTDB lineage: Bacteria > Pseudomonadota > Gammaproteobacteria > Steroidobacterales > Woeseiaceae > UBA1847. The sequence goes on from CAMYIS010000238.1 coordinate 2,989, forward strand.
AGGCGGCGTCGGCGCGCCATCCGTTAGCCTCGAACTGCTTCCGTCTGTTGGAGATTCGTTGCTGGCGCTGCGGGCTTTCGAGGAACACGTACAACGCGAGGTCGATGCGGTTGTATCTTTCGAAGTCGGCGGCGGCAACTCAATGATCCCGATCATTGCGGCAGCCCAGCGAGGCATACCTGTCATTAATGGCGACGGAATGGGTCGTGCGCTGCCGGAAGCGCAGATGATGACCTATCCGATCGCAGGCGTTGCGCCGACCCCTGCTATCGCACTCGACTACGCCGGCAATGTCGTCACCTTCTCCGCCGATTCAACCGCTACCTATGAGCGTCACGTGCGGAGCATGGCGCAGGCGATGGGAGGGATGATTACGACCGTTGAGCACCCGATGACCGGAAAGCAGCTCAAATCATCGATCGTTCCGGATACGATCTCTTTTTCAATAGAAATTGGCCGCATACTTCGAGAGTATCGTGGCAACGCGCAACGCATTTATACGCCGCTGCACGAGGCTTTTGCGCGATCGCTGTATGGCGAGCTATTTCACCTGTACACGGGGAAAGTTGTTGACTACGCGAGTTCCGTTGTCGGTGGATTCGATGTCGGGGCGGCAGTGATAGAGGCGTTTGACGATGATGCGTCGCCGCTCACTATCAATGTCAAAAACGAGTATCTCGTTGCGCGAATTGGCGATCAGGTCCTTGCCTCCGTCCCTGATCTCATTGTCGTGCTCGACTATGAAACGTCGACTCCGATCAATGCAGAGCGATTACGCTATGGGCAACGCGTTACCGTATACGGTGTGGGCTGTCCCGACTACTACCGCAAGCCGATTGCGCTGGACGTAGTCGCGCCACGCTGCTTCGGTTTCGATCTTGACTTCGTACCTATTGAAGAACTCGCGCACGCGCACCGCTCGTTAACGAAGCCCGATTCGTAGCGCTGAGACAGCCGAATCACGCGATAGCCGGATCACCGACAACACTACCAAGGCACCTGCTCACCGCTGTACGACCAATACGTCCCGCTTTCGTCGATGCTGAGTTTGTCGATGACGGCGCGCATGCCACTGATTGACGTTTCCGGCGTCAGGTTGGCATTTGGGCCGCCCATATCGGTTTGCACCCAGCCGGGATGAATCGTGGCGCAGATGAATCCCTCCGATTGCAGTTCATTGGCCAGCGTCTTGGTGAACATGTTCAAAGCCGCTTTGCTCTCTCGATACCCGTAGAACAGCCCGGACTCGTTGAGCCCGATGCTTCCCAGGCGACTGGTAATATTAATGATCGTCTTTTTCTTGCCGAGCCTGAGATTCGGCAAGAGGGCGCGTGTCACGCGAACAGGGCCAATCGTATTTACAGCCAGGGTTCGGCTGTAGTCGTCGAAATCTACTTCTTCAATTCTGCTAACCCTGGGAAAGATGCCGGCATTGTTAATCAGCATATCGATGGATTGCCCATCAAGCGATGCCGCGAACCGATCGACACTCCCCTGATCGGCAACGTCGAGCTGCACCATCCTGACCTCAAGAGCCTTCAGCTCATTTGCCTCTTCCGGTTTGCGGGCCGACCCTATTACCTGCCATCCCGCTGCAGCGTATTGCCGCGCGAATTCCAGGCCGAGACCTCGATTGGCGCCTGTAATCAGCACGGTTGGCTGATCGGCGGCCGAAGAGGGGCCAGCATGGGAATCGGCGAATGCGAATGGGGCAAAGAGTGATGCCAATGCGGCAATCAGGATAGTACGGAACCGGCATTTTGATGATCTTTTCATTAACAAATCCCTGCTGTGTGTTTGGGTCAATATGATTGCCCATTCTAACGTTACTTGTGCCCGAAAAATGTCTGCGTACTGACGCGCGCTGCCTTTCTGCCTTCTATCCACTCCAGTACCGAGATCGTCAATGCCGGCAACATCGTCAGCGACACGACGGCGGCGCCAAAAATGCCAAAGAGCACGATGGCGCCGACGCCACGATACAGCTCTGTGCCGGCGCCCGGAATAAACACCAGCGGCGAGAGCCCGCAGATCGTCGTAAGCGTCGACATCGCTATCGGGCGCAGGCGCGATGCAACGGCTTCGCGCACGGCGTCAATCGGCGATGCACTCGCTTCCTTCATGTGCTGTATTGCGCGGTCGACGATGAGGATAGGGTTGTTGACAACCGTGCCCATCAAGATCAGGAAGCCGAGCATAGTGATCATGTCGAACGGCTGGTGCAGGCTGCCCAGGCCCAGCCACGCCAGCACGACGCCGACCAGGTTCAGCACACCAAGCCCGACGATGCCGCCAGCGATACCGAGTGGGATCGTCGTCATGATCAGCAGCGGGAATCCCCAGTGATTGAAGATCGCAACCAGCAGCAGGTACACGATGATCAGTGCTACCGGCAGATTGGCAGCAAGCGCCGCTTTGGTTGCATCCAGCTGGTCGCTGGCGCCGGAAATGTCGACGTTGACGCTCGCCGGTAACCCGCCGGTGTCCCTAAGATAGGCAACAACGTCATTGCGAACAATCTCGACACCTTCTTCGAGCGGAACGGACGCCGGTGGAATGATATTCAGCGTCACTGTTCGCTGGCCGTTGATCCGTCGAATCGAGTTGGTATCGACGGTCTCGTGTATTACTGCGATGGCATCCAGCGGCAGGATACTGCCCTGCGGCGTAAAGATCGGCAGGCCTCCGAGATCATCGACATCCGCCTGCCCGCCGGCGGTGCCGTAAAGATACATATCGATCTTGTCATCGGACTCGAAGTACTCGTCAACGAATGCACCGTCCGTCAGGGCCGCGACCGTGTAACCCACCTCGTTTGCCGCCAGGCCGAGTTCCGCCGCGCGCGTCCAGTCGGGCCGCACCTCGAGAAGCGGTTGCGACAATGACAGCGAAGACGGGCTGGACTGTATGCGGGGATTGCCCAGAACCTCCTCTGCGCGGCGGTATGTTGTCAGCGCCGCATCGTAGACGACGCCGAGATTCGGGCCGGAGACATCGAGATTGATGCTGCGCGTTCCGCCATCGTTGCTGGAGATAATAGAGCCGCGAGCGGCAAACGCGCGCATCCCGGGGTACTGCCGGTATCGCTCGGTTATCGCATCCATCAGCTCGTCGATATCACCGTGTCTGACCGGTTCCGAAATGATGCGGAAGCCGCCGGCCGTTATCCTGGCATTCAGATACCTGATCGCCGGCACGTCGGTCTCGCCGCGATCGAAGCGGCCCGGATCATCGTTAACGAACTGCATGAAGTAGTCCTGCACTTCGAGGCCGATCTCTTTCATCGTTTCGAGGTTATAGCCAGGCGGTGCGCTCATCGATGCGAACGTCTTTGGCTCTTCGCCCTCGGGCAGATACTCCGCTGGGGGTGTAAGCAACACGATGATGGCGATGCTCGCCGCAACCGTGACCCCGATCGTTGCTCGACGCCGCTGGCGAGTGGCGATGAGACTTTCGATACGGGCGAGTAGTCGTTCGCGCAGCACCCCTTCCGTGTGTGAGCGATGCTCGGTGCCGAACGACAGCCGCGCGCTGGCCGTCGGGATCAGCGTGATGGCGACCAGCATCGACGCCATTATCGAGGCCGAGATGGCGATAGCGACGTCCGAATACAGCTGACCCGCTTCTTCGCGTATGAACAACACGGGCAGAAACACGAGGATCGTAGTCAGCGTTGAGGCCAGCACCGCGGTCCACACGCTCTTCACGCCCTCGACCGCCGCCCGAAACCGGTCAAGTCCCTGTCGCCGCTTCAGCTCGATGCTTTCTATAACGACGATACTGTTGTCGAGCGTCATGCCGATCGCGAACGCGACTCCGGCCAGCGAAATGACGTTGACCGTGCGCCCCGCCGCGAGCAGCCCGAGGAACGCAGCGATTGTGCAGATCGGGATGCCCAGCACGCCGACCGCTGTTGCACGCACAGACCTCAGGAACAGGAACATCACGCCGGTCGCGAAAAGTGCGCCAAGCGACAGGTTAATCCAGACGTTGCGAATCGACGCCTCGACGTAGCCGGCATCCTCGGCTATAAGCCGCATACGCATGCCGTTGGGCTGCAGCACATCCTCATTCACGCGCTCAACCGCGTCGAACATCGCATACTTAATGTCGATAACGTTCGAGCCAGCCTCACGATTGACCGACGCAAAAAGAATCGGCTCCGCGTTGAAATAAGCGTAGCTTTGAATCTCGGAATGGTTTAATTCGATGATGGCAATGTCGCCCAGGCGAATCAGCGAGTCGCCGCGTCGATCGATGATCAGGTCTTCAAGCGCTGCAACTGAATCGAACCGGCCGACGGTCCTGAGCAGGTAGCGTCGCTTGCCGCCATCGATTTCGCCGCCGGACACGTCGCGATTGCGCGCCCTGATCGCATTTCGCACGTCGAGAATGGTGATCTGGCGGTCCGCCAGTCGGGTCGGATCCAACAGGATCCGGATTTGCCGTTCTGCGCCACCGGATATATTGACTTGAGAAACGCCGGGCACGCCGGACAGTCGCGTTCGGACGTTGTCGACGACAAAGTCGCGCATCATCACCATGTCGACGTTGCGCGGGTTGCCCGGTAGCGGCGAGATTGCAAAATACATGAAGGAATTTGCCGAGAATGAATTGGCAAATACCCGCGGTTCGTCGACGTTCTCGGGGTATGACGGAACCTGGTTCAGCGCGTTGTTCACCTCGATCAGTGTTTGCGTTATGTCGACGCCGAACGGGAAATCCAGCTCGATAACGGCACTGCCGCTGGATGCAGTGGATTCCAGGCGCTGCAGGTTTGGCAAGGTGCGAAGGTACTCCTCCTGCTCTATGAGGATTTCCTTCTCGACGTCCTGTGGCGTTGCGCCGGGCCACGATGTCTGGATTGAGACCGTACGCACTTCGAGGTCCGGGATCATCTGCACGGGTACTCGAAACGCGGCCAGCACGCCCAGCACGGAGATGATCAGCGCTACCACCGTCATCAGGATGCCGTTTCTTACGATGGCTTCGAACATGGCTAGAGATTTCCGTCGAGTATCGAGACAGTCTGGCCTTCCTGCAGCGTTTCGTTGCCACGGACCACGACGATTTCACCGTCGGCGAGCCCGCTTGCGATCTCGATAACGCCGTCAAATTCAAAGCCTGCGCGCACGACTCGCTCGTGAACGATTGGCAGTTCACCGCTGCTATCGACTACCCATACCGTCATGCGACCATCCGGAAAGCGCAGGATTGCATCCCGGGAAACGGCAACACTGCTGCGGCCAGCGTCGATGTTGAGTTTGCCGCGCGCCGACATTCCAGGCGTTATTAAAAGCGGATTGTCGGTTTCAGCGGTGTCCGCCAGAACCCTGACGAGAAATGTTCGTGCGCTCGGGTTCTTGATCGGAACGATCGTATCGACGTGACCGCTGACCGAACGGTCGGTCAGGGCATCGAGTGTGATTTCGACGGGGGTATCGGGCGACAGGGCGGCGTAATTTTCTTGTCCAACACGGAAGTCGAACCGCAGGTTGTCGGTCGCCACTAGCTCGAGCAGTCCGTTGCCGGGATTTACCCACTCGCCCAGCTCGGCGTAGCGCTCGCTGATGACCCCGGCGAACGGCGCCTTTAGCGTATGCCGTGCGACGATGGCCTGTTGCTCGCGCGCTGCGGCCCGCGACGCCAGAAGGGCAGCCTCGTCGCTCGACACCTCGGCTCGAAGCGATTCAATTTGCGTGCGTGCGATGCCCCGTTGGGTACCGACTTCTTCCGCCTCGGTGAAGCGTCGCCTGGCATCCGCAACGGCTATCTCGCGTTGTCGCACTTCGGCGAACGCGCGCTCCAGCGCCAGCTGCGCCAGTTCGGCATCCAGTTTTAGCAGCGCTTCACCAGTCTCGACGCGATCGCCTTCATCAATCGTCAGTTCCGCGACCAGCCCGGCGACCGCGGTGGATAGCACCGCGGTACGTGGAGACGTCACGGTTCCGGTTACGCTGATCTGCTTCAGGACGGCACGCGTCGAGGCGGATTCGACCTGCACCGGTACTTCAGCGGCACCGTTAGCGGAAATGAGAATGGTGGTCAGCAGGACAATGGCGCGACGACGGCGTGACATGAATACCCTTTGTGGTTTCCTGGCGGCGATATTTGGCATGACGCCGTTATTGTAAGACGAAAACGGGCACAGTTCAGATTGTTTGCGTCTCGGTGAGTAGCTGATAATTAGAGACAGAATCAGATGCGCCCGTATCTGGCTTAGGTGTAGTCTAGTTGCATGACAACAATGACTACTGCCATCCTGGTGCTGCGGATACTGGCTACATCGCAGGTCTTGCTATCGGCGACCGCACTGGCAATTTCTTCAAATCCTTATCGAACGCGCTTGCTCGGTATTGCACTGATGCTAGGTGTCGTTTCCTACCTGGTTTCATCACCTGTTTTCGGCCACATCAACCTGGAGGTGGGACCATGGCTTGCCCTGCCAGCCGATGTTGTTCCACCGCTGTTGTTCTTCTTCACCTGGGATTTGTTTGAGGATGACCGAGAGCCGCCAATTTTCGTTTGGTTGATTGCGGCGCTCTACCTGGTCGTGGCGTTGTGGGTCGGGCTCGACAGGACCGAAACGAACGCGGTTGAAAATATCTACTTACTCGTCCCTGTTCAGCTGGCAAAACTGGGATTTGCGATCACCGCGATGTTCATTGTCTGGCGGGGGCGAGAAAACGATGTTGTAGAGAGTCGCTTAAAGCTGCGGCGATGGTTTGCCGCCAGTATCGGTGTGATCGTTGCGGCCGTCGTAGCCACCGAGCTGGTTACGGGATGGAACGTGCCGAAATTGATTGAGTTACTCGGAATGGCGGCAATCTTCATTGCAACGCTGACGATCAACCTGGCGTTCCTGCGCCTCAATCCCTCGTTTCTTCTGCGGGATGCGCATGCTTTGGCGCCAGTGTTGCCGGAAGATACCTCGCTGGCTGATGCGCTCAATCGACTGATGAGCGAAGGACTTGCTTACACCAACCATGATCTGCGTATCGCCGATCTGGCAGCAACCCTGAAAGTGCCGGAGTATCAGCTGCGCCGTACTATCAACCGCAACCTCGGCTACCAGAACTTCAATCAGTTCATTAATCGGTACCGTGTCGAAGAAGCAGCGCGTCGGCTCGTTGACGAGCCAAAAACCGCCGTGCTTAACATAGCGCTGGACGTCGGATTTCGGTCGATCTCGTCATTCAATACTGCCTTTCGGGCTCATTTGAAGAAAACGCCGACAGACTACCGAAAAGGTCGACTGACGGATTCTTAGAAAAGCTATCGGATTTTGAAATTCGTCAGTATCTGCAAGGATTTCGGAAGAATCGGAGGGGCCCCAGGCGTGTAATACCCATTGATGTTCCATGGGAGAATGACGTTGGGTTACCTGGTTGGTGCGGTCAACAATACCAGCGATCTCGCCATCAAAGAGCGGCGTGCAGACCTGGACTGGCTGCGTGTTATCGCTTTTTGGCTGTTGATCTACTATCACGCGGCGATAACGTTCATGCCGGGTGGAATTCCCATGATTCAAAACGCCGATTCAAGCCCCGTACTGCAGGTGATGGCCGGCTTCCTGCACGAGTTCAGGCTGGCGTTGCTATTCCTCATCTCCGGCGTCGGCGTGTCGTTTGCGCTTCGGCATCGAAACAAAGCGCAGTTCATGCGGGACCGTGCGGTGCGACTGCTCGTGCCACTGATATTTGGTGTTCTTGTCATTGTGCCGCCGATGATCTTTCTCGAAAAACAGTTCATCGGCGCGTTCAGCGGTTCATTCGCCGAGTTCTATCCAAAGTTCTTCACTGAGGGCGTTTACCCTCGCGGCAACCTGAGCTGGCATCACTATTGGTTCATCGTCTATCTCTACCTCTTCTGCCTGCTGGGCTGGCCGATTTTCGCGTACTTCAAGTGTGCCGCCGGACGCAGGAAACTTGCGCACTGGTCGCAAAGACTGTCGCGAGGCGGGTATTTGTATCTGGCGATCATTCCCCTGGCCGTTGTCGAGATCCTGTTACGAGCGTGGTTTCCCGGGTTTCCTGACCTGATACACGATTGGGCGAACTTCAGTCACTGGTTCATGATTTTCACAGCCGGATTCCTGCTGGCTTCGAGCCGGCCGCTGCTGGATCGAACGCAGCAATTGCGTGGTCTTTCTCTAGCGCTGGCGATGATCGCAACGGCGACCATGTTCGCGCAGTTCTGGTTGCCCGAGAAGGGACATTTCTCGCCCCTGGTCAATGGGGAAACCGATATTGCAACCTATGCCTGGTTCTGTGTCCTGCGGGTATCGAACGTCTGGTTCTGGTTGCTTGCCTGTCTGGGTTTCGCGGGACGCTACCTGCAACGCCCGAGCCGCCTCTTGACGTATCTAAATGGCGCCGTGTACCCGCTATTTTGCCTACACCTGACTATCATTGTCGCGTTGGCATATGTGATCGTTCCTCTCGATGGGTCGATCTTGACAAAGTACCTGGCCATTACGACGGGGACGATCGTCGTTTCGCTTGGCGGCTACGAATTGTTGTGGCGCAGAATCGCCTGGATGCGGCCACTTCTGGGCCTGAAGCCCTTACACGCTGGAGATACACTGAAATATCGATCCTTGGGTGATCCCGCGCGCGACTGAAAGACCGTGCGTCGGTGGTTACCTCGGCCACTCGCTGGCATTAGCGTTCAACGGACGAGTGAATACCGGTTGCGCAGAAAGTAATCGCTTGCACCTTCAAATCGGACCTCCTTGGAAATTGAAAATGCCGTGCCGCCGATCGTATACGTTTCCCGGATATCAGCGCGGCGGTTGTCGTCTTTTCCCTGGTAGATGGTTACCAATGTAAGGTCGCCATTTTCGTCCCGCTTACGAGCAACAATTAGTCCGCCATTCAACTTGCGGCCGTCGCGGGATAATTCAATTTTCTCCCTGGAGTTGTACTGCGTTTCACCTGGGTATCTAATCGAATAGCCCAGCGTACGGCCGTTGGGCTCGTCAACCTGGATCTCCACCGGAATTTTCGAGAGAGCCTTGCTGGAATAGTCGAGATAACTCAAGTGTCCTTTCCAACCGCTACCGGCGATGAGTCGGAAGTCTTCGGACGAGGCCACGGGGCCCGATTGAACGTCAACCGGATGATCCGGTGCAACTCCCGCACAGGCAGCCTGCAAGAGGGCCACAGCAACAAGTAACGCCTCCTTCATAAGTGATCCTTTTTATTTGAACGATTACAGGTGGCTGGGGGATATTTGCCTGGATGCACTATATATTGTCCTGCATAGTGCTTCATGAGCATGAACAGCTTATTCCGGGATTCCCGATGTGGCAAATGAGTTGAAACGCAACGTGGGCTCTGAGCTGGTGTTTCAGTGGATACTGTAATCAGTTTATAGTTGATGAATGAACACTTACCCGGCTGGCACTCGTTGGACAACAGCATGACAACGGAAATCGTTATCATGATTTTTGAGTAGTCTGAGGACGCTTTGTACGTGAAACCGCCAGGTTTTTCCTTGACCGACACGCTCGAATTGACGAGCGGGAACCGCGGTTCGACCCCATTTTTGTTATGCGCGTAATCGCCCTTATCACCGCGTTAACTTTCACTGCGTGCCTTCACGCCACAGAGGTCAGGATCGGGGATATGCAGTCTTTTCCGTCCATCTTTGGTGACAATGTCATGTTGTTCGACCCTGACATGGATATGGATACAATCCAGCTATTCCTCGACGCGCTTCACAAACAACAGGCAAACGATGAATTTAGCGAGCGGCGTTATGCGCTGCTGTTCAAACCGGGTGATTACGACCTGGATGTCACGGTTGACTATTACGTGCAGGCGGCCGGCCTTGGCCAGGTGCCCGGCGACGTGCGGATTAAGGGTGCGATCCAGTCGGTTTCCAGCACGACGAAGAACCGTGTGACCATCATGTTCTGGCGGTCCGCCGAGAATTTCTACGTTAGCCCAAGAAATGCGGACGTGCCAATCTACTGGGCAGTCTCGCAGGCAGCGCCATATCGTCGCATGCACATCAAGGGCAATCTGCGCTTCGATCTTAGTGGCTGGGCCAGTGGTGGTTTTCTCGCCAATTCAATCGTCGAGGGCACGGCCGGGCTCATCAGCGGCCAGCAGTGGTTTACCCGAAACTCCGAGCTTGGCGGGTGGATCGGCGGCAAATGGAACAGGACATTTGTCGGCAGCTCAGGTACGCCAGCGACAACCTGGTCGAATGCGCCAACAACCATAATCGATTACACGCCGGTGATTCGCGACAAGCCCTTCCTGGTGATCGATGACTCTGATGATTTCCGGGTATTTGTTCCATCACTAATGCAGGCAACGCGCGGAGTCAGTTGGCGAGATGGCAAGGAGAGTGGCAAGCACATACCGATCAGCGACTTCTACATCGCGTTTCCGGAGAAGGACTGTGCCGAATCGATCAACACCGCGCTGGCAGCGGGCAAGCATGTGCTGTTCACGCCGGGCATTTATGCACTCGATCATGCTATTCGAATTCGTCGGCCCGGAACGGTCGTGATGGGGATGGGGCTTGCGACATTGATACCGGAAACAGGTCAAGCAGCGATTGTTACTGATGACGTTCCTGGCATCACAATCTCATCGCTGATGGTCGACGCAGGGCCCCAAACCTCACCCGTGCTGATACAGATCGGCAGTTCCAGATCCGATCAGGATCACAGCGAAAATCCGACAACACTCCATGATGTTTTCTGTCGGGTCGGTGGCGCTGTTGCAGGCAGCGCCGATGCCTGTCTCATCGTGAACAGCAACAATGTGATTATTGACCACACCTGGCTGTGGCGTGCCGATCACGGTGCCGGCGCGGAGTGGACCGTGAACCGCTCGAAGAACGGGCTGGTCGTCAACGGTGACGATGTCACAATTTACGGTCTATTCAATGAACACTTTCAGGAATACCAGACGGTTTGGAACGGAGAGCACGGCCGCGTGTATTTCTATCAGTCAGAAATTCCCTACGATCCGCCGAATCATGAATCATGGCGGCCCGGCAGCACTGGGGGATACGCGTCCTACAAAGTCGCTGAGCATGTGCGGGTCCACGAAGCCTACGGACTTGGCATCTACAGTTTTTTTGGTATTCATCAGGAAAAGAACCCGGACCTGCGACTCAAGAGCGCCATCGAGGTGCCCGAGGCGGAGAATGTGCGCATCACCCACGTGTCGACTTACTCTGGTCGATCCGGTGGTATTGACCATCCGATCAATACGACGGGCGAGGCGACCAACGTTGACGAACTCAAGTTCTTCGAAGGAATCACCTCAGAGTCCCAGCAGCAGTAGTAGTGTGCGCTCTCGCTGCTGCGGACAATCGTTGGGTGATCGTTACATTTTCTGCGTATTTGACCTGGCAAGGTCGCCAACCTGACGTTAGTGGCACCGCAGTTAGAGCATTCGCCTTAGCCCATGCCAGAAGCCCCTCATCAAGGCGGGCGACATGATAATCGGAAGGATCGCGACGGCGACCAGCACGGGGGTCGCCGCTGCAATATGAAACCACGCCAGGTCGCCAAGGCGATATGCTACGGAGTACGACAGGGTTACCAGGCCAAGCATTATTGCGGCCATGATCAGCTGCGGCGCCAAGGCTCTCAGCAATTCACTCATGCTGCGGCCATCATCGAGGGCCTCAACACTGGTCACGCTAAACTCTGTTTTCCGGTTCCCTGACAGGAAGGCAGCAAAGCCCTTTAGAATAGCGAATCCAAAGGAAATAAATAGAAAGCCCAGCGCCTGAAACCGAATCAGTATCTTTGCGAAACTGCTATAAATGGCGCCGTCTTCTTTCCCGGCGAGCAGTAATGGTGGCGCCAGGCTTAAAAAGAAAATCAGAGCGTAAATCAGCACATTGATCCCTGCGAAGGGAATGAACGGCGTCATGATGGGGATGAGCGCGAGGTTTATGTAGAAGAACGGGTAAATCACCATCAAATCCATCTTGTGCTCCCAGGAAAGCCCGGGTGACCGGATGTAGTATTTGAAGCGGTCGGTAAACACCCCGCGTTTGAACCAGGACGAGACTGGGTTAAGGATGATTTCGAGAATACTGAAACCATAACGATGGTACTTGCCGGCCTCCTCGGTGTAGCTCCGGGTAACCTGTTCGCCAAATGAAACGCCCTTATAGGCGATGTATTTTCCACGATTGCCGGAAGCGGTTGCCCACAACGCGAAGTTAAGATCTTCCCCGACGCGGTCCTCCGACCAGTAGCCGCTGTCCGCGAGCACGGATTTTCGAACAAAACCGTTGTGCCCCATAAAAGGCGGCATCCACCCCTGTAGCGCCTTCGCGGGGAAGACCAGGCCAAAAACGAGCCGAGTAAACAAGTCCATGACGCCCGTGAAATAGCTTTCCCCCGCATTCGACGCAACGGTTTTGTGCTGGGTATAAGCCAGGCGCTCGTCGCGGACGAATTCCGGGATGGTCATGACCAGCGCATCTCTAGGGGTGACGCTGTCCTTATCCAACATCAGAATGACATCACCTAGCTCGATTCTGCCTTCCACATGCATGGCGTGGAAAACATCATCCCGCAGGCTCAGCTGCAACGCCGTATCGTAGTCCATGCGATCCATCTCGCGTTTTTTTGCGATGGCTTCCGCTAGTTGAATGGTCTTGTTGAGATTGCCGGCCTTCTTGAAGCGGCCCCGACGTTGGCTGGATTCATGGCCGACGATAGGTTTCGGGCGTGCCACGAAGCTGATGTTATTGCGCCGGTAGAAATCAGTGCGCTCTGTGGCCTCCTCTTCAGCCTCGCTCCTGTCCTCGATCCCCTTCGTTTTTGCACGGGCCAGAAAGCCTGGCAGATCGTTGTCGGCCCAAAGCATCAGCGCATCGTCTGAAACGATGAGATTTGCAGTCTGATTGGATACCTCATTGTAGGCGGCGACGGCAGCCAGCGCGTCCTCTAGCGTCTTGCGGATAACGGAAAAACTTTCGGTATACACCGGAACCTGAACGGTCACGTCGAGATCGAGATCATCCGGCCCGGGACGCCAGCAGAGCGGGCGATTGGCATAGGTGGGTGTATTAACCAGGACGTCGCCGGCCAGGGTGCGACGTGCCCTCCGACTCAGGAGAACCCAGAGAATGAAAATAAAATTGGAAATAGGGAACAGTGTCAAAGCGAAGGCGGGGATCACGGCCAGTGCCGACAGAAAACTGCTGGCGGAGGCTATCGCCCCGATGCTCATCATCGTGGTGATCAAAAATGAAACCAGCAGAGTAACTTTTAGTGGGAGGGAGTTCACTCTGGTCTGTATCGAACCAGGCGGCACAGGGCGTAGATGTAAATCCGGCGAAAAGATGTTTCTGTCATTCTCACCGGGACTCGCACCCAATGACTTTTCCTGTTGAAGCCTCGCCCGCGGATCTGTCACTGTGCGCGGGAACCCGGGCGCGGACCCAGACCCAACTCTGCGGCGATACGATCGATCTCCGCCAGCTCCTCGGGGATGACAGTGCCGTCTGCCGACGCTACTGCATGCAACGCGTCCAACAGCTGCTGGCGCCGCGCATCGCTGCCTGGTCTGGCGGCCGTCGGTGCTTCCTCGCTGCCGCGAATACCGAGCATGGAACGTGAGAGCTGCACCACCAGTTCCGTCTCGCCTTCGGACAGTCGGGATACATCATGCAGTATCTGCCTTATCACGGTGTCCTCTTCCGCGATTATTCGTCGGTCGGCTGCTGCTACCCGGGTCAATGCCAGAGCGAATGCGGCGAGTTCGGAGTAGGAGTTAGGGTCGAAGCGCGCCATGAGATTGAGGAGTCTGCCGGCATCGTCGCCGACCGCGTCCATGAGCTTTCTTATGCGGCCATCTTCCAGGTGCAGAATACGGTCCGCGATGTCCAGTATGCGGTTGTCATGCGTCACTACCACAGCGGCTGCGCCTTCCTCCTTCGCCAGTCGCTGGATCAGCTGTACCACGTCGCGGCCGCTGTGCTTGTCCAGGGAGGCTGTAGGCTCATCGGCGAGAATGACGCGGGGGCGGTGCACCAGTGCGCGCGCAACACCGATGCGTTGCTTTTGCCCGCCCGACAGTTGCTCGGGCTTCTTGTGCATATGCTCGGACATGCCCACCTGGTCCAGTACCGTTTCGATCCGCTCAATCCAATCCTTGGAGGAGCGCCTGCCTCGCAGCCCCAGGGCCATCTGCACGTTCTCTGCCACAGTGAGCGAGTTGAGGAGGTTGTCCTGCTGGAAGATATAACCGATTTTGCGCCGCACCTTGACCAGTTCGCTGGCGGACGCATTCGACAGGTCGTTGTTAATTACCTTTACCGATCCCTGCTGGCAGGCGCGCAGGGCCCCGATGAGAGTGAGCAGGGTTGTTTTGCCGGAGCCAGATGGGCCGGTCAGAATTACGATCTCTCCGGCGGCGACCTCTGTAGTGACATCGAACAGGATCTGCTTTCGAAGCTCGCCCTTGCCAAAGAAGAAAGAGACGTTTTCAACCTGGATTGGACTCGCACTGTCCATCAGAAAACGTCCGCCGGGTCTGCCGAACGCACTTTGCGCAAGGCAAGCAGTCCTGCTGCTATGCACATGCCCAGCGTGAGACCCAGTACCTGCCCGCTCAGCCGCGGTGTGAGTGCAAGGGGCAGGTTAGTCGCAGCAGCGGCTCGTATGAATAGCTGCCAGGTCAGCAACAGGGCCGGAATAAAGCCGGCGACGGCCAGGATAGCTGCCTCTTGCAGCACGACTCTTGCCAGATAGCCGTCGGTGTAACCGATGGCTTTTAGTGTGGCGTACTCCTTGAGGTGGTCCTGCACATCGGAAAAAAGAATCTGGTAGACGATTATGGCGCCCACGAAGAAACCCATTATTACCCCGAAGTTGAACACATAACCGATGGGTGTGTTGAAGTTCCAGTAGGCCACTTCCATCGCCTGAAATTGCCCCGGGGTCATCACGACAATATCTCCCGGCAGCGCAGCCTCAATGGCTGATCGTGTTTCTTTCGCACCTGCGTCCTGTTCCAGGTGAACGAGGCCCACTGTCACATTGGATGGGTCCCGTTCGGGGAACAGGCGCAGGTAGTTGAGGTCACTCGTAATCAGGGCGCCGTTGATACCGAAGGACGTACCGACCTCGAACAGGCCACCTATGCGCACGCGACGGCTGTGCAATTCCAGTGTGATTTTTTCTTTCTCTTCGAGCATGGCCGGAATGGGGCCATATTCCGGACGAGCGAGCGCATCGAACAGGTAGTAGTCGGGCATGCGCAGCTCAGCCTGCTGCCGCGCCGTGATAATCCCGTCAAAGCCTTCATCGGCGGGATCAAAAGCGACGACGAAAATTGGCCAGATAATGTCGGGCTGTTCCGGGTTTTTCCACCTGGCGTTGGCCGTGTAAACCGGGGTCACCGCCCGCACGCCCTCGATACCGACCGCCTGAATAATACGGTTGCGCGGGAAATCGCCAACCTGCAGCAGGTATTCAGTTTTGGGGCTGAGCATCACCAGGTCGTAATGCAAGGCGTTGTGCCAACGCAGGCTGGATTCAAAAAGGGCGGCGCGAAAGCCCTGCTGCACCAGCATCAGCAGTACCGCAAAGGTAATACCGGCCACGGCGGCTAGAAAACGCAGGCGATTGCGTTTGAGCTGACGCCAGCCCAGGGGAATATAGCGCGCCCTCACGGCTTGATTTCCACGTCCACCTGCAGATTGGTGAGTCGCTCAAATGGCGCGGGGTCGTCCAGCAAGATAATCGTCTCCACGACCCTCGCATCGGTGTCGGCGATCGGATCGTTGCCAAGCACGTCCATCTTGCCGACGCGGTAGCCCACCTTGAGCACCTCGCCCCCGGCCGGCTCTGACAGGGCCGGGCTGGTAATGACAGCCTTCTGCCCCTTGGCCAGCCGGTGGACGTCGGTCTCATAGACCTCAGCCACGACAGTCATTTTGTCGGCTTCACCCAGTTCGAGTATGCCCTCGGGTCCGACTTTTTCTCCCGACCGCGTGTGAATCTTGAGCACCTGGCTGCGCGCTGGTGCGCGAATCAGCGACATTTCCAGGCGGGCCTGGAATACGCGCTTTTCCGCCGTCAGAGCACTGACTTTGAAGCGCGCCTTGTCGAGAGCGGCTAGCGAGGCCGCCCGGGTATTGGCGAGGTCCTTCAGTCGTTGCAACTCGACCTGAGCCTCTTCCAGCAAGGCATTATGCGAGGCCGCTTCTGCCTCACGCAGCCGGTAATCATCCAGCACTGCCAGTACCTGGTTGGGCTCGACCCAGTCGCCTTCCTCAACTCGTAGCTCGGCGATGACCGCACTGGCGCCGGTGAATCCCGAGGGCCCGGCCAATACGCGAACGCCTTCGAAGGGCTCGATACGACCCAGGCAGGTAATGGTGTCGGCAACTGCCGGGGTAGCCAGCAGCAGGGACAACAGGAATGGTGATAGCAGTCGCATCATGATTAGCCTCCACCGAGTGTTTCGATCCGCCCTTTCATTCGAAGCGGTAAGTCAGGTTCCCGAGCGCCGTGTCCCTGTCGCCGCCACCGCCGATTTCCAGCGTGACTTCCCAACTGGCGCCAAGCGTGATGTGTGTACCGATGGCCGGACTGAAATCCTCCGATTGCGACAGCCCGACGTCAAAACCGATCGGCACGATGCCCACGCCTGGACCGAAATCCACATTAATCGTGCCGCTGTGGGATTCGTCGGCGTCGATCCAGTAACCGCCCAACCAGACTTCGTTGTTGCTGCCGTAACGCAAGCCGACACGAGGCTGGATCGTTGCCGCTCTGATCGACGACGAGAATCCTCCATCGAGATCGGTATCTGTGAACGTTGTCACGACCGACGCAAACCAGCGCTCACCGCCCGCGGCAAGCACAAAACCGGCACCGTACACGTCGCCGTCATAACTGATTCGCAGCTGCTGCAGGTCGGGCGGCAACGGCAGCATCGTGCCACGCAGATCCACGTCGGTATCGCCGTCGAACTTCCCGTACAGCCCGAAAACATTCAGATATGGCAGCAACCAGGCATCGAACTTCAGCCCGTCGTTGCCGACGTCGCTTTGCGTGACGATGCCGGATACATCGTCGAGCGGCAGCGGCGGAAATCCTGGCGGTGTGACCACCGACAAACGGTCGATCGCCAGGGACTGGTCGATGCGCACGAGGTCGAGGCCGATGCCAAATGCTTTGGGCATATAGTGCCCCTTGGCCAGGTCCTTTTTGAACAAGGAATCGGCCTGTGCAACGCATGGCAGCAGTCCCAGAAGGCAAACGATCGTGGTTCCGAATCTCATGGCATCCCCCCTTTTTTTTTGTTGGCGCCACGGTACGAACTTAGTCTTGTTGGCCTAACTATAGCACCGCGCATGCAGGCACTTTCATTTTCGTGGTTTTCTACCCGGTTACGGGCCCGGCACCTGTCGCTGGGCCGCATCGGGGTACTCGGCAAGTGAGGCAGTCGAATTGATCGGCAGGTGGCCGACTGATATTTCGGTGAATATCGAACCGGCGACGGCGTGATAGCATCGCTCTTTCATTGCGTTCCCGCTGTCACTGACGGCTTGACGCGTTTACCGGTTGGCGACCCTCTGGGGCAGTAACATGCACACGCACACTACATGTGCCGGACTATTGTTGGCATTACTCTTGTCCGGCTGCAACGAAAGTGTGCCGTTGGCTGAAGGAGGCGTCGCGCATTACCCCGCGGCCAACTTGAATAACGACGAGTACCGACCAGGTGCAGAGTGGAAGCTAGTCTGGTCGGATGAGTTTGCGGGTGAAACGATCGATGCAAATAACTGGACGTTTCAGGTCGAAAAAGCCGGACGCTTCAACGAGGAGTGGCAGCGATATACATCGAGCAGTGAAAATGCCTATATCGACGACCATTGCCTCATCATCAAAGCCGTTCACGTAAGCGATATCCACGGGATGGATCAATACTCGTCCGCCAGACTACATACGGCGAATAAGCAGTCCTGGCAGTACGGCAAGATTGTCGCCCGCATACAGTTGCCGTATGGCTCAGGTATCTGGCCCGCGTTCTGGATGTTGGGCGCGAATATCGACGAGAATGGCGGTGATACTCCGTGGCCGCAATCCGGTGAGATCGACATATTAGAGTTGTACGGCTCGAAAGACGACGGAGTCGTCGAGGCCAACATCCATTACTCTGACGAGACGGGCTCCCATGCAAGTATGGGACAAGCTTCCTTCAAGTTGGAACAGGGCAGATTTGCGGACGCTTTTCATGTTTTCGAGCTGGAGTGGGACGCAAACAGGATTTCCTGGTCTGTCGATGGCGAGCAATTTGCGTCGACGTCAATCTCCGCCCCTGAATTTTCAGAGTTTCATAAGGAATTTTTTGTCCTGTTGAATATCGCCGTCGGCGGTTCACATGCCGGGCGCCCCGAATATTCCACTCGCTTTCCGCAGTACATGTACGTTGACTGGGTACGTGTCTACAAGAAAACGTAAGCGGCACGTGCCCCTCGGATCATCGGCCCTATTTCCGTCGAAGCATAAGAATAACGGACAGAAATTTCGATCGTGGCATCGCGTCATTGGGTGCAGGTCAGGTGCCGTGAGCATCTCCATCGAGGGCGTCATTCAATAGCCTGACCAACTGATCCCGGTCGTAGCTGTAAGGGCCCCACTGGTTCAGCTGCACGAGCTCGTTGAACTTCGTGCGGATGGTTGCCTCGTGTTCTTGCGCGTTGGGGACAACCATGTAACGGCGCAGCGGCTTGTCGTCGAACAAGGCATGCATGAATGCTTCGGAAACCTCGTCAGGTTCCTTGTAGGACAGCTCGCGTGCGGTTTCCGCTTCGTACTCCTTGTTCAGTTCCTCGGTGACGTCGTCGCCCGCGGCGGCTTTCGCCTGCGTAATCTCGCGCGCCACGCGGCTGCGGCGGATGTTCGATTTGTAGTTGCCGGGTTCAACGACACTGACCACGACGCCGTGCGGCTCCATCTCGGTGGCGAGCGAGTCTGTATATGCCTCGATCCAGTGTTTGCTCCCGCTGTAGGCGCTGAACCCCGGGATTGCCGAGATCGTTCCAGCGATGGATCCCGTTGTCACGATGCGACCTCTGGATTCGATAACCAGCGGCGCGAACGCCTTGGTTGTGCGGTAGACGCCCTCAACATTGACCGCGTAGACAAACGTTTGATTCTCAATCGGCGTGTCGACAACCTGTCCGCGGCCACCAACGCCGGCGTTGTTGACGAGGGCATACAGCCCCGTGCCTTTTTCGCGAATCATTGCGACAACAGCATCAACCTGCTCCTGGTTGGTGACGTCGAGCCTTACGGCCGTAACGTTGTCAATTGCATTCAGCGCCGCAAGATCCTTGTCCTTACGCGCGCCAGCGTAAACGTGATAGCCATTCTCGGCCAGCGTTTCGGTCAGGTTGCGGCCAATGCCCGTACTGGCCCCCGTTACCAGGATCGATTTGTGATGGTCTGCAGCAACGGTGGGCAGTGCGGAAAAAATAAGAGCGACTGCAACGAGGAATTGGAAAAGCTTGTTCATGGCGTTCACCTATTGTTATTGACGACGATGACACTAGCACAATCAGCTGCGCTCAAGTCCTCGCCGACGCTACCGTCAGGTGTCAGTCACTTCCCACGAATATATCCAGCGGTAATACCGCGGTCACACCGACGTTCGGCACATCAACCAGCTGACCGATACGCATATCCACTGCGATGCTCGCGATCATGTAAGCCTGCGTGCGGTCATAACCGTATTCCGACATGATGTAGTCAATCATTGCCGCGAGGGCGTTGCGTGCCGCGAGATTGATATCGCTCGACAGGTTGCTCAAGCCCGCAATCTTCGGTGAATCCAGGTAGGCAAGGTCCGCGGGTACGCTGCCTTTTTCCTTGAGCGGGAAACCGGTCACGGCGTAGAAGCGCTTCGACGGTATCCCGAGCACCGAAGCCGGACCTTCGTAGTGAGGGCCGTGGGACAGGTCGGGCGGGTCTTCGACAATACGGGTGGTGACGGTCATTCTGCCGCCCATCTCGATCGCGGTGCCTGCCACCTCCCCGTCGCCCTGCGCGTAGTGAAAGTCGCCGACCGCGAGTCCACAGCCATCGATGTAGCAAGGCAGGTAGACCGTTGTCCCGGTAGTGATGTAACGGATGTCCATGTTACCGCCGTGCTCCCGCGGCGGGATCGTGCGCAGGCACTCTGCCGCTTTTGTCCCTTCCGCTCCGCATACCGACGCCGGCTCCGCCTCATTCGGGTCGGGGTTCAGCACGACGCCGCCCGATTCGAGCAGCTGTGTCTCCCGCGCCAGCACCTCGGCGACCAGCGCCGGCCCAGGCATCGTTGTCACAACGCCGGGAAAGCTCGCATTCGGGATGCGAACGCCGGGCAGTGCATCGCTGACGGCATAGTTGTCGTTTATGCGCCAGACGATGAAACGCTCGTCGGTACCGAACTGGTCGCCGGCAAAGCCGAATGATCCGGCTTGGGTCCAGCCGACGTCGGCGGGCTCGAGCGCCTCAATGGAGACTGCGAGCACGTCGCCAGCTTTCGCGCCGTTGATAAAGACCGGGCCGGTCAGTGCGTGGACGATGCCGATTCCTTCCCGGGGTATGGCCTTCGCGCTCGAAAATTCGTCCGGATCGAGAGTCAGATCGAAGGCATCGCGGCCGACGAATACGATGCGCTCACCGGGATCGGCATTGGCAACCGTCGGGATGTCGGGATGAAGGCGATTGATACACGCCGGATCGTCGGCGCAGGTTACGCCGCGGTCGCCTACCGCGATTTCGGCGGCAGCGTTCGCAAACACAGTCAAGGTCGTCAGAAGTCCAACGGAAAGAGAAATAGAAAAGCTAAAGTTCATACGCACACCCCGATGGAGTTGTTAAATTATGCCAAGGGTCGAACCGAAGTTTTCTAAAACCTCGGTTCGACCCCGGTTTAGTTATAGCTGCTTGCAGGCACGTAACTGCCGCGTCAATGCGAGCAGCTCCGCAAGATATTCCTCGCCCTGTTCCTTCGTGTAGGCATTCCCCCGCATCTCGAGGTCAATCGCGTCGATCGCATCCCGCGTCGTTTTCTCGCACTCGGCACGGTTCTGCGACACCGGTTCCGGTAGCGTTGGTTCAGCAGACGTCGGCGGATTTTCGGGCTCGTCAAATGGATTAACGAAGTCGAAGGCGTCATCGTCAGCAGCGAGTGTGCCGCTTTCGGTATGACTCTCGCCAGCTTCGCTGCCCTTGTCGACATGCACAGCGGACTCGGGGCACGGGGTTTCCTGGAAGGCGAATGTACCATCCTTCAGCAAACAGCGGTGGATTTCGGTAGCTGCTGCAACGCTCATACCAGCGAGCATCAAGACCACTATGCCGACTCGCATACTGGACCGCGTCCTCGAGCTGGTCCTACACGGCGCCATATCTACGCTATCCATCAGCAACAATCGATCTGGTCGCGCACTTTTTCGGCGGCTTTGCGTAGCTCTGCGATCATGGCGACCGCAGGCTTGCGCATGTCCTTTGGCATCCGCGACATGATCAGGGCGACGGCGTTCTCGGTCATGCCGGTGAGCCGCCTGGCCTCCTTTGTGCCGGTAGCGGTCAGCTCGATCAGCCAGCGGCGTCCGTCGTCTGGGTCCTGGTGCCGCTCGACGAACCCGCGTGACTCCAGTCCATCGAGCAGTCGCGTCATTGCCCCTTTGGTCACGCGTGCATGACTGGCGAGGGTCGACGCATCCCACGTGCCTTCAAGCAGCGTCTGAAGGACCGCACATTGCGCGACTGTCACGGTGCCACAGCAGACCTGGTCTCGCTCCATCATTGCGAACATACGATAGAACGCGACGACATCAGCTACGAGTGTACTCAAGGTTTCGTTGCCTGGATCGTGTAACTAAAGATCGTCCCCGCAACCTCCTTGGCTCGCTCGACGCCAAATTCCGTGATCGCCGCGCTGATGACAGGATCGTCCGTGGCTGGCCAAGTCGAATATCTCTCCGACGGGCCGCCGCTGCAGCTCGATGGCCACGAAGCCGGCGTCCCGAATGTGTCCTACGTAGACTTCTTCTGTTTCCGCACCGGCGACGCATCCGATCAACGCCGAGACGCTTTGCGCCACCTCGGCCGGCAATGGCTTCGTCAGCAGGATGTCGCTGATCGCCAACCGGCCACCTGGCTTCAATACACGAAACGCTTCGCGAAACGCCGTTGCTTTGTCGGGGCTCAAGTTGATGACGCAGTTGGAGATGATGACGTCCGCTGACCCCGATGCGACGGGCAGCGCCTCGATCAACCCCTCACGGAACTCGACCGTCTGCGCGTAGCCTGCGTTCACGGCGTTGGTGCGTGCGCGCGCCAGCATCTCCGGCGTCATGTCGACACCGATGAAACGCACGCCCGTCGCTGCCGAGCTTCTCTGCGGCTAGCAGTGCATCGAACCCGGCGCCCGACCCAAGGTCAACGACGACTTCACCCGGCTGCAGACTCGCGATTGCCGTCGGGTTGCCGCAGCCAAGGCCGAGGTTCCCGGTAGCTGCTGGTCCGGCCAGGTCCACGTCGGAATACCCGATCTGCTTCGCAGTATTGATCTGGGCGCTTGTATCGCGGCCAGTCGGTCCGCAACAGCTCGTTTTTTCCCTTGCAACGCGCGCATAGCCTTCGCGCACGACCGTATGTGTTTGTGTCTCTTTCATCGCACAGCCCTTTAGTTGAACCACTCAACTATATAGTTGATTAATGCAACTAATTTGTCAAGTAGTTTCTCCGAATGAGGTGCGCATCGTCCTGCCAGGAATTACCAGCCCTGGAAGAAACTTCCGTCCGCGAAATCCCAAAGCAGCGTAACGTAGTAACGCGTATCCCAAGTCTGATCCGACAGCGGCACCTCCACCCCCAGGTTCAGCGCGACATGGCCGCCGCGGGTCAGGCCTAGACGGACCTGCGGCAGGGCCGTCCACTCGAGATCTCCGTTGCGCGA